>CAZSDX010000018.1:0-26462 GCA_964605685.1 uncultured Polyangiaceae bacterium
CCTGCGCCCGCGGCCCCACCGGCGCCCGCCGCGCCGACCTTGATCGTGGTGGTGGCCGTCGCCCGCGGCGTCGCCACCGTGGTCGGGGTCGGGGTGGTCGTCGTGTTGGTCGGGGCAGCCACCACGGTCCCGCTGGTCCCCGCGGCGCTCCCCGAGGCGCCCTCCTCGCCCTTCTTGTCGCAACCCACCACCGCGAACACCGCGGCGACTCCCGCCATCAGAACTGCATGAGAAATCTTCATGCACAAATCCATACACGTTCCCCGGGAGGACGCACAAAAAATCTGGCCCCGTAAACCGCGTTACGGGGCCGGGACAATTGCTACAAGTCGTTACAACCTGGCCGGTGCTTTATATATCGAGGTTCCGGACGTTGAGGGCGTTGTCCTCGATGAACTTCCGGCGGTCCTCCACGTTCTCGCCCATCAGCTTCGAGAAGAGCGCGTCGGTGTTCACGCTGTCGCCCAGCTCCACCTTGAGGAGCGTCCGGGCGTCCGGGTTCATGGTGGTCTCCCAGAGCTCCTCCGCGTTCATCTCGCCCAGACCCTTGTAGCGGCTGATGGTGAGGCCGCGACGCCCACGCTCGTCCAGGTGCTCGTGGAGCGCGTCGCCATCCGCGAGCGTCTCCCCGTCGGAGGCGCTCCCGACGGCGCGCACCGTGTAAGGCGCCGGGCCCAGCGCCGCCAGGTCGTGCTCGAAGGCCAGCACCTCCCGGTAGTCGCGGCTCTCCAGGAGGTGCGCCGTCAGCACGCTGGCGCGCCCGGTGGAGCCCAGCCGGGGGCGGACGGAGAGCTGCGCCCCATCCTCCTTCGCCTCGACCTCCACCACCAGCGGATTCCAGCCCGGGTAGCGGGCTGAGAGGCGCTCCGTCAGCGCCCGGATCTTCTCCGGATCGGCCAGGTTCTCCCGGGTGATCCCCAGGCGAGCGGCTTCCGCGATGATGCGCTCGTCGCAGCGCTTGTCCAGGTGATCGAGGGCGCGGCGGGCGGCGCGCATGCTCTTGACGAAGTTGTAGAGCGGCACCCCGGAGATGGCGAAGCGGTTGGAGGCGGACACCTCGATGCCATCCACGGCGTTCTCCAGCAGCAGGTTCTCCAGCGCGTTCTGGTCCTTGACGTAGAGGTCCTTCTTCCCCTTGCGCACCCGGTAGAGCGGCGGCTGTGCGATGTAGAGGAAACCGTTCTCGATCACCCCGGGCATCTGCCGGTAGAAGAACGTGAGCAGTAGCGTCCGTATGTGACTTCCATCCACGTCAGCGTCGGTGTTGTGGCAGCAGATCCCGCCCATCCCTGCCACGAAGTTCTCGTCCCCCTCGACGGAGAAGTCGTAGACCTTCCCGCCGCTGGCCTCGACCCTCTCGATCGAGGTGATCGGCAGCGCGATCAGGTCGCCGTCGATGAGGTCGAAGCGCCGGTTCACTCCGGAGACCTCCCCGTCGAAGCGCGCGGTGAGCTTACTCGCGGAGGGGAGCCCCGCCCAGGAGCCCTGGATTCGCTTGAGATCGTCCCTGGCGGAGATCGTGATGGACCAGTGCGGGTGCCTGGTCTCGCAGTCCTGACCGCGGATCTGCCGGGTGACCCCGTCCGGCTGGATCTCGGACAGCGAGGCGACGACCCCGAAGCTGGAGAGCAGGTAGAGCACTCCGCTCGCGATATCGCGGGAGGATGTCGCGAACGACAGGCGGCCGTCCCCGACGGAGCCATCCCCCAGCAAGTACCCCCGAAGAAACGCGAGCCTCAACGGCTCGGCGGTCGAGAACGCGAGCGCAGGGAGCTGTTTGGTGAGCGAATCCACCTTGTGAAAACCGAACACATGCTGCCACGCCAGGACCGCCACTCGGTTGGTCAAGCGCAGCTCGCCCGCCCGTTCGTCCTGCTCGTAGCTCTTCCCGGGGAGACCGAACACCTCGGAGAACACGGCGGTCATCTCCGGCAGCAGCGCCGCGTTGCGCGCCCCCATCGAGAGCCGGATCCCGTTTCGATCCGAGCAGGACCCCTCCGCCAGGTAGAACCCGAGCAGCTTCATCAACGCCTCGTTCACCCGGATAAACCGCTTGATCCCGGCCTTCCCGTGGTGCTCCGGGGTCAGCTCGAGATCCGTGTGGTTAGCGAAGAAATCGAGGTCTTCCTCGTCCAGCGCGGAGAGCCGCACGTAGTCCCTCACCCGGTTGGAAGGCGAGCCCTTGTACTGCTCCTCCCAGATGCGATCGAGCTTGCTCGGGCCCACACGGACCCGGGCGAGCACCGCGTCCACGTCCGCCCCGATGGCCGCAAGGTAAGCCTTGAAATCAGGAAGCGTGGGCCGGGAAGTCCCATGCTCCCAGGCGTAGAACGTGACCGGCTGCCGGATACCGACGAGGGCGCAGAGCTCCTTGTTGGAGACCCCCCGGACCTTGCGCTGCGCGGTCAGCTCGGAGCGTACAACCTCGGGGATATCCACCCGCGGATCGACCCACCGGGGCTGCCCCGCGAAGTCGCTGCGCACCTTGCTCTTGAACCAGTCCTCGACGGCAGGACCGCGCACCCAGACCTGGGAAGCAGCCTCGGGGAGCCGGTGAAGCTCCTTGAGCAGATCGATCTCCTCTGGCGCCTCGTTCCCGAAGCGGATCGTCCGCGGTGCGACGACCTTGTCCCCGACCGTCAGCTCGTCGCCGCGCTTCAGGCGCACCTCCCCGTCCTCGTGGACGAAGACGCTGTGGCTCGCGGTCACGCGCACAGACCTTCCATACGCCGTCCGGACCTCGAACAGAGCCTCGTCGACATCGTGGCGGATGACGGCCTTGATGGGGCGGAACTTGGTCTGGTGATCACCCAGGCCGAAGCAGAGCACCTCACCGAGAGGGCGATCGACGACCCTGGTGTAGCCCTGGGGGCCCACGGGGGCATCGTGAAGGGCGAGGACCTGGTCGATGAAGGTGCCGATCTTGACCATCCGGGTGCCACGCTCGTCGCGGACGAAGACGTGCTCTTCCCCGTCGACGCTCATGAGGATCACGCGGTGGTAGCGGATGTTGGTGGTGTCGAATTGCCAGCCGCCGCCGGCCTCCTCGGTCTTCTCGACGAGGTTGACGCCGAGGGCGGAGATGAGCGTGCCGACCTCCTGGGAGGAGAGCATCTTGTCCATGCGCGCGCGCTCGACGTTGAGGATCTTCCCCTTGAGGGGGAGGATCGCCTGGAACTTCCGGTTGCGGCCCTGCTTGGCGGAGCCCCCGGCGCTCTCGCCCTCGACGATGTAGAGCTCGCTCTCCGCGGGATCCTTGGACTGGCAGTCAGCCAGCTTGCCGGAGAGGGTGGCGATGTCGGGGCCCTTGCGGATGGCCTCTCGGGCCTTGCGTGCGGCCTCCCGGGCCTTCGCCGCCATCAGGGCCTTGTCGATGATCCTCCGGGCGATCTGCGGGTTCTCCTCGAAGAACTTCGCCAGCCGCTCGTTCACCAGGTTCTCGACGATGCCCTTGACCTCGCCGCTGACCAGCTTCTCCTTGGTCTGGCTGCTGTAGCTCGGGGAGGGGTGCTTGACGCTGATGACCGTGGTGAGCCCCTCGCGGACGTCCTCCCCCTGGAGCGGTTGCTTCACCTCCTTGAGGAGGTTGTTCTGCACGGCGTAGTTGTTGAACGTGCGGGTGAGCGCCCCCTTGAGCCCGGTGAGGTGGGTGCCTCCGTCCTTGTTCCGGACGTTGTTGGTGTAGCAGAAGGCGATCTCGTTGTAGGTGTCGTTCCACTGGAGGGCGAGGTCGACCTGGACGCCGTCCTGGACGCCGGAGATGCGGATGACCTCCGGGTGGACAGGGGATTTCCCCTGGTTGATCAGGGCCACGTAGTCGACGATGCCGCCGGTGTACTCGAAGGACTCGGCGCGCTCGGTGCGCTCGTCGGTGAAGTTGATGCGGAGGCCCGGGTTGAGGAACGCATGCTCGCGGAGCCGCGACACGATGGTGTCGTTGTGGAAGACGTTCTCCTCGTTGATCGGGAAGATCTCCGGGTCCGGGCGGAAGGTGACGCGGGTGCCGGTGCCCTCGCCCTCGGTGAGCGGGCGGACGGCGGTGAGCGGCTCGACCGGGGCGCCCTTACGGTACTCCTGGCGCCAGAGCTTGCCCTCCCGGCGGATCTCCAGGATGAGCACCTCGCTCACCGCGTTGACCGCGCTGACGCCGACGCCGTGGGTGCCGGCGGAGATGGCGTAGGTGTTGTTGTTGAACTTCCCGCCCGCATGCAGCTTGGTCATCACGACCTCGGCGGCGGACACCCCGCGCTCGTGCATCCCCACCGGGATCCCGCGGCCATCATCGTTCACCATCACCGAGCCGTTGCTCAGCAGCGCCACATCGATGGTCTTGCAGCGCCCCGCGAGGTGCTCGTCGACGGAGTTGTCGATGACCTCCCAGATCAGGTGGTGGAGCGCGGTCCCGTCGACCACGTTGCCGATGTACATGCCGGGTCGCTTGCGCACGGCCTCCAGCCCCTCCAGCACCTGGATGGCGCTCGCCCCGTACCCCTCGCTCTTGGCCGGCTCCTCGTCGTCGCCGGAGGCTTCGGGGGGAGCCCCGTTGGGCGGCGAAACCGGGGGGGTTGGAGGGGTGTCGGCGGTGGGGGGGTGATTCAGGGGAGGTTGAGCCATTTTTCGCCGTAAATTTCCGGTGTTGGTAACCGATAGAGTATAGCGCTTCCCCCCCCTCGTTGCCACCTTTCCGGAGGTCATTTTCTGTCCCTCAACGGGGAGAAATTCGAGGGCGAGGAGCGGGGTCATTTCAGGGGGCGGACAGGGGGGCGAGGGAGCCAGCCTGGAGGGCCACGTCGACGCGGTCCTGGGGCTTCACCCAGGGGGTGAGGATCAGCTCCGGGCGGGTGGTGGTGAGGAAGATCTGGGCGCCCATTTGGCCGAGGAGCAGCAGCAGCGCGGAGGTGCGGTCCCGATCCAGCTCGCTGGAGACGTCGTCGAGGAGCAGCACGGGGAGGACGCCCCGGGCCCGGGCGATGGCGTGGAACTCGGCCAGCTTCAGCGCGAGGGTGACGGCCCGGTGCTGCCCCTGGGAGGCGACGATCCGGGCCTGGTGGCCGTCGATGGCGAGGAGGAGCTCGTCCCGGTGGGGGCCGAAGCCGGGGGCGCCCCGGACCCGGTCGCGGGCGCGGCGAGCGCAGAGCTCCCGCAGCATCACCTCATCCTCGTCGCTGCCACCCCGCTTGAAGGTCGCCGTCAGGGAGAGCCCCGGGGCGGCTATCCTGGCGAACATCTCCGTCAGGTGAGCGTTGACGGCCTCCGCGGCCCGCCCCCTCGCCCGGGAGACCGCGGCCCCGTGGCGGGCGCAGAGCTCCTCGTAGGGGGGTAGCTCCGTCGCCTCGGGCCCCCGGAGGGACAGGGCCTTCTGCCGCTCGCGGAGCGCCTTGCGGTAGCGCTCCCGGTGGTCGAAGCTGGCGGGCTCCAGGAAGAGAGAGACCCGGTCGAGGAGCGTGCGGCGGGCGGAGGCGGCGCCCTGGGACAGCTCCAGCTCGGCGCTGTGGAAGCAGACGATGGGGGAGCGGACCGCGTAGGCGGCGAGGGAGGGCGGCCTGCGCTCGTCGATCTTCACCGCCCTCTGCCCCTCGTCCACGCTGGCGATCTGCTCGCGGCTCAGCCCCCCCGGCCCGTCGCGGAAGCGAGCCCGCACCGAGGCGATCCGCTGCTGGTGGCGGGTGACCTCGGCGAGCCGGGGCGTCCGGAAGCTCTTGGAAGTGGCAGCGAAGTAGATCGCCTCGAGGAGGGAGGTCTTCCCCTGACCGTTGTCGCCGCTGATGACCGTGAGCCGGCGCCCTGGCCTGAGCTCGGCCCGCTCGATGTTGCGAAAATCACGGACGGCGATGTGCTCGAGGAGGAGGGGCTCCATTCAAATGCGCATCGGCATCACGACGGCGACGAAGTCGTAGTGGGCGGCGTCTTCCTCCGAGTAGGCCGGGCGTAGCACCGCCGGATCCAGCTCGCCGGAGAGCCCGAGCAGCACGTCGTCGCTGTCGTCCTTGATGGCGGCCAGGACGTCCTGGAAGTACTTGGCGTTGAAGCCGATGACGATCTCGCTCCCCTGGTAGTCCATGGGCAGCTCGTCGCTGGCCTCGCCCCGATCCGGGCTCTCGCTGGAGATCCGCAGCGTGCCGGGGGCCAGGGTGAGCTTGATGCCGCCGGTGCGGTCGTTGGCGGCGAGGCTCACGGCCCGCAGCCGCTCGGCGAAGCCCGCCGCGGGGATCCGCGCCATCCGACTGGAGTGCTCCGGGATGACCTTCTTGTACGAGGGAAACTGGGCGTCCACGAGCTTGACGCTGAAGAGGGCGCCGGCCACCTCGAAGAAGGCGCTCCCCTCCGACGGGATCAGCACCACGTGGGGCGCGGGGCCGTCCTTCTCGCCCTTGGCCTCCGCCAGCGCCTCGTCCGCCAGCCGCTCCAGCTCGCTGATGGCCTTGAGCGGCAGCAGCAGCGACGAGGCCGCCCCCTGGTTCTCCCCCAGCACCGCCTCCATCTTCGACAGCCGGTGCCCGTCCGTGGTCACCATCCTCAGGCGGCTCTCGTACCACTCGAAGAGCGCGCTGTTGAGGTTGGGTCGCGTGTCGTCCGGCGAGATGCTGAACTTGGTGTGGTTGATCAGCCGCTTCACCAGCTCCGCCGGGAGCTTGTAGCGCCGGGCGTCCTCCGGGGGCGCAGGGAGCGCAGGGAAGTCCCCCCCAGGCACCCCGGACAGCCGGAACTCCAGCTTGCCCACCCCGGTGCGGATCCGCGTCGTGGCGCCGTTGTCCAGCGTCGTGATGTGCACCGGCCCCTCCGGCATGGTGTTCACCCGATCGAAGAGGTCCTTCGCCTGCAGCGCGATCGATCCTCGCTTCCGGATCTCCGCCGGGATCTTCCCGCTCACCGACAGGTACAGATCCGTCGCCTGGGCCTTCAGCTCGCCCCCCACGGTCCCGTCCAAGAGCACGTTCGACAGCATCGGCATCGTGCTCTTCTTGTCGGCCACCGCCTGGGCGCGCTTGGCCATCCGCAGCAAATCCTTCTTCGAGACGGTCAGATCCATGAAGCGTCCGATACCCCCGCGTCGCCTCCCCCGCAACGGCCACCGCTCCAGGCCCGGAACCCCCCTGGCAAAAAAATATCTCCCCCAAAATTTGGCCCGCCTCTCGGCCTGCCTCTACGGTCCCCTCCACGGACGCTTGCCCACCTCCCGGGGGGCCTCCTCTTCTCCTTCCTTGGCCTCTCCCCAAGGAGACCCCCCGGGAAGCTTGGATCCAACGGTGAACCGGCCCAGGCGCCCCGCTCTTCCATGATTTCTGATCCAGAAATTTTTAAGAAAGAGATCGCAGTCGTAGTATGGCCTGTGGATTGCGGGGATAACCTTGTAAGTACCTTGGATCCTTGGAGAATTTTCTCCACACCCCCCTGCGTAACCGGTGGAGAAGCCGGGGGTATCCGGGTGGTTTGTCCTTGACCCATGGCAAGGATGACCCTCTTTCTCCACCGGAGATCCCGAGGATGCCAAGAACTTGACCACAGGGTTTTCCCCAGGGATGGGGGGTGTACTTTGACCACTGAACGGAAGAATACCATGGATCCAAGGTGATCCATGGCAAAACCCCGCAGAGCGAGGGTCGTTTCCTTCCTGTCAAGAGGTCTCCCCCGTCTGTGGATAAAATGGCTTGGATCCAAGGTTTCTCACAGCCATCCCACAACCTCTCCACAGGTTTCCCCGTCCCCCTCCACAGCCTGTGGAGTCCTTGGATCCAAGGTTTCCACAGGTTGTTCATCCCCTGGGGAGAAAGCTGGAGTCCCGGGTTTTTCCGGGTGTCGGCTTGGATCCAAGCCAGCGACAGGCCTCCGACGCCGCACCGGTTGTCCACGGGTTGTCCACAGCTTGTCCCCGGGGGCTGTGGAAAAGGTCCCTCGGCCCTCTCCACAGGCGCCAACAGCGGCCTGGATCCAAGGCGTCTCGGTGGCGCTTCGCGGGCGCTCCGGGGCCGCTCAGCCCGGGCCCACGTAGCGCCCCTGCACCAGCGGGTGCGAAGGGAAGGAGGCGGCGTCGGTCTCGGCTTCGATGCGTCCATCCAGCAGCAGCAGCGCCCGGCGGGCGAGGGCCAGGGCCTCGGGCAGGTGGTGGTCAGAGATCAGCACGGAGACCCCGGAGGAGGCGGCCTCCCGCAGCAGCCCGGAGATGGACTGGATGGCGCCCGGGTTCAGCCCCGCGAAGGGCTCGTCGCAGAGGAGCACGGAGGGCTCGCACAGCAGGGCGCGGGCCAGCTCCAGGCGGCGGCGCTCGCCCCCGGAGAGGGAGGAGGCCAGGATCGACCGCCGGTGATCGAGGCCGACGCGGTGAGCCCAGCGCTCGGGATCCGCGGGGCGGCGGGCCAGCCGGGCAAAGGTCCGCAGGTTGTCGAGGACCGAGAGATCCAGGAGGACACTGGGCCCCTGGGGGACGTAGCCAAGCCCGGCCCTCGCCCGCCGCCACACGGCCCACCGCTCCGCCGGCTGCCCGCCGAGGACGACGCTCCCCTGGGCCGGAATCTCGCCGCTGATGGCCTGAAAAAGCGTGCTCTTGCCGGCGCCAGAGGGGCCAAACACCCCGAGGATCTCCCCAGGATCGGCGCGCAAGGAGACCCGGTGGAGGATCGTCGTCCCGCCTCGCACGACGGTCAGCCCCGAGACGCGCAGCGACACGGACGGAGCGTGGACCCCGAGCCAGGGCTAGGGCAACCCTTTTTTATCCGGATATTTGCGCTGGAGCCAGGGAGGGCGTCCAGGATCTCGTCAGCCTCCGCAAGCTGGCTGAGCACCCAGATCGCAGGCTCGCTTGAGGCTGGCGGCGGCCTTCTTCGCGTCGTCCGGGATGGCCTCCAGCACCGCGTCGTCGCAGATGGCCTCCGCGTGGTAGAGGCGCCCCATCTTCTCGTTGATTCCCTGGAAGATAGCCTCGCATCGCCCGTGGTCGCCGAGCAGCGCCGCGTGGATCTGGCAGGCCTCCGCGAAGGATCCCCGGCAGGCGCTCTCCGCGAGCTCGACGGCGCGCTTCGGGTCCCGCCGGATGTTCTCCCCGGACGCCGCCTCGACACTGACGAAGCCGCAGGGGACCGCGTTGCCGGCGCGGCAGCCGCGCTCGATGGTCTGCACCAGCAGCTTTTGCCCGTCGATGCCGGTCTCCTTCTTTATCTCCGCGTCCATGCCGATGAAGCGGAGGAACAGGCAGGAGGTGAAATCCCCGGCGACACAGCCGCGGGCCATGTAGTCGAAGCCCTTGGTCGCCTGCTTCTTGTCGAAATCGCCTCCCCCCAGCATCGGCGCGAAGGCAAGGATGGCCAGCGCTGCGCAGGTGTTCGGTTGGTCCGCCTTGCAGGACTCCTCGAAGCGCTGCGCGCTCCCCTGGATGCTCTCGGCCACCTTGCCCAGATCCTTGTTCTCATCCTCTCCGTAGAGCAACGCTCGGGCGAACCGATCACAGCTCGCATCGCTCCCTGCGGTGCACTGCTTCTGGCACTCTTTTTGGTCTCCCTCCTTGCAGAGGAAGGCCTTCACTTTCCCGGCGTCCTTGGTGCAGGCTCCGTCTGCGTAAACGAAGCCTGTGGGGCACCCCAGCCCGTCGCTCAGACCCTTCTTCGAGAGGCTCTCGGCCTTGCTCACGCCGCTGCTCTTGATCGGCACCAAGCTCACCCGGATCGCCGCGCCGCAGCCCTCCGGCGCCTTCTCGTCCGCCAGCCTCGATCCCTTGCAGGTCGCCGGGTCCCCGTCCCGCTTGGTCTTGACCTCCTTGTTCTCGCTGGATCCGGAGGCCCCTTGCCCCATCACCTTCGCCGACATCCCCGCGGCGACGCGCGTCCCCGTGGCGTACGCGAAGGCCCCCACGTCTGCCCGCTTCACGAAATGGGTGGCGCCCTTGCAGAAGTCGCCGCCCTCCAGCTCCTTGTCGTGCAGGCTGTTGAGGATCGTCGACTGCTTCCCCACCAGCATGTAGCTCAGGTCCAGCTTCGCGTCCCGCTCCAGGCTCCCCCCCACCGCCCAGCTCACCCCGCCGAAGCTCGCCTGGATGTTGTCGCGCCCCTCGATCAGCACCGACTCTTCCCTCGGCGTCACCGCGCGGTACCCGTAGGATCCCGCCACCTTGCAGTCCGGCAGCACCTTCACCTTCTCGCAGGTGAAGCTCACCACCACCACCCCGTCGTGCATCGCCGACTCCAGGTCGCTCCGCGCATCCGACGGCCACTCGATCACCAGCGGGCTGTTGATCTCGTTCAGCGCCTTCGGATCGCACCCCTCCCCGGGGACCCCCGGCGCCTTGGCCGCCCCGGACACCAGCTTGCCTGGCGTGCATGCCCCAGCCACCGCTGCGCTCACCCCGATCAACGCCACCACAACGCCCCGGCGGACGTTGATCCTCGACAAACCCTGAAGAGAAAGAGACTCGATCATCAATTCCTCCCTACTTCCCCGACCCGCCAAACGTCGCCCTTAAAGAACCTTAAATCAAAATATGCTACAATTCACCGGATGTTCTGGCCTGGCACCAGCCGTGCTACGCCCTGGCTAGGGCGCTTTGATCAGCCCTCTTTGTTGCGCTCCCAAGGAGCATTCTTCCTCAGCTCCGTGCGGGAGTACTCCACAGAGCAGCCTCGCGTGGTGGTCTTCGGCGCTCCTGGCCGTGATCGCGTCCTCCAGCGGCAGGTCCTCGAGCGGCTCCGGCAGGCCCACCAGCGCATCCAGCACCCGCGGATCGCCCCCGTCGCCGACCACGGAGAAGCCGACGGCGTGCCCTACCTTGCCTTCGCCTGTGACGCCGTGGTTGACCTCGGCACCTTGCTCCGGGAGGCCAAGCGGATCGGCCTCCAGCTCCAGCACCCCCAGGCGGACGGCTTCATCCTCGGGCTACGCCAGGCGCTCCAGGCGGCTCACGGAGCGCCGGGGGGGCCCTTTTGCCTCCAGGATCTCGCCTACGGCAACGTCCTCTTCAACCGCCAGGGGAAGCACTGGCTCATCGGATTCGGGGCCAACGTGGTGACTCGCGACGAGTACGGGCACCCACTGGCGGGTGAACCCATCTTCCGGCCTCCTGAAGTCACCCTCGGGGGCGCACCCTCTCCCTCCGGAGATTTCGTCGCGTTGATCTTGATGATGCGCTCGATGCTGCCCGTGGTCTCCCTGGCGCCCGCGGTGGGCAGGGCTCTCACGGGCCTCTCTCTGGCTGAGGATGCCGAGCTGATCCGCTGCTTGCTCTGGTTCGAGCGCCACGTCATCGCTGCGCTGCCTGCCCAGCGCGCCTCCATCGAGGAGGCTGCCGAGGTCTCTGATCGCATCCGCGTGCTCCTCAAGGTGACCCCCGATCCAGAGGGCTTCGAGCGGCACATCGCCGCCGCCATGGAGCGACTTCTCCCTCTCTTGCCCCAGCAGGAGGAATCGCTGGTCAAGGATCCCCCTGCGCCCGCTCTCGGCGGGCTGAAGGTGGGCCCCGACGCCACCTGGATCGAGACACCCGAGGGGACACGCCACCTCCTCGGCTCCCGCACCTCTCTGCGCCGTGTCCTGCTCGCCCTGACGGAGGCGCGGCTTCACCGCCCTGGCAAAGCCCTCTCCGTGGACGTGCTCCTCCAGGCGGGGTGGCCCGGCGAACGCCTTACCCCGGATGCCGGCGCAAACCGTGTCTACGTGCTGCTGAGCGAGCTCCGCCGCATGGGCCTCCGAGGCGTGCTCCAGCGCTACGACGAAGGCTACCGCCTCGATCCCTCGCTACCGGTCCACCTCCTCGGCGACCCCTGAGCCCCTGCATCGCCCTCCTCCTCGGTGCTAAAAGGGCGGAATGCTCGGTCGATTCCAGGCGAAGGCGGCGTTCCTCGGGGCGGCACTGGGCGGACTGGCGGCCTGCGCGGCGGGGGCGCCCCCGGCCTCCGCGCCCTCCGCGCCCTCCGCGTCGCCTGCTCCTCTTCAGGGGGCTCCTCCAGGTAAGCCTGCGGCTCCGGTCGACCCGACGCCGGTCGCCTCCGGCTCGGCCACCGGCTGGAAAGTCTTCGAGGACACGCCGAACAAAGCCCTCTTCGAGGCCACCCTCGACCGCTGGAGCCCCACGAGTCGCTGCGCAGAGTACGACTATTTTCCCCGGGGGGGTATCCAGAATTTCTGGTGCCATCGTCCGGAAGATCTAGATATCGGGGTGATACGGAAGCTGGCGGGCGTCGACATCTTCGCCGCGGGGCCCCACAAGGACGACTCCCTCGCCCTCGGCGTCCCCCACGATTTTGGCCGCTACAACCCGGCCTTTGTCCGCTGGCTCATCGACAAGGTGTCCCCTGCCGGCAGGGACACAGCGGCCCGCCGCGCGACCCAGGCTTCCTACGAGGCCAACCTCAGGCCGCTGGCGGAGATCTTCTGGAAGGTCCACGAGAAGGCGATCGCCGACCCGGCCTGCTTCGAGCGAGAGCGCAGGCAGTACGAGGCGCTGCTCCGGGCCAGGGCGCTCCCCAGGGATCACCACGAGCGATGGTTCTTCTTCATGAACCCGTTCTTCTGCTCGAACCCCTCCGCGACCTCTCCGGGGAACAATTTCTTCTACGACAACGCCTTCGACGCCGGGGTGAACGGCAACGTCACCAAGGCGGTCGTGGGCTTCTGGATCCGACGATCCATCGACGGCACGCGGGATGCTTTCGCCGAGGGCCTGAGGAAGCTCCTCGCCTCCTACCAGCCGTCGCTGCTGGACGGCCCGGCGCGCTTCCCTGATCCCCGGGTCCTCTCCCTGCGGATCGACGAGGCCGTCACCGCTGCCTCTTCCTGCAAGCACCTCGCGCTGGGCCGCAGCGTCCACCTCACGTTCTCCGTCCGGACCAGCGGGAAATTCCTCCTCCTCTCCGGGGGGTACCAGGCGTTCAACGATTGCGTGACCGAGGCGTGGGAGAAGATCCAGATCCCGCCCTTCGACGGCGAGGATCTCCGCTTCCGTCGCCCGCTCAAGCCAGGCCGTTGAGCCGCTACGTCACCGCCTCCGCCACCTCGATCTCGACAGGGATCTTCCACAGGTTGACCGCGGCGATGTCCAGCCGGATGCGCTCGATGGTCGGGTCGCCCCGGCGCCTGCGCCAGACCGCCTGCACCGCTGTCCGGAGGTTCCGGAGCTTGGAGCCGCGCACCGAGGCGAACGGCCCCTGGAGCGCCCCGGGCCCCCGGGCGCGCACCTCGACCACGACCAGGAGCGGCCCCTGGCGCACCAGCAGGTCGACCTCCAGGTGGCCGATGCGCAGGTTTCTGCCCTCGATCTGGAACCCTCGGGTCCAGTAGTAATCGGCGGCGACCTGCTCGGCGCGGGCCCCGATGCGCCGACGATCCGGGGAGCTCAGTTGAGGTTGTTCTCCACGCCGCAGTTGCCGCTCTTGTCGCACTTGTCGGCGAGGCTGGCCGCGGTCGGGGCCTGGGGGCAGATGCCGGAGTTGTAGTTGACCCGCTTGGTGGCCGGATCGATGTCGCTGTCCTTGACGCAGTAGGAGCCGCTGAGGTTACCGCTGCCCTGGGCCACCGCCGCGCCGAGGTCCAGCTCGGGGAAGGGCGTGCAGGTGAAGCCGGAGGGGCAATCGCAGTAGCGGGCGTCCGGGTCCGGCCCCGCGCACCGGCAGGAGCAGTAGACGACATCCTTGGCCTGGCGGGTGGTGCACTGGGGCAGCACGCTGACCTGGACCACCTCGGCCTTGTCGCCGCTGGAGCCCGGGATGTGGCAGATCTGTGCCTGCTCATCCGAGGAGATCCCGCTGCCCGGGATCGTGACGTTGCCATCCTGGGCCCGGGCCTTGGAGTAGCTTTCGGCCTTGGTGGCGAGGGCCTGATCCTGGCCAAGGGGGCAGCTGACGCGGCCCCGGAAATGGTTGACCAGACACACCCGGGTCTCACACTGGAACGAGCGGGACTCGATGTTCACCTCGCTGGCGGAGAAACCGGAAAACCGGGGCTGGTACTCGTCTTCGGGGATGCACGGATCACCGACACCGCCGCTCTGACAGCCGCCGGCAAAGGCGCCAAGGGCGGAGAACAGGGCGGACAAAACAATGATTTTGCGGAGAATCATCGTGCGGAGCTCTCGTGGGGGGTAGAGGCAGGGTACGACGCCCGACGCAAGGTAGTCGAGCCCCCCGCACGCGGTCAACGCTCTTTCCGCGGGGGGTCGTTGCACCTTGACAGCGGCGAGGCCACCTCCCTAGCATCCGCGCCCCTGGACGCTGTTCTCTCTGGTCCCGCCCTCTCCCTGGTTTCAGTGAGCCAACCCTTTTTTAGCCCCCCTGGAAGTCGGGGCCACGAGGGGGCTCACTCCCTGGAAAATGTCCGCCAGATCCCTGGGGGAGACATGATAGCCTGGCGCGGCATGGTGCCGTGGCCTCGACGCGCTGGAGCCTCCAAGCCCGGCCGCCCCGGCACCCCGAGAAGGGTCGGACCTCCCTGGAATCGTCGAAAGCGAGAAGGACGATGTTGAACCGGTTGGCACGTGCACTCCTGCTGGTCTCCCTGGTGTCCCTGGTGCCGGTGACCTCGACGAACGAGGTCCAGGCCCAGGGCAAGCCCGCGGCCGGCAAGAAGGACGACAAGAAGGACGCTGGCAAGAAGGACGACAAGAAGGACGCCGGCAAGAAGGACGGTCCGGTCGAGGTCGACCTGGACGAGGGGGGCGACAAGAAGCCGGCCGAGAAGGGGCCGGTCGTCGCCGGTGAGCCCACGGAGGAGGCCGCCACCGCGACCCGGCTCTTCGATTCCGAGAAGTGGGCGGAGGCGGCGCTGGCGCTCAACCGGGTCTACCGCGGCGAGACCGGCGACGACGACGGGAACAAGCAGATCGCCCAGTACAACTTGGCGGTGGCCCTCTACCGGCTCCAGTTCTACCAGTACTCTTACACGATCTTCAGCGAGATCGCCGACAACCCCAACCACCTGAAGTTCAACGAGACCCTGCTGTGGCTTGCGAAGCTGGCCACCCAGCTCCCCGAGCCCGCTGACATCGTCGAGCGCGTCGGCAAGTACTCCGCCGAGCAGGTCGGTCGCTTCAACAACGCCAACCAGCGCGAGCTGTTCTGGCAGCTCAACTTCCTCCTCGGCCGCTACAAGTACCGCAACCGGCAGTACGAGGAGGCGATCCAGCTCTTCGAGAACGTGGACAAGAAGTCGAAGTTCTACGTCCAGTCCCAGTTCTTCAACGGCATCAGCTACGTCCAGCTCAAGAAGTCGGTGCCGGCGGTCCAGGCCTTCCAGCGCATCGTCCAGGCCATCGAGGACGGCGTCGGCGGGGTGGAGGACGAGCAGCGCATGCGCGACCTCGCCTACCTCTCCATGGCCCGCACCTACTACTCCGCGTCGGTCCGGCTGGACGACAACAACCAGCCCACCATCGACGAGAAGAAGCTGTCCGCCGCGGTCAAGTACTGGAACCGCATCGACACCGGCTCCGAGTACTGGCTCGATGGCCTCTTCGAGGAGTCCTGGGCCTACTTCATGGCTGGCGACTACCCCCGCGCCCTCGGGAACATCCACACCATCCAGTCCCCCTACTTCCCCAACAGCTTCTACCCCGAGGCGGACATCCTCAAGGCGCAGATCTACTTCGCCACCTGCCAGTACGAGTACGCCACCACCGTCGTGGCCGCCTTCAAGGTCAAGTACGAGCCCATCCAGAAGCAGCTCAACGCGGTCGTGACCAGGATCGAGAAGCCCGAGGATGCCTTCAAGTTCTTCCAGGACGTCGTCGCCAAGAAGGCGGACCTCCCCCCCGAGAGCAAGCGCATCATCGAGCTGTCCCTGGGCGACCGCCAGCTCCTCCGGTACCTGGAATACGTCAAGGTCATCGACGAGGAGGCGTCACGTTTTACCAAGGCCCCCGACTCCTTCAAGAACTCGAACCTCGGGAACGACGTGAAGGACGCCCTCGACAACACCCGCACCCTCGCCGTCGAGAGCGGCGGTAACCTCGTCAAGGAGCGCTACCAGCGCAACCTCGATGAGCTCAACGAGCACCTGCGCGACGCGGCCAAGATCCTCATCGATATCACCGCCGCCGAGCGCAGCAAGCTCGACCAGGCGGTCGACTCCGGCACGAAATTCACCGAGGCGGACGCCAAGATCTACGGCGTGGTCAACCCGGACGAAGAACACATCCTCTGGCCGTTTGACGGAGAATTCTGGCGCGATGAGCTGGGGTTCTACCGTCAGGTCGTTGTCTCCAAGTGTGGGAGGTTACAGCGGTATGAAGCGCATTCTCAAGTGGATCGTCGGCGGCGTGACCCTCGCTGCCACCAGCGCGTCGACCCCCGCCGCCATGGCGGCCGACGCCTGCGTCTCCGACGACGCCAAGAAGAACATCGAGACCTGCCCCAGCGGGATCTCCCAATTCACCCCCAAGAGCGACAAGCCGCAGGGCGTGAAGATCGCCAACGTTGTCCCCTCCGAGCAGAAGACCAAGGACAACAAACCCACCAACCCCGACGTCGAGATGGCCAACGCCCAGCGCGATCAGCGTCGGACCCAGATGAAGGACAAGGCGGTCAAGCTGCTCATCAGCGAGATCGCCCAGCTCGAGGAGCTCTGGAAGGCCACCAGCAAGGGCGCCGCCGACCGCGTCCAGCTCGCACGCCGCCTCGCCGAGACCTACGTCGAGCTGGAGAACGCCTCCTTCCGCGAGAAGACCGAGAACGAGATCAAGAAGGATCAGGCCGCCGCCGACAAGGCCGCCAAGGTCATGGCCAGCGCCCGCTCCAGCGCCATCAAGTACTACAAGGTCATCGCCAACGAGTACAAGAGCTACCCCAACCTCGACGAGGTCTTCTACTACCTCGCCTACGAGTACGAGCAGGGGCAGAACCTCGACGAGGCCCGCAAGGTCTACCTCCAGCTCATCAACGAGACCCCCCAGTCCAAGTACATCCCCAACGCCTACCTGGCCTTCGGTGAGCTCTTCTTCAACGAGGGCCAGACCGACCCGTCCAAGTTCGAGCTCGCCAAGCAATCCTACGCCAAGGTGCTTGAGTACCCCGAGGCGCAGAACAAGGTCTATGGCTACGCCCTCTACAAGATGGGCTACGTCCACTGGAACCTCGGCGAGCGGGAGAACTTCGCCAAGGCCCTCGACTTCTTCAAGAGGACGATCGAGTACGCCGACCGCCATGCCAAGGAGCCCGGCGTCGACGCGCTCCAGAAGAACGCTCGCAAGGACATCATCCCGGTCTACGCCCTCGTTGGCAAGCCCGGCGAGGCGTACAGCTTCTTCAAGCCTCTCTCCGGCGACAAGTCGTCGGACAAGGCCACCTTCGAGATGATGGATAACCTCGGGTTGAACTACCTCGACACGGGGCATTACCCCGAGGCCATCGCCCTCTACGAAGACCTGATGCAGCGCGACAAGGGCGACAACAACTGCAAGTACCAGGCGCACATCGTCCAGGCCACCATGTCGATGAAGGGCGGCGGTAACAAGGCCGTCGTCCGCGACAAGCTCGACGCCCTCGCCAAGCGCGCCAAGGCTTTCAAGACCGAGAACCACTCGGAAGAGTCGAAGATCCAGTGCTCCAACGCTGCCGTCGAGCTCCTCTACGAGACCGCCGCGGCCTGGCAGATCGAGGCTCAGGGCTCCGGCGGCGTCCGGGGCACCGGGGACAAGAACACGATGAAGATGGCCGCCGAGGCCTACAACTTCATCACCGAGAACTTCACCAAGGACGAGTTCACGAAGTTCGAGTTCCCCAAGTTCGTCAAGGAGGACTGGCCCAGCCTCTTCAAGATCAAGTACGCCAAGGCGGATCTCCTCTACTTCCAGGGCGATTGGGAGAAGTGCGGCCCCGCCTTCGACTCCGTGGTCGAGGAGGATCCGACCGGCCCCGAGGCCGCCGAGGCCGCCTTCGCGTCGGTGCTCTGCTACCAGAAGCTCTACGACCAGACCCACGCCGGTGACAAGGCCCGTCAGGGCACCGGGAACCTCCCCGGCCAGAAGGACGACAAGAAGAAGAACGCCAAGAAGGACGTCAGCGACGAACTGAAGAAGAAGGAGATGACCCCCGCCCAGAAGGGCATGGTCCAGGCCTTCAACCGCTACGTCTGCTACATCAAGCCCTCTGACACGGACGCCAAGGCCAAGGACCAGTACGTCGAGGTCAAGTACGCCCGCGCCCGCACCTACTTCGAGGCCCGCCACTGGGAGGAGGCATCCCTCGGGTTCCGCGACATCGCGATGAACCACTCGGACCACGAGAGTGGTATCTACGCCGCGCAGCTCTACCTCGAGTCCCTCAACATCCTCGGCGCCAGCCCCGACAACCCTCGCCCCGGGTGCTTCGACGAGATGGGCGAGGCGGTGCCCAAGTTCCTCTCTCTCTACTGCGAGGGCGGCAAGGCGTCGAAGAACCAGGAGCAGTGCACCCTGCTCACCAAGATCCAGTGCGACATCCAGCGCCTCAAGGCGCAGAAGACCGTCGAGCTGGCCGCCAAGAGCAACAGCAACGCGCTGCGCCTCTACGAGGACGCCGCCAACACCTACCTGGGTATCTGGAAGAAGTACGGCGAGGGCCCGATGGAGGCCGGCCAGAAGCCCCAGTGCGACCGCATCGACGAGATCCTCTTCAACGCCGCCGAGTCCTTCCAGTCGGCGCGCCTCGTGATGAAGAGCATCCAGGCCCGCCTCATCCTGCTCAACCCCAAGTACGGCATGGACAAGGGCGACCTCGCCCGCAAGAGCATCTACAAGATCGGCGGTAACTTCCAGGCCATCGCCGTCTACGAGGAGGCGGCCAAGTGGTACGAGAAGTACGCCCGCGAGTTCCCCAAGGCGGAGAAGGCGGACACCGCCCTGTCCGACGCGGTGGTGCTCCGGCTCGGCCTCGGCCAGGAGAGCGAGGCCATCAAGAGCGCGGACGACTTCATGAAGACCTACGGCTCCTCCAAGCCGGTGGAGACCGCCAAGGTCGCCTTCGCCATCGGTGCCCACTACGTCGACCGCGAGGAGTGGGACAACGCCAGAAAGCGCCTCACCGGCTCCATGGCGATGATCGACAAGAACGCCCCCCTCGACGTGCAGGTGCAGGCCCACGCGCTGCTTGGGCGGGTCTTCGTCCGCATCAAGTCGGCCAACAACGCCGACCAGGAGTACAACAAGGTCCGCGGCCTCTGGAAGGATCCGAAGGCCTCCGCGGACAAGATCCTCGCGGACGCCGACGGCGGGATCCGACGCCTCGGCAAGGCGTTGACGGCAGTGGGCGAGGCCTACTTCTACTTCGCGGAGAAGTCGAAGAAGGAGGTCGATAAGATCAAGTTCCCCGAGTACAAGGGCCAGGACACCAAGGAGGAGGTGCTCAAGCACATCAAGGGCAAGGTGGGCGACTGGATGAAGAAGAAGCGCCCCGCCATCGAGAGCGCCGAGAAGGAGTACCTCAAGATCGTGCAGCTCGAGCCCGCCCCGCCGCCCAAGTGGGTCATCGCCGCCGGCGCCCGCG
Source organism: uncultured Polyangiaceae bacterium (assembly GCA_964605685.1). Classification (GTDB taxonomy): domain Bacteria; phylum Myxococcota_A; class Polyangia; order Polyangiales; family Polyangiaceae; genus JANWXX01. Next base: position 19,434 of record CAZSDX010000018.1, read on the forward strand.
TCGGCCACATGTGGGGCGAGTTCGTCCGCGAGTTCCGCGCGGCGCCCATCCCCGCCTCCTTCAAGCGCGACGACGAGCTGCGCGGCACCTACTACGCGGCCCTCGACGAGGCCTCCGAGCCCCAGAAGCAGCGCGCCAAGGTCGCGTTCGAGACCTGCCTCAACTACTCGGTCAAGTACCAGTTCTTCGACGAGTACTCTCGCTCCTGCGAGGAGTGGCTCTCGAAGACGTACAAGAACGAGTACCACCAGGTCGACGAGTTCCGCGGCGCCCCCAACCGGGTCAACAGCGGCCTCAACGACCGCGCCTTCCCCCTCGACATCGACGGCAAGCCGGTCAACACCAACCCGCAGCCCGCCGAGAACGAGAAGATCGAGAAGCCCGAGAACACCGACGCCGTCGACGACAAGAAGGGCAAGAAGTGAGGTCCACGATGCGAAGCTTGCTCACCCCCCTCGCCACCACCCTGCTCGCGCTCTCCCTCGTCGCCTGCGGCAACAAGACGCCGCCCAAGAACGGCGGCGATGGTCAGGGCGGCTCGACCCCCGACGAGAAACCCCCGGTCTCCGCCGAGGCCCAGAACAAGTACCAGTCGGCCCTCGACGCCTTCGTCCAGAACGACCAGAAGAACGCCTGGAACGCCGAGGTCTGCGAGGCCACCGCCAAGGCCTTCCTGGAGGCCAACGAGGCCAACAAGAGGGAAGGCAAGGAGCTGCCCGAGGCCGTCTACAACGCCGGCCTCGCCTACCAGCGCTGCAGCAACGACGCGGAGGCCAAGAAGCACTTCCAGCAGGCGCTCCAGCTGGATCCGAAGAGTCACCGCGCCAAGACCCAGCTCGCCCTCTACGCCTACAAGGAGGGCGGCGACGGCGCCCTGGAGAGCACCATCAAATCCCTGGAGCAGGCGGTGCTCGACGCCGAATTCCAGAACACCGAGGCGCTGGTCAACCTGGCCATGCTCCAGATGAAGCGCGCCAGCAGCCAGGGCGGAACCGGCTGCTCCAACGACCTGGAGTGCGCCAAGAAGAACATCCAGCGCGCCCTGGCCGTGGACGACGGCTTCATGCCCGCCTTCAACCAGCTCGCGATCTACTACCTGGAGCGCGCCAAGGAGAAGGCAGGCCGCGGTGGCAGCTCCGGCCGCAGCGCGGTCACCACCTCCGCCAAGAAGAAGGAGAAGAAGATCGACCACCAGCAGCTCGAGCTGGCGGCCCTCGTCTGCTCCCAGGCGATCCGCAAGAACCCCAAGTACCCGGCGATCCACAACACCGCCGGGCTGATCCAGGTCGAGCTGGGGAACATCAACAGCGCGGTCCAGTCCTTCAAGACCGCCGCCGACCTCGACCCGGGCTTCTTCGAGGCCCAGATGAACTACGCGGCGGTCAACCTCTCCTTCCGCGGGTTCAAGAACGCCGAGGAGGCTTACAAGGCCGCCCTCAAGATCAAGCCCAACGACTACGATGCGCACCTGGGGCTTGCCCTGGCGATCCGTGGCCAGATCAACGACTCGAACTTCGACCAGTACATCAAGCTGGCCCAGGACGAGCTGGACGCCGCCAAGAAGGTCGCCCCTGAGCGCCCCGAGACCTACTACAACGAGGGCATCCTGACCCAGGAGTACAAGGTCAAGTCCGTCACCGATCCGAAGGGGCAGGTTCCCATCCTCGACCAGGCAAAGGAGCTGTTCAACCAGTTCATCAGCAAGGCTGCCTCCTCCCCCGCGTACGCCGACGGCGTCAAGCGGGCCAAGGAGCGGATCGAGGACATCGAGGCCTCCAAGAAGTTCATCCTGGAGGGCATCAAGGCCGCCGAGGAGATGCCGCCGCCGGTGGATCAGCCTGGCGGTCTGGAGGGGGACAACCCCCCGCCGGAAGAGAAGAAGTTAGCGTCGATCCACGGCAGCAAGGCGAGGTGGGCGTCCCCGAGGCGCCCGTCGCCGTTTTGGGGGCATCGTTTCCGGTGAGAGGGGAAAAATATCGCGGTGCTCGAAAAATAAAAGGAGCCATTTTTCCTGGAACCTCGGCGAAGAAAGGGCTGTCGGAGGAAAGCACTGGTTCGAGCGCAAACCGCCAGAAACCCCGTTGACGACTGCACCCCCTGGCGGGTACAATGATACTGTAACGACGCCGATTTTTTTCGAGGAGAGCGGACATGAAGACGAAGCGTGTGGTGGTGGCAGTCGCGGCGCTGAGCGTGCTTCTGATCTCGTCGGTGGCTTCCGCCCAGGGGAAGGCCAACGCCAAGGAGTCCAAGGACGAGCAGGGGTACGGGTATACCTTTGACGACGATCCGCTGGCCGCTGGCGGATTTGGCCCTGGCGATGCGACGATCCGGGTGCGCCCGGGCGCGGTGAGGACGACGCTGATCCGGCCGAGGACGAGCTTCGTGACCGAGATGCTCAAGAGCGTCGAGAACCTCTGAGGCGAGCAGGTGGGGTCGCGGGGTGACCCCGGCAAGCGAGCGGCGAAGGTAGAGCGGCGAACCAGCGCGCGCTCCGTGGGGGCGTGTGTGGCCCAAGGATGCAGGCCGCGCGGTGGCGCGGGCAGGAAGAAGAAGGTTGAGCTATGGAAGGGCAAGGCAAGGTCAAGGTTTCGCTGACGTTCGCGATTCACCAGGGCGGCGCGCTGGTGCGGAAGGAGACGATCGCGCAGGACATCGTGAAGGTGGGCAAGGATCCGAAGAGCCACCTTCGCATCGACGACGAGCTTGCGTCGCGGATGCATGCGGTGATCGAGGTGGCGAACCCCGACGACATCACCCTGATCGACCTGGGGAACGAGCCCGGGACGAAGGTCAACGGGGCGAACATCAACAAGTGCAAGATCAAGGCGGGCGACCAGATCGAGATCGGCGGGACGACCATCACGCTGGAGTCGGCGGTGCTCGCGACGGCGGTGGCTCCGGCGGTGGCTTCGGCCCCGGCCCCCGCCCCTGTGGCAGCCGCGAGCGCCAACCCCTTTGGCGGCTCGAGCAACCCCTTCGGTGGCGCGGCAGTGGCCAACCCCTTCGGTGGGAGCAACCCCTTCGGAGCCAACCCCTTTGGGGCTGCCGCGCCGGTGGCCAACCCCTTCGGTGGCCCCGCGGAGGCCGCTCCCGTGGCGGGCGGTCCGACCACCTACACGCTGGTCAAGCAGGGCCCGGATGTGCCCTCGGACGAGGTGGAGAACGCCGCCGTCTCGTCGGTGGAGGTGATGATCCTCTGGGGGACGACGGTGCTCCACGTGCAGCACCTGACCCCGCCGCGTAACTTCTACGTGGGCGAGGAGGAGACCAAGGATCTACGCTGCGACTTCTTCCTGCCGTCGGAGAAGCTGAACGCGACCCGCGCGCCGGTGGTGATCGCCAGCGGAGGCACCATCTCGGCGGTGCTGTTCCCCAGGGCGAAGGGGCACATCGAGATGCCCGGCGCCGGCGGGCGGATCCCCATCGAGGAGGCGATCGCCACGGGCAAGGCGCGTCCCTGCCCGGAGCTGGCCGGGGCCCACATGATCGATCTTCCGGCGGGCGCTCGCTCCCGGGTCGAGGTCGACGGCCTGGTGTTCCAGGTGGCCTCGGTGGCCGCGGGCAAGAAGATCCCGATCCCCCTGATCGCGGGGGCCTCCCTCACCGGCTTCCTGTTCTTTGGCCTTTCGTTCCTGGTGCACACCGGGATGCTCGCCGGGATGGCTTTCTTCAAGCCGTCGCTGTCCGGTGTCGATGACGACGAAGCGCGGCGCGAGCAGCAGGTGCTGATGCAGCAGTTCCTCAAGGCGGCCGCCGAGCGCGAGCAGGAGGAGAAGCCGCCGGAGGAGACCGCCCAGACCAACGCCGACAACAAGGAGGGCGGCACCGGCACCCGCGCCAAGGGCGAGGAGGGCAGCATGGGCAACCCCAACACCAAGGCGACCAACAACCGCTTCGGCGTCCAGGGCCCCAAGGACAACCCGGACCCGCACATCGCTCGCCAGGCGGCCCTCAAGGAAGCCGCGGAATTCGGCATCATCGGCCTGCTCAACTCGGGGGCCGGCGGCGACCCGAACGCGCCGACAGCACCCTGGGGGCGCGATGACTCCCTCGGAAACGACGCGATCAGCGCCCGAGGCAACATGTGGGGCGCGGACATCGGCGACAGCTTCGGTGCGGGCGGGCTGGGGCTGAGCGGCATCGGTGAGGGCGGCGGTGGGCGCGGCGAGGGCATCGGTCTGGGTAGCATCGGCACCATCGGCCACGGCTCCGGCACCGGCTCCGGGCAGGGCTTCGGCTCCGGCCACGGCCGCCTCGGCGGCGAGCACAAGGCCAAGCCGCCCCAGGTCCGCATGGGGGCGACCACGGTGAGCGGCCGGCTGCCGCCGGAGGTCATCCAGCGCATCGTGCGCCAGAGCTTCGGTCGCTTCCGCCTCTGCTACGAGAACGGGCTGCGGAACAACCCGAACCTGCAGGGCCGCGTGTCGGTGCGCTTCGTCATCGACCGGAGCGGCGCGGTGAGCAGCGTGGGCAACGGCGGCAGCGATCTGCCGGACAGCTCGGTGGTGTCCTGCGTGGTCCGGTCCTTCTCCGGGCTGTCGTTCCCCCAGCCGGAGGGCGGCATCGTCACCGTTGTCTACCCGATCTCCTTCGCCCCGGGCGGCTTAGCCGGGTCGGTTTCCGGTCGGTTTCTGGCCGGAGGAGGGGCGAGCGCGCCAGGGTGACCGGCGCGCTCGTCGCTTTTTGGTGCCGCTATGCCACACAAAAGAAGGGGAGGGGGGGGGGAAAGAGCCTAGACGCCCGAGGCCGAGGGCGCTTATCCTCGGCTCGCCGTCGGGGCGATTCTGCAGGTGAACCGTCGCGGCGCAACGGCTTGGTCGCCTTGAGCTATCGAGAGCCGGCCTGACCAGATGGCTGTGTCGCCAGAGGTGAGAATATCTCCATGATCAAGCGTGTGACTGCTCTGCTCCTCGGGGTGTTGTGGCTGGGGGCGGCTGCCGGGTGCAGCCGGAACGACATCGAAGCGATCAACCTGGCGACGGAAGGAGACCAGATGAAGAAGGTCGACCTGGAAGGAGCCATCCAGCGGTACGAGCAGGCCACCCGGCTCGACCCGAAGAACGCCCTGATCTTCCACAAGCTGGCGGATGCCTACGAGAAGAAGGAGGCGTGGGACAAGGTGGCGTCGACGATGGCCCAGGCGATCCGGCTCCAGCCGAAGAACGCGCTGTTCTGGTACAAGCGGGGCAAGGCGCTGCGGATGCAGGCAGAGAAGGGCCCGACGAGCTGGGACGAGGCGAAGGAGCCGCTGCAGAAGTGCATCGAGAGCGACTCGAACTTCGCCGACTGCTACTTCCACCTGGGGGAGGTGATGCTGCACCTGGACGACGAGCAGCGGGCGCTGGAGAACTGGACGAAGGCGATCTCGCACGAGCCCACGGAGCTGGTGTTCTACGGACCACTCGCGGATCTGTACGTGCGGCTCGGCTACTACGACCAGGCGGCGCAGGTGGTGAAGGAGGGGCTCTCCTTCGTGTCTCCGCAGAGCAAGGCCGGCGTGGTGAGCCTCTACCAGTACGAGGCGCAGGTGGCCCAGGCCAAGGGTGACCTCAACGGCGCGGCCGCGTCGCTGGAGAAGGCGAAGACCGCGGACACCGAGGGGCAACACCCGGAGATCCTGTTCAACCTCGGCAGCACCTACGCGGTGATGAAACCGCCCAAGAAGCAGGAGGCGTTGCAAATGTTGAAGGCCTTCCAGGCTCGCGGCTGCAAGGGCGCGAAGGCGCAGAAGTTCAAGGCGCAGTGCGAGCAGTCCCAGGCGCTCATGATGAATCTCGGCGGGGGTGCAGGCTGACCATGGATCCGGCGCGGCGAATTTCTCAACTCGAACGTTTCCGTGACTGGCCCACGCTCGTCGACGAGCTAGAGAAGGCCCTGCCTGCGGAGGGCAACCCGGTCACCAAGGCGAGGATGCACCTCCAGCTCGGGCGCCTGCTCGGCGGGGTTTTCCTCCAGGAGAAGCGCGGGCTGAAGCACCTGCAGGACGCTTACAAGCAAGACAGCCAGCTCCTCGATGCCCTGGAGGAGGCGCGATCGATCTACTGGGTGCTCGGCAAGCTCAACATGGTCCAGAAGCTCCTCGAGCTGGAGCTCAAGGGGGCCTCCTCGCCGGAGGTGCGGGCCAAGCTGCTCCGCGAGCAAGGCGACGTCGCCCTCGACCTAACCGGCGACACCGACCGGGCCTCCTCTGCTTACGCCGGTGCCCTGGAGGCCAGCGGCGACTCCGGCGCCCGGGAGAGCCTCCTGGACGCGCAGACCAACGGCGACACCTGGCAGGGGCGCGTCAGCGATCTGCTCCAGCAGGCGAGCAGTGCCCAGGGCGACGCTCGGGGCGAGCTGCTGCTCAGGGCCGCCCGGCTGGCTCGCCGCTTCGCCCCTGCGGAGGCCGAGGGGCTCCTGGCCCAGGCCTACGCGGCGTCCCCCCTCGACCGCCAGATCGCGGCCCTCTACGAGGGGATGCTCCTCGAAGCCCAGCGCCACGAGGAGCTGGCCTCGCAGCAGCAGCAGATCCTTGCGGGGCTCAACGGCGAGGAGAAGGCGTCGGTGGCGTTCCGGTTCGCTGCCCGCTGGGCCATGCGCCACCAGAACCCGGAGCAGGCCGCGCGCTTCGTCGAGCAGTCGATGATGGCGTACCCCACGGAGGGGGCCTTTCTCTACCTCAAGGAGCTCCACGGCACCAAGGACTCCAACTGGGAACACGTCGCCCGCATGGCGGAGAACGCCGCGCTCCGGTCCGACGGGGCCGCCGTCTTCTTCCTGGCCCAGGCCGGGCAGATCCTGTGGCGCCAGATCGGGAACCTGATCCGCGCCAGGCAGGCCTTCGCCCAGCTCGCCCAGCTCGCCCCCACGCACCCTGCCATCGAGGCCTTCGAGCTCCAGATCGGCGAGCCGGTGGGCGAGCCCGCTCCCTCGGTTGGCCTCGTCGCTCCCGTCGCGGAGCCCCAGGCGGAGACCGCCCCCGCCCCCGCCGTCGAAGCCGCGCCAGAGCCCGCCCCGACGCCGCCCGCGCCGGAGGCCGTCGAGGCC
>CAZSDX010000019.1:0-25533 GCA_964605685.1 uncultured Polyangiaceae bacterium
CACAACCCAGATAGCTGCATAAATGCCGGGAAACGCTGCCAGACACCCTCTGAGCCAGCCTGGGTACAAGCTCCCCAAGGCGACCATCCCTGCGTTTCCCCGATAGCACCCACCAGAAGATCCCATACCCCACCAGGATCCCCCCAGAAAGTAGCGTTACCCCAGAGGTCGCAACGGGTGGGATCTGAAACAACCCCCACAAGCCCACAAGAGACAGGATGAGGAACATCATGGACTCTTCCGCGAAGAAGGCACCAGCCCCGGCGGGTTCCAAAAAAAAGAGCGCGCTACCAGCGGAGCTTCACCCGGTCCTCACCGTGGGCGACCTCCAGCTCGTAGCTGGCCTCTGCCGCCGTCGGCAGACGGGTCGCGAAGATCACCCCGTCCTCGTCGGTCTCCCGCTCCACGGAGAGCGGTTCCTGACCGGACTCCGTCCGGGTCAGACCGACGCGGACCCCCGCCACCGGCGCGTCTCCCCGCTGCGCCGTCCCCTGGAGGATCATGTCCTCCCCGATCAGGCGCAGATCCAGCTCGACCGCGAGGTCTCCCAGCGCCAGCGTCGCCTCGGCCCTCCCCTCCCCCGCCTCCTCCCCGGAGCGCACCGCCGCCAACCCTTCTTGCGGGAACACGAGCGCCGCGCCGGCCTCCTCGAAGGCTCGGGACATCGCCTGCCGCAGCCGCGACCAGAGGGAAGGCTCCCCGGCGGCAGGAGCTCGCGCCGTCGACCAGGCTGCGGCCTCGTCCCCGAGGTAACGGGTCGCCTCCATCAGCAGCTCACGGAGCGCTTCCCGGGGGTCGTCGTCCGTGGCCTCGGCGCCGTTCGTGGCACGGGGAGGCTGCGCGCAGAGCTGCGCCGCGGCCTGCTGGTAGGCAGGAAGCAGCTCGCCAAGCAGCTCCTGGAGCGAGGAGGGAGCGACCTTCACCGGCAGCCCCAGGCAGACCAGCGGAAGATCGAGGGATCCAGCGTCCTCCGGGAGTACCAGATCCCTCGCGGTGGCCATCCAGAGCTGGTCGGTGAGCAGGACGCCTGTCCACAGCGCGTCGTCCTCCCGAAGCAGCAGCACCATGCAGGGCAACCCCTTCCGTGCGCCGGTCCGCGTCGCCCACACCTGCCCTGCCCTCACAGGCTCGCGAGGCTCGGCCTGGACGGTCGACGCGATCGAGGGTTCTTCCCGGAGGGACTGGCGTAGAAGCTCCGCAAAGAGGCGAATGTTCTCGGAAAATTCCAGGAAGTTCATGGCGCGGACTCCCCTTCCGGCCAGGAGTAATCCTCGGTACCCAGGAGCGCCAGAACCCGCACCTGAAGCTGCTGGATCTCCTCTCCGTCGAGACGACGGACCTCGGTCCACCGCGCAAACCGCTCCCGGAACAGCTTGTTGTCGTTCTCCACGGTGCTCTTGCTGACCCCCAGGATCCGGCCCACCTCCTCCAGCGTGCGCCCCGGCCCCTCCGGGAGCCCCCGGTAAAGGCGCACGCTCCTCCGCACCCGTTCCTCCAGAGAGGCCAGGAAGGCGCGGGCCTCCTCATCGTGGTGCGCCTGCGACCGGGAGCTCGCCACCCGCTCCAGAGGGGAGGGCTCCGGCGAGGGACATTGCTCGATCAGGAAGGCTCGCTTGGGTTCTCTGGGTTCGTTGGGGCTGGGCTCCGCCTGGGGCCGCTGCCGCAAGGGGCCGGGCGTCGGAACCAGGGAACTCCAGACCAGATCGTGCAGCTCGATCAGCAGGCGTGGCCGGTTGCCACCCAGCTCCAGGATCCGCCGGAGCTGCGCTCGGACCTCCTCCCGGGGAGCCACCTGCGGGGACTGATCCTCCCGGGGGCTGTCCAGCAGCGCCTTGATCGGAGGAAGCCTGTCCTGCAAGGCGTCGTCGTCCAGCCCCGGAACCTCCGGCTGCCCGGCGAGCCGGTAGCGGTACCCCACCCGCTCGAAGGGAGCCTCCTTCAGCACCGAAACCACCTTCCCGTGGAGAAGCTCGCGGAAGATTCCCCGCTTCTCCTCGATGCTCTGCTCCCGCCGATGCACGCGCCTTGCCCAGCGGATCGCCTGCAACCGTACCCCCGTCCAGCCCGTCAGCAGCGTGGCCGAAGATTGTCCTTCCCGGGTGGTGGTCAGGTGAACGACGAATTCCTGGACGAGCTGCCGGAGCGCATCCTCGCTGCGATCCTCCCGGGCCTGCGCGAAGTACGGGTGCGAGATCCTCTTGAACTCCCGGCTCAGGCGCCTGTACCCCTCCTCGACGACCGGAGCATCCCCCCGACGAATGGCCTCCAGGAAGGCGGGGAAGGTGAGGTCGCTCATCATCCAGGACCGTACACCGCGAAGTTCGCCCAGGCCCAGGGGAACCCGCCAGGGTCATTTTCAACCTCGCCCCGGAGCTGGAGCTGAGCGTGGCGGAGCGCCGAGGAGGCGCGCTCACCGCGGAACCACCGCTCGTAAAACAAGGACGCCATCCGGGCGGTGGAGGCGTCCGCCGCAGGCCAGCTCGAACACACGAGGGTCTCCGCGCCGGCGGCGTGGAGCGCCCGGAGCAGGCCGACCCGCTCGTCTCCACGATCCTCGGAAGCGCGCCCGGTCTCGCAGGCGGAGAGCACGACGAGGCGAAGGCCCCGCAGGTCGAGGCCCAGCAGTTCCGCGGCGGTCCAGGCGCGCTCGGGGGTCGCCAGGTACGCCGCCATGCCTTGCTCCTCGACGAAGCCTGCGTGGCCGGCGAAGTGCCAGGCGCTCGCCCCGCGCAGGGCCTGCTCCACGTCGGCGAGGCTGGCCCCGGCGCCGACGCTCCGCACGGACCAGCCGTGGCGCGCCCCGAGAGCGGAGATGGCCTCCAGCTCGGCGGTGGCCCAGGGGAGTGGCCGCGCTCCATCCTCGCCACGCACCAGGGCGAACACCCCGGGAGGCCCGCGCTCCGGAGGAGGAGCGGTTACGAGCTGGGAGGACGAGAGGAGCAGCGCGAGCTCGAAGCGATCCAGGAGGGCAGGCGCCCCCGGGAGGCCAAGGGCCGCGAAGGGCAGGCCGGCGAGCTGGCCATCCGGGCAGAGGAAGAGGCGGGAGATGCCCGCGGCGAGGTCGAGCCAGGGGGCGATCAGGACCTCGTGGAGCAGGCGCAGCGCGGCCAGGAAGACACGGCGGTTCGTCCGGCTGAGGGGGCCCGTCTGGCGAGCGATCAGGCGCACGCTCTCCGCGCACTCCGCGAAGGAGGGAGGGAGCCTCCGGTGAAAGGAGCGGAGGAGACCGGAACGGGCAAAAAACACGAAGATTTCACCGTCACTGGTGAACCACTCGACCAGCGCGGCATCCTGCGGGATGGCCGCGAGGATGGCGGGAGCCGAGACGGCATGCTCACGATCGAGCTTGATGGCCGCCGCATCGGTGGAGGTGAGCTCCCGGTAGAGGCGGCGTACCGCCTCCAGGTCGATGGCAGGCGGGGGAGCCACCCGCAACGCCAGCGGGTCGCCGACCTGGGCGAGCCATCGCTCCGGAGAGGAATCCGCATGGCGGTAGGAGCAAGGGAGGACGGGTCGCTCCGGGCGAGCGTTCCAGCGAAGCGAGAGCAACGCCAGCAAGGCGGCCCCCTTGGACCACACCACCTCGGCGAAGGCTTCCTCCGGATCGCTCTCCCACAGGAGCCTCACCAGCCGGGCACGGAGGAACCGGCTTCGGGCGCTGAACCCCACGCGGCTCTCGTCGTCCGGAGCCACTGCCAGCGCCTCATCGAGGAGCGAAGCCGCACGGCGGCTCAGCAGGAGCGCCCGCGCCATGTCGTCTCGCTCCAGGCAGAGGAGCGCGGCGTCGTCGAGCATGTCGGCGGCGTCCCAGGGAAGACCGGCGGCCAGGCACCGCTCCGAGGCGAGGCACAGGTCCTCCACCGAGGCGGTGAGCAGCCCGCGGGCGTGGAGCAAGACGGCCAGGATCAGGTCGGAGCATCCTCCGTCGTCGAGCCACGAGGAGATCCAGACCGTGTAATCGGCCAGGTGCTCCTCCGGCTTGAGATGCACCGCGACGCGGGCGGCGAAGGCCAGCGCGAGCCCCTGGAGGGGGAGCCGGGAAGGGAGATCCTGGCAAATCTTCAGGACATCGAGGAAGCCTTGCTGAGCCTCGTCGAACTGGCCAGTGATCCAGAGCACGTGGGCCACCCGAAACCAGAAGAAAGCCTGCTCCAGCACGGAGCCTTGCTCCGCGAGGGGTTCGACCTCCCTCAGAAGCTCCATCGCCGGAATCCAGCGATTCAGCAAGAGGAGGCAATGCACGCGCTGGAGGACGCTCTGCAACCGGAGAGCACGGTAGGACAGGGCCTCTTCCCGGGGGAGGTTATCGATGGCTTTCTCGGCCTCCTCCAGCTCGCTGATGGCGCGTTCCACGGCCCCGCGGCGGAGCCAGAGGATGGCCCGGTTGAGCCGGGTGCTCGGTTCCTCCCAGGAGAGCGCGCGAGGATCCTCCAGGATCAAGGCCTCCTGCGCGGGGGAGAGGGAGCCTCCTTCGTTCAGCGTGATCGCCGCGTCTTGCAGGTCGAGGAGGGGAAGTTCCTGGTCCTCCTGGGGCTGGTAGCGACGAGCGGATTCGATGGCGGCTCTGGCCCGGGGAAGGTCGCCCAGGGCGAGCCACCATCCGGCGGACACCGCGAGCAAGAGCCACCGATCGTCGTCGGGGAGCTCCGGGATGGCCAAGGCGCTGCTGGCGAGCGCCAGGGCCTTCTCCGGGGAGGTATCCTGCTCGAAGATCTCGTCCATCAACCAGCGGGCAAGCCGGCGGCGCTCTGCGGGGGTCGCCTCGTCCGGGATGCGTCCGGCAACCGCTGCCGCGCGGAGCCTCGCCTGGTGCGCCAGATGCAGGCATTTTTCCGCCTGTTTCGGGTGAGCAGCCAGCTCATAGAGAGGAGCGGCCTCCTCGAAGGAGGCGGCGGCCTCTTCCCACCGTCGGGCGGCCTGGAGGATCTGCCCGCGAGCGAGGCGAGGACGGGCCCGCTGGTAGGGCTCTCCCAGCGGGTCGCACAGGGCGAGGCTCTCTTCCCAGCGGCGTTCGGCCTCTGCCCACTGCTTGTGGAAGACGGCCCACTCGACCTGGCGCATCACCGCGAGGGCCCGGGTCCGCGCGTCGCCGTGCTGGATGGCCATCGCCTCGGCCTGCCGGAACCCTTCCAGCGCTTCGTTATCGTGGTCGAGGCGGTAGAGCACGTTGGCCAGGAGGAAGCGGCTCCGGGCGGCAAAGGGGCCTGGGTTCAGGTCCAGGGCCCGGGCTTGCGCGAGCAGGTCGAGGGAGATCCGGTCGAGCAGGCAGGCGAGCTCGATGGCGTCCAGAGCCTCCCGGAGAGCAGGATCGTCCCGCTCGGGGGCCACCGCTACCGGAGTCCTCCTGGCGCCTGGGCAGGCTGAGGACGACCGGCGGCCTTGTGGCGGGAGACGTCGTAGTGCTTGCGGGGGGTGACCTGACCGTCGGGAGAGAGCTCGACGGAGCCGAGGCCCTCGTAGGTGACATCCCGGACCAGCTCCTTGCGGAGTTTCTCCGTGGCCTCTTTCAGGGCAGACTCCAGCTTCTGGCGGGCGAGGAGCGCACGGATGGCGGGGGCTTCCACCTCCAGGGGGCGCTGCATGGCGGGCAGGCTGCCGCGGCGCCAGAGGACGGCCCACTGCTTTTCTTCCTGGACGGGTTCGGGGCAGATCTCGCCGTCCTTGAGGCGCGAGGCGGCGGCGTGGAGGGCCTGGTCGGCCTTGACGGAGACCTCGTGGGAGTGACCATCGGGGGCGAGGAACCCGAGGTCACCGCCGCGCTCGCTGGTGGCCTTGTCGAGGGATTTTTCCCGGGCGATTTCCTTCCACCGGGCCTCGCTTCCGGGCTTCTTCACCTCGTCGAGGATCTTCTGGGCCTCCTCCCGGGTGGCGACCAGGATACGCCACACCTGGATGCGCTCGGTCCCCTGGAAGCGCTCGCGGTTGGCCTCGTAGTAGCGAGCGACCTCCTCGGCGGGGATCTGCTGGGGGTCAGCGCCCTGGGCGCGGAGCTGGCTGGTGAGGGCGTTGCGGAGGTTCTCCTTGAGGCGGAGCTGGATCTCGGGCCGCTCGGCGAGCTTCCTGTCCGCGGCGCCGAGGGCGAAGATGTGCTCGCGGAGGACGATCTTTTCCAGGAAATTCTTGCGAATTTCCCCGTCGGTCGCGCCCAGGGTGGCAAGCTGGATCCTCGGGATCTTGCTCATCCGACGCTCCAGCTCTCCGCGGGTGATCACCGTCGTCCCCACGCGGGCAACCACCGCGTCGTCGCCGCCGGTCTGCGCCGAGGCCACCGCCACCAGCGAGCCCACGAGCAAGCCTGCCACCCAGCTCAAGCGCACCTTCATCGCCTCCGAGGGGTACGTCGACCTAACCCGGAACGCAAGACGGCAGCCTGTCCCGGGGTACGAGGCAGGCAGCATTCCGCAAGACCGGGGAGCGGCTGGAGCACCATGAGCGCCCGGAGAAGGGTGGCCTCTTCGTCCAGTTGACTCGTATCGATATCGACGACCCGACCGGCGATCGGGCGCGCCAGACCCTCGCGGTAGCGAGCAAGGAGGCGAGCCTCGTTGGATGGATCCAGGGAGCGAGCATCGGCGTCGGTAAGGCGACCGCGGGCTTGCAGGCGGAGGGCGCGCTGGCAGCGATCCGCGGTGAGGAACAGGGTCACCTCCGCAGGAGGGAGCCCCCGCTCGATCTCGTCGAGCTGGAGCGAGGTCCCTCGCTCGGCGCCGTAGGCCCACGTCGAGAGCCAGTAGCGATCCACGAGCACATCCTGCCCGGCGTCGAGGTCGAGCTTCAGGCGAGAGGCGACCTGGCGCACGCTGGCAGCGTAGAAGATTTGCCTCGCGTCGGGGCAAGGGAGGGCCGCTTCGATCCCGGTGCGGAGCGCGCGAAGATCCTGGTCCGGGGTGGTGAACCAGCACCCGCCGAGGCGCTCGGCCAGGCGGCGCGATAGGGTGGTCTTCCCACTTCCATCCAGGCCTTCGACGACGATGAGACGCCCCGCGGTGGTCACGACAGCTCCTCCTCGTCCAGCTCGACGTGGAGGATCTCGATCACGTGAGCCTTGCCGGCGAGGAAGACCTCCCGCTCCTCACCGGGGTGAGCCCCGAAGAGCGCCGAGCCGAGCGGCGAATTGTAGCTGATACGATTCTTCTTCGGCTCACCGTCGTCCCACCCGACCAGGACGCAGGAACGCTCGGGTCCTTCCTCGTCCATGCGGTAGCGAACGCGAGAGCCGACGAAGGCCCGATCCCGGGGTGCTTCCGCGGCGGTGACGAGGACGGCACCACGGAAGACGGACTCCAGATCCCGGACTCGACGGGCGAGCTGATGCATCTGCCGCTGGTTCTCCTCGAAAGCAAAGTTGTCATGCCAGACACAGCTATCCCCGGCCTCGGCCGCCGCCGGGTTATCGTCGCAGACAGCCTTGTAGGCGCGGCGTGCCTCGGAGATCCGTTGCTGGAGGCGCTCGAGGCCGCCGCGGCTGAAGAGGTAACGAGAGGAGGACGAGATCATCGGGGGGCTCCTTCCGGGGAGGACAGCGCACGCCCTTCACGGTCCAGCTCGAGGAGCCAGGGGGCGAGGCGCGAGGCGAGGTGATCGGGCGGGTCAGGGTGGGTCCAGACGGGAGGAAGGACAGCGAGACCGAGGCGCTCCGCTTGGAGGAGGGAGCACCCAGCAACAGACAGGAAAAATTCGAGCTCTCCGGGCTCGGACTGGCGCGCTGCCAGGACCCCACGAGGCGCGATCACAGGGAGCACACGCACGCAGGCCGAGCGGCACTGGAGCTGGATGGAGGCGAGCTGGCTTGGAGCCACGAGGCTCCCGCGGGCCCGGGCGTAGGCAAGGTTTCCGGGGTGCCAGGTCTCGATGATGCGAGGCCTGCTGGCAGGCCACTCGCGGTCGCGGAGCGCCTCCCTCCTGAATAGCTCGTCGTCGAAGGCTTGCTGGGAGGAGGCCGCGGTAAGATCCTTGGCTCGCCAGCGAGGATCTTCCGCCAGGAGGCGCCCGATCTCCTCGTGAAACGCCCAGCCCATGCGCCTGGCGAGCGCCTTCCCCAGCGAGGTCTTGCCGGCCCCGTGACACCCGAGCAGTACGAGCCACATGCCCTTCAGACCTCCCTTCGGGGAGGCTCTGACAGGAAAACATCGCCCGTGAACCGACCGAAGATGGATCCCACCCCCGCGGAGCCTCCTCGACGCAGCACCGGCAAGAGCGGGACCCCCAGGTCGGGCCGATCCATGCAGGGACGAAGCTCGCCGGTGTGGGTGAGCCGCAGGGCAAGGATGCCTTCGGTGCAGCGGCGGCGCTCCGCGCAGCTCGCGCAGGACCGGTAGGCCCCTTGCTCCCCGAGGTGCTGGTGCTTGATCTCGACCTCCAGCCCGTCGCCCCAGTGCAGGTGCCGGGTCGGCAGGCTGAAAGGATCCGGCGCCAGGCTCTCGGCGCAGGGCGCCCCGCGGAGGCGCCTCACCGCAGCCTCGATGACCTCCGCGGTGAGCCCGGGCTGGTGCAGATCGTTGAGCACGTTGACCACCAGCGGGCGTCCCGCGGCCCAGGTCAGCAGCGCGCTGAGGTCCGCCTCGTCGTGGGGGCCGGTATAGACGTAGTTCAGCTTGAGCGGACGCCGGTGGGTCACCGCAGCCTCAAGGAAGCGCTGGCGAAGCTCGTGGAGCCGAGGATTGCTGGTGCCCGTGCGCGCCGCGAAGGTCGCCGGGGACCAGCCGTGGATGGAGACGTTGCACCGGGAAAGCCCGGCCTGGTAGCAGGCATCCAGCCGCTCCGAGGGGACAGCACCGGCCGTGATGAGGGAGAGGTCTAGCTCCGGGAAGGCGTTCCGCAGAGGTCGGAGGATTTTTGGGAGATCTGCGCGCAACAGCGGCTCTCCCCCGAGGAACTTCAGCTTCCGGACCCCCACCCCGGCGGCCGCGAGGAGCAGCCGCTGGAGATCCTCCGTGGCAAGACCTCCCTGGAGCCCCTCGATCCCCGGATCCCCCTCCATGTGGCAGAACGAACACGAGAGGTTGCACCGCGCAGTGAGCACGACCCGCAAGTAGCGGACAGGCCGCAGCGGCTGGATCTCGTGCAGCACCGCGTCGTTCCCACGAGGAGAGACCGGGAGTAGCGGGAGTCGGTGAGGATGGACCATACCCCTTCGAGCCTCCTCCCTTGGCGGTTCTGACAGCGTTCCGGAAGGTTCCAAGCGTTGCTTCTCCTGCGTGGTCCGCAGCGGGGGGATGCGGTTCCCTCCAGAGACTGCAAGCGCGATGCCGCGAAACTTCCGGACAGATCGAGAAGGATTTTATCGGGCCATTGCCCTCGTAACGACCACACGAGGCGAGGAGTTGCTCACGAGATACAGGAGCCAGACGCAGGAAGCCGACCACGCTGAGTCTGCGGAGGGCCCCTACCCCACGCACCACCGCGTCGTCGCCGCCGGTCTGCGCCGAGGCCACCGCCACCAGCGAGCCCACGAGCAAGCCTGCCACCCAGCTCAAGCGCACCTTCATCGCCTCCGAGGGACACGTCGACCTGACCCGGAACGCAAGGCGAGCACACCACGAGCCCCGGAGCCCGTAGCGCAAGATCCCGGAGGGCAAACCCCGGCTCGGATACCCCATGGTGCAGGGGGGTTGAGGCGTTCCCCGGGAAAAAAAGACCATGGTGCAGGGTTCCGGAGGGCAAACCCCGGCTCCAGGAGGCCATGGTGCAGGGTCCGGGAGGCCAAACCCGGGGTCCAGGATGGGGGTGCGGAGACCGAAGGATCGGGTGGTGTACCCTCCGGGATGGGATCGCCCGCTCCCGGAGAGAGATCGCCCGCCCTCCAGGATGGGATCACGCATCCTTGGGGATAGGATCGCGCATCCCTGGAGGCTTGCACCCCGTCGCTCAGCGGCCCGCGGACCAGGCCTCCAGAAGCGTGACGCCCAGGGCGAGGATCCACAGGGGCCAGGTCCGGCGGAAGAAGTCGCCCACGCTCTGCCGGGCGGAGGTCACCGAGCGCCGCAGCACCTCCGTGCCGCCGAGCTGACCGCGGAGCTCCCGGGCGATCTGGGCGCGCTCCTCCTCGTCCGTCGGATCGTACCCCGCGAGGAACGCCCGGTGGTGCTCCAGCTCGTGCTCCAGCGTCTCCCGGATCTCCTCGTCCAGGTCGTAGGGGCCGTCCTCCCGGTGCATCGCCAGGAAGGTGCGGTAGTAGATCTTCACCTCCGGGGGCCGCCCCACCACCCCGTGCCCTTCCGGCTCGCCGGGCTCGTAGGCCCCCAGCAGCGGCACGCCGCCCTCGTCGCAGTCCGCCGGGCCCCCCTCCACGTAGAGCCCGACCCCCTCCGCGCCGCCGGAGCGAAAGACCCGCCGGGCCTGCGCCTCCACCCGGGCCGAGAACGCCTCGAAATCCGGGAAATCCTCCGCGGGCTCTCCTCCCGGCTCCTCGCCCTGCGGGAGGTGAAATTCCCGCGAGGCCGGGGCCAGGAAGGTGCTGCATGCGCCGCAGGACGGGCAGGTGACCCAGGCCGAGAGGCGAGGCGGGTACCAGGAGGCCTCGACCTGATCGAGGAGCGCCCCCCAGACCTCCTCGTCGCACCGCTGGAGCGCCCGGGCAATGCGCCCTGGATGCGTCTCCTGATCGAGCCGGACGATGCCAAGGGCCTTCACTTGGGCGGCGGTGGGGCGGAGGCGCTCCGGGGCCAGGAGCACAGCACGGGCCTCGCCGACGGTGGTGGGCCGGAGCAACACCTCGCCCGGGATCTCTCCCGCACCGATCTGCACCGGTTCGTCGAAGGGGAAGGGCTCGTCCAGTTCGGGATCGTCGAGGTCACCGTGGACAAACGGGCTCCAGGCGACGGCGGCGGACGGGCGCGCCGCCAGGGGCTCGCCGCAGTTGGAGCAGGGGCGCTCCACCGGGTCTTCCTGCACGACCTCCTGGGCGACCAGGTACGCCCGGAGCACCTGGAAATCCTCCATCGGGAGGGAATCCACCGGGATCGAGGCGTCCTCCGGGGTGGACAGGGAGAGCAGGCCGCGGTCGAAGGCGCCGAGGAGCGCGGCGGACCCGGACGGGACAAGCTCCGCCCCGGCGCGAGCGACCCGGAGCACCCGCCCGGAAGGAAGGTGGAGCAGGGGGAGCGGCGGGAGGGCCATGGAGAGCAGGGTTGGCCCGGTACGCGCCGCGTGCAAGAGTCCTCCCATGGTACGCGTGCGCCCCATCCTGCTGGCGAGATCCGCGGTGGCGCTGGCGCTGCTGGCGGGCAGCGCCGGGTGCAACCGCAAGCCCTTCGACGCGACCCCGGAGGGGGTGGCCCGGGAATTTCTGGAGCGCATGGAACGCGTCAACGGCGACCCCAAGGACGCCCGCGCGGTCTTCGACCTGCTGTCCCGGGCCGCGCAGACCAGCCTGTCGGATCGCTCTCGGCGGGCGAGCGCGGCCTTCGGCAAGCGCCTGGGGCCCGAGCAGATGATCGCGCCGTCCCATTACTTCCCCAGGTTCCAGCCGCGCCAGTGGACGACGCGCCTGCGGGGGCGCCAGGCGACGGTGGAGCTGGTGGGTCTGGACGCCGCCAGCGAGCGGGCGGCCATCCCCTGCGTCAACGAGGAGGGCCGCTGGCGCATCGATCTGCACCTGCCGCCGCTCCCCCCCATCGAGCGCCGCCCCGGCTCCGAGCGCCACTGAGGCCCCTACCCCGGAAAACCTGACCCCTTCTTCTTCGCCCTTCGGTGGTGGTTGTGACCCTCTGCTACACTGGCGAGATGATCCGTCACTGGCTCACCGGAACGTTGTGGCTCGGGCTGGGGGCCTGTGCCTCGAAGGCGCCCCCCCCCACGACAGCGACCCCTTCCCCGGTCGAGATCTGCCCCGAAGGGAAGACCCCGGGGCCGGGGGGGGGCTGCCGCGACAAGGCGCCTGCCCCTGCGGCCTCCGCGGCCACCAGCGCCGCCCCGGAGAGGAAGTTCACCGTCTTCGAGCGCCCCGCGCAGGGCGGCGATCTGGGCAGCCTGGTGGGGAGCTGGATCGGAGAGGACAGCGACGGCTCCGCCAGCTACGAGCTCCAGATCTCCGGGGATGGCCGCTACACCCAGACCATCACCACCCTCAACCCGGCCTCCGGGCGCGCCCCGGGGAGCTGCTACCAGTCCGGGACCGTGCGCCTGGAAGGATCCCGGGTGGTCTGGTTCTACGAGCAGAACTCCTGCAACACGGACTACGAAGGGCGCGAGGATCCGGACGAGCTGCTCGAGCAGAGCCGGCGCCACTTCGTCATCAGCATGAGCAGCTACCAGATCCACTACAGCCGCGCCCGCTGAGCGCGGCCCTCCTCCACTACAGCCGCGCCCGCTGAGCGCGGCCCTCCGCTTCCATGGAACGCCCTCGCCCCGGGGTGTCCCGGGGCGAAGGCGTTCCTGTGATCTGTAGAGAACTACCCTACCCTGCGTGCCTGTGTCCTGTACCTGTACCTGTCCCCTGTGCCTGTTCCTGTGCCTGTTCCCTGTGTCCTTTGCCTGTGCCCTGTGCGTGGCCCTGTTGCCTGGGATGGACTCTCATCGGAGGGACCGCGGTGTGGTTGCGTCGCGGCATCCGTTTTGTGTTCACCGGGAGGGCTGCAACCGTCGTGCCGCGCAGCCAGCGCCAGGGGTGGCCGAGGATTTTTGGGATGTGAGGGGAGAAACCCGCCTGGATGTGCGCCGGAAGAGGCGAGGAGTGGCCCGGACTGTGCCACGGTGGCACACCCGGACCCGGGAGGCGGGGCGAGCTCAGGCGGCGGTGCAGCGGTCGCAGAGGCCCTTGAGCTGGATGGCGACGGCCTTCTTGCGGATGGCGCGGGGCCCCTTGGCGCCGCGCTGTACCAGCAGCTCGACGCCGTCGACACACTCGACCTGGCCGCACTGGTTGCAGACGAAGTGGGGGTGCTCCTCGGTGGGGTGGCTTCCCTGGAGGATGGCCTCGAAGCGCCAGACGTGGTCACCGAGATCGGAGCGGCGCGCCAGCCCGACGCGGTTGAGGTCGAAGAGGTTGCGGTAGAGGGTGGCCCGGTCGAAGCCGTCGCCGTGGAGCTGATCGGTCACCTCCGCGTGGCTGACCGGGGAGGTGGCCCGCCGGAGCAACCGCAGCACGGCGATCCGCGAGGCCGTGGCCCGGAGCCCGACCGCATGCAGTTCGTCTCGGAGGTCAGAGGTATCGTCGCGGGGGGGGGTCGCCATGGAATCCTCGGGGGAGGCAAAGTTGAACGATCCTGGAAGTGTTGTCTATGTCCCTTTCCTGGAGCGAGGCTCGGAGGCGTGCGAGAGGGCGCTCTGGACGAGGGCGAGGACGTGGGCGTCGGCGAGGCGGTAGAAGATGTGCTTGCCGACGCGGCGGCGGACGACGAGCTTCTCGGAGCGGAGCAGGCGGAGCTGCTGGGAGACGGTGGAGAGACCGGAGTCGGCGGCCTCGGCCAGCTCGGAGACGCACCACTCTCCGCTGGCGAGGCGGGCGAGCAGACGGAGCCGGGCCACGTCGCCGGCGGCGCGGAAGATGGCCGCCGCGCGCTCGAAGGCCTCGTCGGATGCGCCGAGGTCAACAGGTACCCTGGGGGAATGTTCATGAGGTTCGCAGGGGACAGGGGCGGGCTTTTTGGGCGAGGTTGTCCCGGAGGTTCGGGCCATGGGGGGAGAGCGTAGCACAGGGTCGCTGCGGTCCTGGCGGGGCAAACTTGCCGTTACGTCAGCTCTTGGCTATCCCAGGGAGGATGAGCTCGGGAATCGACCGCCGGGAAGCGCTGGTGCGGGTGGGGACTACGGGGCTGGCGCTGGTGGGGTCCGCGGCGCTGGGGCGAGCCGCCTGGGACAAGGGAGGGCTGGGGGTAGCGGCCCGGCAGGGGGAGCGGCAGGTCCGGGATTTTCAGCTCAAGGAGGGGGCGAACGAGCTGACCCAGCTGGCCATCGCCAGGACCGGGACGGATCCGGCGGCGCTGACGCGGGCAGCGGTGGATGCGCTGGGGGGGATGAAGCGGTTCGTCAGCCGCGGGGACGTGGTGGTGGTGAAGCCGAACATCGGCTGGGATCGGACGCCGCTCCATGCGGCCAACACCAACCCGGAGGTGGTGGCGACGGTGGTGCAGATGGCCTACGAGGCGGGGGCGAAGACGGTGGTGGTCACCGACGCGAGCTGCAACGATCCGAACCGGTGCTTCCAGAGGTCGGGGATCTGGCGGGCGGCGTACAGCAAGGGAGCGGAGGTGATCCTCCCTGCGGAGCACCGCTTCCGTGGGATGCGCCTCAAGGGGGAGGTGCTGGACGACTGGCCGGTGTACACGCCGCTGATCCAGGCGGACAAGCTGATCAACGTGCCGGTGGCCAAGCACCACAACCTGGCGAAGTACACCGGGGCGATGAAGAACTGGTACGGCTCGCTGGGGGGGCGCCGCAACCGGCTCCACCAGAGCATCGACCTGAGCGTGGCGGATCTGGCGACCTTCCTGCGGCCCACGCTGACGGTGCTGGACGCGACCCGGATCCTGGTGCGCAACGGCCCTCAAGGGGGCAACATCGACGACACCCGGGTGCTCAACCAGGTGATCGCGTCCATCGATCAGGTGGCGGTCGACGCCTACGGGTGCACGCTCATCGGGCAGAAGCGGGAGAACATCCCCTACCTCGCCATGGGCCAGGAGCGGGGCCTGGGGACCATGAGCTGGGAGTCGCTCCGGACGAAGGAGATCTTAGCGATGGGCTGCAAGAGCGACTGCGGCTGCGGCAAGGAGGTCTTCCACCCGACCTCGGGGGATCTGCCGGCGCCGATCCCGTGGCTCGGGGTGGTCGGGCAGGTGGCGCCGCTGGACACCACCTCGACCCGAGGCGCGCTCGGGGTGGAGGCGAGCGACGTGCGCTCCCGGTCGCCGGAGGCGGAGCAGGAGGCGACCCGGCTCCAGCAGGAAATGGGGCGGCGAGCAGGGGCGCGGATGAGCGCGCTGAGCGAGGAGCTGGGGCTGATGGGGGCCGGGGAGCCGGCCTCGCTATCGGCGCCGGCGATCGCGGCGGAGGCGTCCACGGGGGCAAAGCCCAGGCCGAAGAAGCAGGACCCGAAGCGCCCGGGGAGCGGCATCCCGGCGAGGTGGCAGATCCGGGTCCTGGTGTGGCTGAGGCGGTTCTCGCAGGCGGGGTTCTTCGCGCTGTTCCTGTATTTCCTCTTCCAGACGGCGTTCCGGGGATCCTTCGGGGCGAAGGCGGGGGACGCGGTGAGGCTGCCGCTGCCGGTGGAGGCTTTCCTGCTGGCGGATCCGTTCGTGGGAGCGATGACGCTACTGTCGACCCACACGGTCTACCGGGGGCTGCTCTGGTCCGTGGGGTTGCTGGGGCTGACGCTGGTCTTTGGCCGGGTGTTCTGCGGCTGGATCTGCCCGTTCGGGACGATGCACCACTTCACCGCCTGGCTGTTCCCGAGCCGGGTGGGGCGGGGAGCAAGCCGGGTCGAGGCGAACAAGACCCACGGCTACCAGCGGGCCAAGTACTACCTGCTCTACGCCTTCCTGCTGGCGGCGGTGGCGGGGAGCGCCATCGGCGGCCTCTTCGATCCGATCTGCGTGGCGGTGCGGGCCATCGGCCTCGGGGTGATCCCGGCGGCGCAGTACGTCGTGGGCGGGGGGCTAGGGGCGGCGAGCGAGTCGCAGAGCCGGCTGCTCCAGGCCTTCGGCGACCGGAGCGCCGACCTGCTGGCGGCCCACGTGTGGAACACCAGGCAGTTCTACTTCCACCAGACCTGGTTCATCTGCTTCTTGCTGGTGGCAGTGCTGTTCATGAACCGGTTCATCCCCCGGTTCTGGTGCCGGGCGCTGTGCCCGTTGGGGGCGTTCCTCGGGGTGTTCTCCCGCTTCGCCCTCTTCGGCATGGAGAAAGACCACGAGAAGTGCACCGACTGCAACCTGTGCCTCGTCCACTGCCAGGGAGCCGACTCGCCCCAGGGCGGGGTCAAGCACCGCCAGGATGAGTGCCACATGTGCCTCAACTGCGAGAACGCCTGCCCCGAGGACGTGATCAAGTTCCGGTTCCTGCCCAGCAGGCGCTCCACGATCCAGAAGCCGGACACGGACCGGCGCACGGCCCTGGCCGCCGCCGCCGCCGGGGTCGCCGCCATCCCGGCGATGCGGATCGCCGACTCCCTCGACGCCAACTACCACGCGCGGGTGATCCGCCCCCCGGGGAGCGTCGAGGAGCGGGAATTCCTGGAGCGCTGCATCCGGTGCGCCGAGTGCATGAAGGTCTGCCCTAACAACGCCCTGCACCCGGCGTTCTTCCAGGCGGGCATCGAGGGCCTCTGGACGCCGATCCTGATCCCCCGCATCGGCTACTGCGAGCACTCCTGCGTCCTGTGTGGTCAAGTTTGCCCCACCGGAGCCATCCAGAAGATCACCGAGAAGGAGAAGCTCGGTCTGGGTCAGCCGCCGGTGCGGATCGGCACGGCCTTCTACGACCACGGGCGCTGCCTCCCCTGGTCCATGGCCACCCCGTGCATCGTCTGCGAGGAGTTCTGCCCCACCTCCCCCAAGGCCATCTGGGTCGAGGAGGCGGACATCCCCAGGCGCTCCGACAAGCCCGGGCCCAACGGCCAGGAGCCGGAGATGCTCACGGTGCATGTCCAGCGCCCCCACGTCGATCCATCGCTCTGCATCGGCTGCGGGGCCTGCGAGAAGGTCTGCCCCGTCCAGGATCAACCGGCTGTCTACGTCACCAACGTCGGGGAGACCCGGTCGAAGACCAACGTCATCCTGCTGGAAGGCGAGAGTTACAACCGGACCTGACCCGGGCGAGCGAGCAAAGGGGTCCGTGCGGCATCGATAGGGGCGATGCACGGCGCTACCTCCCCCTCCCCTTCGGGTCGCTCCCTCGGGTGGGCCCGCTCGCTGATCGAAGCCCACGGCCGGGATCTGGCCCGCCTGGTCCGCCAGAGGGGCCTCTCCGCCCAGGAAGGCTTCGCCGGCGTGGAGACCTGCCTCTGTGCCTTCCTTTCGCTCCCGCAGGCGCAGCAGATCGCCTCCCAGCCCGACGACACCCGCCGCCTGATGTCCCTCCTGCTCGGCGCCGTGGTCCAGACCGTCCAGGTGCGCGGGGATGCCCCTTCCATCCCGGCACGCGCAGGGGAATTCGATCCCCACCTGATCCGCCTCCTGCTCCTTGATCCCCGGGCGGGGGTCTGCGACGAGCTGAACCTCTCCATGCGGAAGCAGGAAGCGCTACGCTCGACTTGCCCTCAAGCTCTCCCCGAGCGAGAGGCGGAGCACGCGACGATCCAGCGCTGGACGGAGGAGTTTTTCGAGCAAAACCTGATGCAAGCGAGGATGCCGGTGCTGGTGCATTTCGTGGCGTCGTGGTGCAAGCCCTGCCACCTGATCGAGCCGTACCTGGAGGAGCTAGCCCAGCAACGAGCGGGCAGCTTGCTGGTGGTCAGCGTGGATGTGGAGAAGAACCCGTCGCTACCGGCACGCTACCGGGTCCGGGCGCTGCCGACGCTGCTTTTGTTCCGGGGGGAGAGCGTGGTGAACAGCCGGGTGGGCGCGAGCACGCTGCCGCACCTGACGGCCTGGCTCGACGAGGCGCTGGCGGGCTGAGGGGTCAGCAGGCCGCGGAGAGTAGGAGCATCAGCAGGGCGAAGAGAGCGAAGCCGACGACGACCACCAGGACGCCGAGCTTGGCGAAGCGCCCGAGGAACTCGCGGAACCAGCGGAGCGCGTAGGTACGGACCAGCTTCCAGAGGAGGGCGAGCAATTCGCGGATGATTTTCTTCACCCCCCCAGCCTAGCGCAGAGGCAGGGGGGGCGCACCCGCCAGGACGTCAACCGTCGGTGACCTCGGGAGCGACCTCGGGGGGGAGCTCCTCGGTCCTGGGGGCATCCTCGGCCCTGGGGGTATCCTCGCTCCTGGGGGCATCCTTCGTCTTGCGAACGATAGGGGGGGTGGCGGAGGGGGTCTTTGGGGGAGCGGAGACGAGCTGGTAACGGGGGTTGGGGCCGCCGCGGGCGCGCTCGACGAGGCCATCCTGGCGCATGCGGTCGAGGGTGGCCTTGAGCTGCTCGCGGGTGTAGGGGAGCTTCTGCTGGAGCTCGGGGATGTTCGGGGGAGAGCCCGCGTTGAGGAGCTGGAGACGCAGGTCATCGATCATGACGTCGGTGACCTCGACGGGCGCGGGGGGCGGCTTGGCGGGGCGCGGCGTCCTGGGCGTGGAGGGTTGGGTGGAGTCGCCCGGCGAGGTGACCCTGTAGCGCGTGCCACGGGCCTGGCCTTCGCGCACGAGGCGGCCGCTCTCGATCATCCGGCCGAGGGTCTCCCGGAGCTCGACCGGGTCGGCCTTGAGCCGGAGCTGGATTTCCTCGAAGCGGAGGCCATCGCGGCGCAACCGGACGATCTCGGTGATCCGCCGGGTGAGGGAGCCGGCGCCGCGCTTGCGTGGAGTGGCTGGTTCCGCCTTGGCTTTCGCCCTGCTCTTCGGTTTGGGGCCAGGCCGGGAGCCGGGCCTGGGGCCAGGCTTCGCGCTGGCGGCCCGGGGGGGGCGCCCTCGCGGGGTTGAGGTTGCCGTGGAGAGCTCCTTGGCGAGCCCGGGGAGCAGCGCCAGAAGTTCTTTGCGGTTCGCTTCACGCAAGGCTCGAACGATTTCCTTGCCAAGTTTTGCGACAATGCGGTCCAGGTTATCCGCGAGCATCTGGCTCCTCTTGAAGGGAGGCGGGGGCTTGTTTTGAGCGCGACGGCACGCCGGAATCCAACAACCCTTCGCGCGGTTTTAGCGAATAGCGCACCGCCATCCCCCTGTCGAGATGATTTGTTTCCAGCGGGAGCACGGGGCGGGATCGTCCGGGACCGGTCGCCACCCCGGGTCCCGGGGGGCGGGTGCAAAGATCCGCAAACATCGTCGTGTCCACACCGGGGCGCGGCCGGGATTGTGCTACAGGGCCGCCATGGCAGGGCAAAGACCGAGGAGACCATGCGCTTCTACTCCCTGACGGCAGCGGCGATGACGCTGGCGGTGCTGGCGACCCCGGCGGCGGAGGCCCAGCCGGCGAAGGCCAGCGTGCAGCCGCCGGTCTTGCAGCAGTTCATCGAGGCGGACTACCCCCCCGAGGCGAAGGAGAAGAAGCTGGAGGGGGCGGTGATCCTCCAGCTGGACATCAGCGCCGAGGGGAAGGTGACCGGGGTGACGGTGCTGAACCCGGCGGGGCACGGCTTCGACGAGGCGGCGGTGGAGGCGGCCAGGAAGTTCGTGTTCCAGCCGGCGCTGCGGGACGGCAAGCCCATCGCGTCGAAGATCCCTTTCAAGTACACCTTCTCGCTCAAGCCCGCGGAGGTGCCGGGGGACAAGCCGGGGGACAAGCCCGCCGAGCAGAAGGTGAAGCGGGCGATCCTCCGGGGAGGCGTGCAGATCGGCAACTCGAAGGAGCCGCTGCAGGGGGCGCGGGTGAAGGTGACGCCGAGGAGCGGCGGGGCCGCGCTGGAGCTGACCACCGGGACGGACGGCACCTGGGAGCTCCCGGATCCGGCGCCGGGGAAGTACCGGGTGGAGGTGGAGGCACCAGGCTACCGACCGCTGGACGTGGAGGAGGAGGTCGAGGCGGGGCAGGCGACGGAGGTGATCTACCGGCTCCAGGCGGCGAGCCAGGGCTTCGAGGTGGTCATCAAGGGGGAGCGCCCCCCGAGGGAGGTGACCAAGCGGACCATCGAGCAGCGAGAGCTCTCGCGCATCCCGGGGACGAACGGAGACGCGCTCCGCGCGCTGCAGAACCTGCCCGGGGTGGCGAGGCCGCCGGGGCTGGCGGGGCTGCTGATCGTCCGGGGATCG
This sequence comes from uncultured Polyangiaceae bacterium, assembly GCA_964605685.1. GTDB lineage: Bacteria > Myxococcota_A > Polyangia > Polyangiales > Polyangiaceae > JANWXX01. The sequence continues at coordinate 19,775 of CAZSDX010000019.1, forward strand.
GCGCCGCAGGACACGCAGATCTTCATCGGAGGGACGCTGGTGCCGCTGGTCTACCACTTCGGCGGGCTGAGCAGCGTGATCCCCACGGAGATGATCGAGCGCCTCGACTTCTACCCCGGGAACTTCAGCGCGCAGTACGGCCGCGTCACCGGCGGCATCGTGGACGTCGGCATCCGGAGCCCCAAGAGCGACGGGAAGTACCACGGGCTGGCGCAGGCGGATTTCATCGACGCCCGGGTGATGGCCGAGGGGCCCGTCCCCTTCCTCAAGAACTGGTCGTTCATCGGCGGCGCTCGCCGCAGCTACGTCGACACCTGGCTCAAGCCGGCGCTGGAGGCGGCGGGGGCCGGCGTCACCACCGCGCCGGTCTACTACGACTACCAGTTCTTCCTGGAGACGCGCCCCACCAGCAGCTCCCAGTTCCGCGTCGGGATCTACGGCTCCGACGACCGGCTGGAGATCCTCATCAAGAACCCGGCCTCCCAGGACCCGACGCTGGGCGGCGACCTCGGGCTCCGCACCGGCTTCTGGCGGCTCCAGGCGGAGTACAAGCACCAGCTCACCGACCGGCTCAAGGTGAGCACGGTGCTGGCCTACGGCTTCAACACCGTCAACTTCAACCTGGGAGCGCTCTACTTCAAGCTGAACACCCACCCGGTCACCAACCGCCTGGAGTTCTCCTACAAGCTCGACAAGCGGGTCACCCTCAACGTCGGCCAGGACATCATCTACAACCCCTACGACATCGACCTGCGGGCCCCGCAGCCGCCGCGCCCCGGCGAGCCGGATTCTGGCCCCTTCGTCTCCCGTCCCCCCCGGCGGGTCCAGGAGAAAGGTTCGCTCTACCAGCCGGCGGCCTTCGTCGAGGCGGAGATCCTCCCGGTGGAGGGCGGGCGCCTGATCCCGGGGGTACGCCTCGACTACAACAAGGTCAACCAGTCCTGGGATTTCAGCCCTCGCTTCAACGCACGGCAGGTCATCCGGCCCCAGTTCCCCAAGACCACCCTCAAGGGCGGCATCGGCGTCTTCCACCAGCCCCCGCTGCCCCAGGAGAGCAACCCGGTCTTCGGGAACCCCAGCGTCCGTTCGGGCCGCTCCATCCACTACACCTTCGGGGCGGAGCAGCAGCTCACGCGCCAGGTCGACCTCTCCGTCGAGGGCTTCTACAAGCAGCTCGACAACCTGGTCGCGCGCTCGCCCAATTTCAACGGGAGCAGCTTCAACTACGACAACCAGGGCTCCGGCTACGTGGTGGGTAGCGAGTTCCTTCTGCGCTACCGCCCCGATGCTCGCTTCTTCGGGTGGCTGGCCTACACGCTCTCGCGCTCCACGCGCCGGTCGGGGCCGGACGAGCCGCTGACCCTGTTCCAGTACGACCAGACCCACATCCTGACCGCCCTGGGCAGCTACCGCCTGGGCCGCGGCTGGGAGTTTGGCGCCCGCTTCCGGGTGGTCTCGGGCCCCCTCGACACCCCCTGCGTCGGGGGCATCTACAGCGGGGCGGCGGGCTCCTACGCCTGCATCAGCGGGGCGGCCTTCAGCGAGCGGCTTCCCACCTTCCACCAGCTCGATCTGCGGGTGGACAAACGCTGGGATTTCCAGACCTGGAAGCTCAGCATGTACCTCGACATCCTCAACGTCTACAACCGGGGCAACGTCGAGGCCCTGGACTACAACTACAACTTCACCAAGCGCATCTACCAGACGGGCCTACCGCTGATCCCCAGCCTGGGCATTCGAGGAGAGATATGATGCTTCGCCGGGCCTCCCTGCTCGCCCTCTCGCTCGCGGCGCTCGCCTCCTGCGGCAACGCCTTCGAGCCAGCGTCGTCGATCCAGTCGCTGCGCATCCTCGCGGTGCGCAACGAGGAGCCCTACACCCCCCCCGGCGGGACGGCCTCGCTGAGCCTGCTCTACTTCGACGGCTCCCGGCGCGCCTTCGACGCCCAGGGCAACCGGAAGCGCAAGCCGCAGATCCTCTGGCTCGGCGGCTGCTTCGACCCGCCGGGCGACCTCTACTACGGCTGCTTTCCCATCCTGGCGCAGCTCTTCTCCTCCCTCGCGCAGGGCCCCGGGGCCGGCGCGGGCGGTGCCCCCCCGGCCCCGCCGCCCGGGGGAGTCAACCCCCTCGACTACATCAGCTTCAGCGAGACCTTCAAGCTCAAGATCCCCGAGGACATCATCACCCGGCGCCCCCCCGAGGAGCGGGCCGCCATCGAGGCCCAGGGGAACGCGCCCTACGGGCTCTCCTACGTGTTCTTCGCCGTCTGCGGCGGAGAGATCCGGCCCGTGCAGCCCTCGGAGACCCCGAGCGGGCTGCCGCTCGGCTGCTTCGACAAGGAGACCAACGAGCGCCTGGGCGACGACGACTTCGTCATCGGGTACTTCCCCATCTACTCCTTCGAGAAGTTCTCCAACAAGAACCCGGTGATCGACGGCGTCCAGTTCGAGGGGGTCGACAGCATGAACAAGCCCTGCGCCGAGGGCTGCGCCCAGGGGAGCCGCTGCGGCTCCCAGGGGGTCTGCATCCCTGTCGTCCCCCACTGCACCGAGCGCAAGGTCGCCAACTGCCCGACCTACAAGATCAAGCCGGTGCTCACCCCGGACAAGAACGCGGAGAAGGACGAGGCCGCCCCGCCCTTCGAGGGGCGCATCCCGGACGAGGTGATCTGGGCCTCCTTCTACGCCTCCGACGGCACCCTGGTGAACGACACCGCCCTGATCAACGACGCCAACAAGGGCTGGATCTTCGGCGACGCCAAGGGGACCGAGTGGAGCGCCCCCAACGCCACCGCAGGGGAGTCCCGCATCTGGATCGTCGTCCGGGACAACCGCGGCGGCACCGCTTGGACCTGGCAGGACGTCTACGTCGACTAGAGCGATTCGCAGTTCCGGCCTTGCACCTAACCTCGACAGAAGTAGGGGCGCAACAGGTTGCGCCCCTACACCCTCCGCATGGGTAAAAAATAATCCTCCTTTGTCGAGGTTAGACACAAGGCCGCAGTTCCCCTTTCGTGGAAGTGGGCTCCGGCCTCTCAAGGCCCCATCGTTGGCCAGGTCACGGAGAGAACTTCACAACCCCCACACGCGACTTCGCTCCGTTCACGTACCCGTTGACAACGGCCACCTCGCCCGTGGAAGACACACCCACAAACTCAGGTGTCGTCACGAACGGTGAAACCGTTCCCGACGCAGCAAACAACGTTTCCAGATCCAGCATCGTGCCGTTGTGGAACACCAGCGAAAAACTCCCGCTCTTGGTGACGACCACCGAACCATCGAAGTTGGTCCCCTTCGGCTCGCCCAGGGATACCATCGGCTCCACGCCCGTCGCCTTGGTCCAGCGGAAACCGTGCCCGTTCTCGTTGTTGACCCCGTAGATCACGAGCCCATCGCCGCTCAGGATAGGATTCCCGAAAAGTTCCAGGAAGATGGGTTCCGAGACGCCGGCTCCTTGCGTCCAGACAAACACACGTTGCCCCGGGAACTGTGTCGCAAACTTCACCCCGATGACAACGGTACCGCTGGTGGAGATCCCGGTAGGAAAGGATTGCTCCGCCGGTGTCGTTGAAGGATAGATGTATTGAAACCCGCCGTTCGCGATCACGCCCGACGTCACCGCCGAGGTATCGCTGCCGCCGGCTGCTGCCTTGATGCTTCCGTTGCTGTTCATCGCCGTGATCGTCAAGGACGCCAGGTACTCGTCCTTCCACGGAAAGGTAGTGACCGTCTGGGGCTTGGCTCCCCCCATCCACACCACGGGAACCTCCTGGACCCCGGGGTCGCCCAGCTTGGAGCACTTGCCCGCCACGACCTTGCCATCGCCGCTGAGGGCCGTCGCCCCGCACCCCCCAGCCTGTGCTTCAAGCAAGGGTAGCGCCCCTCCGGTGCCGTCGACTTGCCAGACGTAAGCGGTTCCAGGCTCGCCCGAGCTGTTGTCGATGCAGGAGCCAGCGATGATCTTTCCGTCGGCGGAGATCCCGATGGCATGGCAGTCGTGGGAATCGCTTGGAGGCGACAGCATCTTGAGCGTCGCAGACGCAAAAATTCCACCCGTTCCCCCACCGGAGCCTCCCCCACCTCCTCCGGTTGCTCCGCCAGAGCCTCCCGCTCCGCTGGAGCCTCCCGTCCCCGCCCCGCCGCCACCGCCGGAACCCGCCTCCCCGCCTCCTCCTGCGCTCGCTCCACCACCACCCGTCCCCGCATCTCCGTTCCCTGCCCCACCCCCATCGCCTCCGATCCCTGCGCCGCTGCTGCCCCCGGTACCACCGACCGCGCCACCCCCCCCCATCCCGGCAGTGCCGCCCGTACCGCTGCCGCCGCCTGCGCCCCCGGTACCACCGACCGCGCCACCACCCCCCCCCATCCCGGCGGTACCACCCATACCGCTGCCGCCGCCTGCGCCCCCGGCACCGGTCGCCCCGGAGGGACAGGCGGTGGTGGAGGCCTGCCACGTTCCGCTCCCAACGGGACCACTCCAGCTTCCGCTGACCGTGTTCTCCGACACGTTGCCTGTCGCGGTGCCACCGCCGGGGAGGGACAGGGTGACCGCGTTTTCCGAGATCGAGCCCGTGGCGACACCTTCGAGGGCCTCGGTCCACACGACGGCGCCTGCGTAAGGGGCAGAAGTCAACAGGTGCATGCCACCCTCGACAGGTCCGGTGAATTTTCCGCAATATCGTTTGATCGGCGCGAGACCGAGCAAGCGGCTGTGAAAGTAACGTTTCCTACCATCGGCCCCCACACACTCGCCCTGGAGACTTTCGTCGAGGATCTTGCCTGTACAGGTGAAGGTGCCGAACGCGGTCGCCACGGTTCCCCCGAAGGAGACGGTCCCGGACGAGTCCAGCGTACCGCTCAGGGCGATGGGACCCACCGCGCTGGAGAGGAACAGCGTCCCCGAGACACTCCTTGGGGTTCCCTCCGCGAGCACCACCGAGGCGATCTCCGAGGTCGCCTCGGTGGTGAGGTCGAAAACACCCGTCTCCTCGTCAGGACCGGCCAGGATTCCCTGGTAGGTCTGGGTGCCGGAAGAGTTCGCGGGTGGTCTGGTGGGCGCGTCGTCTCCATCGCAAGCCGGCGAGAGAACCGCAAGAGAGAACAGGACCAGGAACGAAGGGCGGGAAGTAGGGAGGAGGTGCATGCACCCAGGAGACGCTTCTGGTTGCTCCCCGTTGCAAAAAAACTGAGAAAGACGCGAGTTCGACGTATTGTTAAGGCACCTGACAGCCATTTTGTCGAGGTGGCGTGAAAAATGAAGCTCCATGTGGCAGAAGGTAGGTGTTCAACCACAACCTTTCCCACCACCGGAGCTCTTCCATGCTACACGATGCTGCTCTCGTTGTCTACTGCCTTCTCGATGACCTTTCTTCTTTGATGAAGAGCGAGATGCTTGCTCGCCATCCTTCTCATCCCTTCTTGCTTGCTGATACGGAATCGCGGATGTCCTTGAGCGAAATCGCTACCCTGTTGGTTCTTTGGCACTCCTCTCCCTACAAAACTTTCAAGCATTTCTTCCACGATTCGAACACACACGGCATCGTAGTGCGAAGAACTTTCTTTCCTTCTTGCTAGCTGGATTGATGGCTTATGAGCTGCTCGTCCCCAACAAGCCCAAGATGAAAATTCTAGATTCATTTGCGGCCTTGTTCAGATCCCCGTCCACGAAGCACGTCCACGTCCACGTCCACGAAGCTCGTCCACGTCCACGAAGCTCGTCCACGTCCACGTGGACGGGAACCGTGGCCGTGGACGTGGACG
>CAZSDX010000020.1:0-25376 GCA_964605685.1 uncultured Polyangiaceae bacterium
TCGACCCGGACGCGCTCACGGCGATCCGGGGCGCCATCGGTCGGGTGCGCGCCGGCGTGAGCCAGCTCCGCCGCACGGTGCAGCAGATCGGAAGCCTCGCCGCCGCCCCGGCCCGCCTGGCCAACGAGGCGCTGGCCGCCGCCCGGTCCCTGGGGAACGTTCTCCACGACCTGGAAGTGCAGCTCGGCGACACCCGGGACGCCTACCTCGCCGCGGGCAAGGCCGCGCAGGGGGTCGGGCGAGCGCTGGGCCCCCGGGCGTCCGCGATGGCCAAAGCCCAGCAAGCCAAAGGCGCGATCCGCGAGGCCAACCAGACGGCGATGGATGCGGTCGTGGCGATCTTCGATGGTCTTGCCCGGAGGCAGGGGCAACGGGTGGCGGTGCGTCCCGGGCAGAGCCTTGCGGACGTGGCCCGAACGGCGCTCGGCGACGCGGAGCGGTGGCCGGAGATCGCCAGGAAAAACGGCCTCGCGGGGCAGGTGGTGCCGGACGGCGTGCGGGAGGTGGAGGTGTGAGCGTCGTCCGGGTGGCCTGCGGGGTGACGCTCCGGGTAGAGCTCTACGACGAGCTGGACGGCCCGGAAGCGCGCCGGGCTGCGGAGGCCGTGAACCTTGCGCTGGCCGTGGCCAACGCTACCCGGGCGAAGGAGGGCAAGCCGCCGCAGCCTCTCAACGCCGACCCCTGTGCCTACGTCGAGGAGAGCGGGGCGAGCCGCAAGCGACCCTTCTTCGTGCTCCTGGACCTGGCGCCGCTGAGCTGGTCGGTGACCTACAACAGCTTCCGCCGCGCCGACGAGTTCGAGTGCGTTTTGCCGCTCGCGGTCCTGCCCGTGCCCCCGGAGGCGATCCGAGCGATCACCTGCGAGGTGCTGATCCGGCAGCTTTCCGCCGAGGAGTGGGACGAGGGGCTGCGGGTGCCTCGCCTCGCGGACCACCGGGACCAGGTGGACTTCGCCGGAATCTGCTCGTCGGAGGCCGTGTCGATCGGCGACGGCTCGCTCCCCACGGTGAAGCTCCCGTTCCGGGATTACCTCGGGCTGCTGGCGTCGAAGAAGGTTCCAGCGGGGGTGAGCCTGGACCAGAGCCTGACGCTCAGCGAGGCGATCCGCAGGCTGCTCGTGGGCACCCCGGCGGAGGGCTTGTGCGTGCGGTGGGTCGACCCCACCAGCGAGGAGCCCACCGCCGGGCGCCACGTCCCCAAGGCCCAGAAGAAGGCCGGCAAGACCGCCAAGAAACCGACCGGGGGACAGCAGAGCTACCTCGACGTGATCACCGAAGAGGCCGCGCGGCTCGGGTGCGTGGCGAGGCTGCGGGTGACGACGATCGAGCTGAGCACCGCAGGCCCGCTCTACGAGGGCCGCGCCAGCACCAGCAAGGCGGCGCTGCTGGTGGGCCAGGTGGTGGAGAGCATCGAGGCAGAACACCAGCTCGTGGGGGTCAAGAGCCAGTCGGTGCAGGTCGTGGGGTACAACCCCGACACGGGCGACTCCTACACGGCCCGGTGGCCCCCGGACCCGAAGGGCCAGAAGGCGACGCTGGTCGAGCCCGGGAGGCCCCCGAGGCTGCCCCCGGTGGCGGCGAACATCGGCCTCCCTGGCTACGAGCAGCTCGACGAGAGCGTGCTGCTGATCCCCTGGGGGCCGGTGGCGAGCAAGGAGCGGCTCCTGGAGGTGGCGCAGATGATCTTCCTGGAGCGCACCCGCCAGCGCGTAAAATACACGATCAAAACCCACGCCCCGTGGTCCAACCCTCTGGAGCCCGACGCCCAGGGCGGCGACCTGCTGCGGCTACGGGCCGGGGATACGGTGGACTTCGGCTACCTGGCCGGCGGGGACAACCCGCTGCTCCCGCCGGAGGTCCAGGCCCTGACGGGGATCGTGAGCGCCGAGGGCATGGCCGGACTGCTCCAGGCCTCCGGGGTGCCAGAGGTCACGGCGAAGCGCATCGGGGGGCTTCTGGCGTCGGTGCCGCGACTGTCGAAGTTCCGGGTGGACGAGTTGCAGGTGAGCGGCGGCGAGCGGCAGGACGTGGAGCTGACCTTTCGGCTGGTGAACTTCGTCCAGATCGTCGGGGACTTCCAGGGCGACGTCTTCGCCGAGGCCTTCTCGAAACTCCAGGCGAAGGTGAGCGCGCTGGCCGCCGGCCCTCTTGAAGAAGCGAAGGCGGCCTTTGCCGCCGCTTACCAGAGCCTTGCCTCGCTGTCGGACGCAGCGGAGGCCCGTGCGGCCCTTGACGCCCTCTGGCGTCAGGCCAGGAGAGGACCATGAGAGCAGATGCAGCGACATCGGGGGCCCTGGCAGAGGCCCTCGACCAGGACCCCAGCGACGGAGGCAGACAGCGGTGCTGGAAAGCCCTGGCGAGGGTGGTGGATGAGGAGCCCACCTACGTGTGGCAGGAAGGAGACAGCAACGGGATCACCGTCGCGGCGATGCTGCTCACGGGGCCGTTTGTCGGCGCAGAGGTGGTGGCGTTGCTGGCGGCGCCCCTCGGCGGGGCGCTCCAGGTGGCGCCGTTCCGCAGGGGACAGCGCATCCTCGTGGATCTGCTCGACGGGAGGCCGGATGGGCTCTGCGTCGCTACGGCATCGGTCCCCGGCGGCAGGGAAGACCCGATCCCCCCGTCGATTGCGGGTGTTCCCCTGGACAGCAAGGGCCTGGAAGAGCAGGGCTCGGCGGCGAAGAACAACGCCACGCAGCCCAGGGCGGTGCTCTTCGCGCCCCCCAAGGGGATCGGGCACCGCGAGTACTACCGGGGGGCGATCAAGGTGGTGCGCCTCAAGGGACAGCAGAGCGACTTCTTCTCGGGCTTCGTCGTCTCGGCAGACGATGGCACCACGATCCAGATGAGCTGGAACGGCGCGACCAACGGCTACGGCGTCCAGATCAAGGACGCGAAGGGGGCGCAGCTCTCCGTGGGCGACGGCGCCGCAGCGCTGGTGTCCCCCGACGGCAAGAGTCGGATCGAGGTGAGCGACGGGCGGGTGTTCATCACCAGCAACGGGCAGACGCAGGTCTTCGGCTCGCCGATCACCCTCAACCACGGGCCCGCGGACGGAGTGCCCACGCCTGCCACCGGGGGCGCGGTGGTGGCGAAGGCCGGGGGGAGCATTGCTGGCGCCGCGGCCATCTCGCAGAGCGTGTTCGTCGGAGGGGCGAGCTGATGGCTGGGCCGAAGGTGATGACGCCGTGTGGGGAGATCGAGATCCCCCTGCCGTCGTTCGAGATCCCGGGGCTGCCGAGCCTCGACATTTTTCCCCTGCCGTTCCCACCCAAATTCAGCATCCCCTTGCCCGACTGCGACGTGGTGAAGAACGCCATCGGGGCGGCGCAGGAGCCGCCGGGGGACAGTGAGCCTTAGGGGTCTACACAGATCTTGTTTTTGCAGACTTTACTAGGGTCGGAACAGGCACACTCGTAGGAAATTCCGCACAGATCCTTGAGGCTTCCACAGAGTTGCCCCGTCTGACACTGGTCTGTGGGAAGGCAACAGACGTTGTAGTTTTCTGGATCACCTGGAGCGGGCACGCAGATGTTTGCACCAGGGCATGTTCCGCAGTCCACGATCTCACCGCTCGGAAGCTTGTTCTTTCCGCAGAGAGCAGGGGAACACCCAGCCGCGGTTCCACCTCCTCCCGATTGGCCAGCGCTACCGTCGCCTCCCGCTCCGCTGTCGCCCCCGCCCCCTGCGGTACCCGCGCCGCCCGCCTCCGACCCACCGGAGCCCGCAGTATCGTTGCCCCCGGAGCCTGCATCGCCGCCGGCCCCGCTGGTGCCCCCGTCGCCAGCGAAGCCACCAATTCCAGCCGAACCGCAGTTGCAGGGCTCGTAACCCGAGCCATCGTCGCGGCAGGTTTGGGCGCCCTGGCAGGCGCCTGGCCCTAGGCACACCTGGGTTGCTCCGGGGACGCAAACGGTGCTGGTGGTACCCGCTTGGCCCCCACCAGCCCCACCAGCCCCGGCCCCGCCTTGGCCTGCAACCCCGGTCCCGTCGCGCCCTGCCACTGGGGCTGACAAATCATCTTCGTTATTGCTGCTGCAGGCTGCCACCGCCAGGACCAACATCAGCCACCGGAGGGAGGCCCTGAGCGCAGGGATGGATTCACGATGCATCTTCGCTGCCTCCGTCATCTTTTCTCGCCGCTTCCAGCTTGTAGGCCAGCGCGATGAGCGACCGGATGCTCATGAAATCCTCGGGCGTTTGGTAGTAGTAGCGCACGCGTCCATCCGCGGTCGGTTCTACGTCGATCTTGGTATCCAGACGAGCCGCCTGGTCAGGGGTCACCCGAAACACCGCGCTCTTCTTGCCTCCATTGGCGAACACCCGGACGAACCACCGGGTCACCTTGCCGAGGTTGATCCCGAAATAACTGACGGTGTCCTTGTACGCGATGGGCACCCCGAGCCCCGTGTCGTGGCACACCTGACCGACCAGGTTGAAGATGGCCAGCTCCTCCCCGGTGGTCTCCACCGCACCCTTGGAGGACTCCTGCACAGAGGAGGGGGTAGGGGTGGCCTCCGGGCTCGACTTCCCGCTCCCCGAGGGAGCTGTCGAGGGGATCGCGTCCGGCTGTACGGACAGGGGCATCTCCTGGGCGATCGACTTGGTCATCATCTCCACGATGGTGGTTCGGATGGCCTTGCGTACAACAGGGGTAACCCGCTCGACCACGCGGGCGGTCACGCGACCCTGGACGACCTCCATCTGGTCGATCAGGAAGCGCACGAAGGGCTCGGAAGGGTTGCGGAGCAGGTCTCCCACCAGGGCGGCGACCTTCTCCATAAAGATGAGATCCTGGGCGTAGGCCTGCACCGCGTCGACGGAGAAATTGGAGAAGGTGAAGAGCGCCAGGTGCTCCACATCCCTCTCGGAAAAAGCGAGGGCGTTGAAGACAAAGAAAGGGCTCGCATCCATGACGTTCGGCGTCGTTAGATCCGTGAAAAACCGATACCGAACCCCGTCGGTGATGACGGCGAGCTTCACCGTGGTGATCGCGTTGAAGTACCTGGCGAGCTGGGGATCGTGGGCATCGAGCGGGGTGTCCAGCGCCTTGCACTCGATGAAGATGGCGGGCTGACCTCCCTTGTGGATGGCGTAGTCGACCTTCTCCGCAGGCCCTCCTGAGCGTCGCTTGGCGAAGTCAGCCACGTACTCAGGTTGAACCACTGAGGGATCGTAGATGTCGTACCCGAGGGTCTGAAGAAACGGCAGCACCAGCGCCTGCTTGGTCGCCTCCTCCCCCTTGATGACAGCGATTCGTTTCTTGAACTGTTCGGCGAGCAGCCGGAGGTCTTCGTGAAGTCCCATGTCGCAACCTGGGATGGTCGCTCCATGCTGCAAGCAAGATCACCTTAAAAGCACAACGCCCCCGCAAAAGCAGGGGCGCCGAGGCTGCGGCGAGGGGTCTCAGCTCGCCTTGAGCGGCAACTGCGAGGCTTCCAGGTGGGCCACGTCCACCTTGCGGGCCCGGGCGAGCATCGCCTCCAGGGCGCTGAGCGCCTCGCCGTAGCGCCCCACCGGCAGCCGCGACCACGGGCGCCCCTTGCTGCGGGGGTGCCCCAGCCGCTCGCGCAGCTCGTTGTCCCCCATCGTGCGCCACGACTTCGCCGCCCTCGGGTCGCCATGCCCCATCAACTGGCCGAACACGATGAGCTGGCGCCGCAGGACCGCCGCGCGGGCCGGCCCGATCTGCCCGTCGTGGTCGTGGCTCGCGGCGGCACCCTCGAGGGCCGCCAGCCGGGTCAGGATCTCCCGCGCCCAGGGAGGCGGGTCGGTGGGGAGCTGGGGAGCGGGGGTGATGGGCTCGCGGCGCATCAGCTTGGGCATCACCTCGTCGGCGAGAAACCGGCGCAGCTTCTTCCCCAGGGGCTTCTCCGTCTTGAGGCAGACCAGGTGCAGCCCCGACTCGTAGAGGATGGTCAGGGAGCGGGTGTTCGGACTGACGGGCGTTTCGCCCGCCAGTGCCTTGAAGGCCGCCAGCGCCTCCCCCTCCAGGGTGTCGAAGTCGGTCCCCCTGACCAGCTCGTCACCCCAAAGCTTGCGCATGCTCGTGACCAGCAGCTTGCCGTCGTCGCCGTACCCCAGCACCCGGCCCACGTCCCCGACGATCATGCAGGGGCGCTCGTGGAAGGTGAACACGGGCAAGGGCTGCCCCTCGAACTCGAACCGTTGCAGCGTGCTCACCGGGCACCTCCCGCCAGCAGCGGACGCCCCGGGAGCGCGGGGGTCTCGCCCCCGGAGGCCACGGCGAAAGGGCCGCCGTCGAAGGGCTCCATGCCCAGCTCCCGGGCGGCGCGATCCAGCGTGGTGCCCAGGTGGACGGCAGCGTGGGCGGCGCGGCTCAGCTCGCGGAACGCGGACTCGGCGCAGGCGTGGCGCTGCAACCGGAAGCGGAAGTTCTCCAGGAGGACCAGGGGCACGCGGAAGAGGGCGTCCAGCAGCTCCAGCACACGCTGAAGCGTCCAGTGCCCCCGGGTCACCGCGTCCACCGAGCGCTCGCGGGAACCCAGCGGAGAGAAGGCCATGGCGGTGTAGTAGGCGAGCCCGTCGAGGAGATGGCCGCAGGTCACCCCTGCTTCCAGCACCAGCACGGGGGTAGGGCGAACGAGGTCACGGCAGAAGCGGCGGACCTCCGGGCAGAAGGAGCGGGGAGCCCGTCCCTGGGGGGACAGGCCCCGCTCCCCCGCCTTGACGACAGAGGAGCGGGCCATGGTCAAGCCGCCTGCTTCCAGGAGAGGGCCAGGATCTCGGCGTCGAGGGCATCGACGGCGTCGGCGCCGGAGAGGTCCAGGAGGTCATGGGCGATGCCCTCCGGCGAGGCCCCGAGGCGGTCCAGGGCCATCAGGACCGTCTGGGAGGGGTAGATGGCCAGGAAGGCCGAAACAGCGCGCAGGTTGCAGACAACGGTGGACGGGTTTACGTTGGGCATCGGTTTTCTCCGAACGGTTGAGAACCGCAACCGACCCGCCCCAGGGCCTAGAGAACTCAGGGGCGGGTCGCTGCTTTTGTGGCCAAGACGTTCGGCCACAAGGAGAGAATATGCACGGGGACACTCGTGTCAACCTATGAGGTACCTGTGGGGTTGACACCGTGGTTTTTGAGGCCACCTTGGGGGTATGCTAGCCATCGTGCCCAAGCCCAAGGCCTCGCCTGCTGAGCCAACCCTCGTCCAGACCAACCTGCGTCTGCCGCCCGCTCTGATCGAACACCTCGACTCATGGGTGGAAGAGTTGAACCAGGGGCGCTCGTGGCCGAAGATGACCCGCTCTGACCTGATCCGGGGCGTCCTTGCTTGGGCCGCAAAGGAGCGCCCCGACTGGGAGGGCAAGTAGCCCGTCGTGCCTGCCTACGACCTCGCGGAAGTGCAACGGCTGGCCCTGGCCAGGTTGGCCTACCTGTCCCCCCGCAAGGCAAGGGACATCGTTGGCGACCTTCTGGACCTGGAGCCCCGGGACGCAGAAGCCTTCGTGCTGGGCTTGCTGGGACAGCTCCGCCCCGAGCACTTCGCCGAGACCAAGACCGAGAAGGCACCTCCGGCCGATGTTTACGGCCTCTTTTTCGAGGGGCGCGGCTGGTACGTCAAGATCGCCATCGACCAGGGGCGCCTGGTGGTCATCTCGTGTCATCCTCCCGAAGCCCCGCTACGCACTCGTGCAGGCACCATCACGCCAAGGATCTGACCCATGAGCGACCAGGAACTTTCGGTTTGTTACGTCTGCGGGGGGAGCAACTTGCGCCGGGTTGCCCGACCAGGACGCACCTTCCGCGTCAAGGGAGCGACTTACGAGGTGCCCGCAACCCTGGCGCTTCTGACCTGCCTGGACTGCGGCGAGGAATGGCACGGCAGCGAGGACACCGCTGCTCTTCAAGCTGCTTACGAAGCCCAGCGCGCTGTCCAGCGAGCCCCCCGCACCGGCACTGGTGGCTAAACCTTCCCTCACGTCACCAGGTCTTCCCCGAAAGGCAGCTTGACCGCCTGGAGCGTTACCAGGTCGCTCACGAACGTGTTGGTGCTGAGCGTCAGCACGATCTGGTTGAGGTTCGGCCTCCCTGGGGTCACCTGGCGCCGCTCCAGGTCGACAAACGCCAGGTTCCCGTCCTGGAGCGGCCAGATCCTGCCCGCGTCCTCTCGGCTTCCGGCCACGTCGTAGCCGCTGCCGCTGGCGCCCACCTGGATCAACAGCCTCGCCGCGTCCAGCGGCAGCGGGACGTCGATGCCTCCGACGGTGAGCTGGGCGAAGCCGTAGGTGCCGCTGGTGTACGTCCGGGGGGAGGCGCTGTTGTTGGCGGTCATCGAGGGCAGCGTCATCAGCCCCGAGGGATCGGTGGTGCCGGAGAAGATGGCGCTGCCCCTCACCCACCCGTCCTGATCGACGTGCTGCGAGCCCACCAGCAGCGGCACCCCGTCCACGTCGGTGTACCGGTAGAGCCCGATGCAGATCGCGTCGTCCGGGGTCACGGAGAGGTTCTGGTAGCGGTAGGCCAGGTCGCCGCGCGCCCAGCCGGGGAGCGTGAGGTTCGCCGAGGGGCGCAGGTCCCAGCGTAGCCCCGACCGGGCCGCCTCGGCGGCGTTCACCCCTGCCCCGATGCGCGGCGGCGTCGGCGAGAGCACCAGCGCCCCATCTACCTGAACGCCGTCCGCCTGGAGCGTCGGGTGGTGGCCCAGCGGGTAGGCTCCTCGCCGTACCGGACGTGGGACGTAGCCGCCGGGTTTGCAGAGGTAGAGCCAGGCAATTTTCGGCGTCGACGGCGAGGCCGTGGCGTCCCAGGTCGCCCCCGGCTCGGCGAGGTCGCCCACCTGGATCGCGCTGGAGTAGGCCCGGACGCCCAGCAGTTCGTTGCCCAGCCGGGCCCAGGCCCGCCCGAGAAAGATGGTCTGGTTGTAGGTCCCGCTCAACTGACCCTCGTGGCTGAACTGCCAGCAGCCGCCGATCCGGTTGGGGCCGGGGGCCAGTTCCGGCAGCTTGCGGCAGTCGAAGAACACCGCATCGGCGAGGTTGGTGGCCCCGGAGGGCACGTAGAGCAGCGCCAGGACGATCCCGTTCGACGGCACCCCGGCGAAATTCGGCGGGGAGTCGACAGAACTCCGGAGGACGGTGATCGTGAGCTGCTGCTGCTTGACCTTCGCGGCGCTTGCCACGTCGTAGACGCCGGTCCCTTCGTTGAAGACCCGGCGCGCGGTGTCGGTCTCCACGGTGGCCTCGCTGGCCGTGGCGTAGACGAGCCAGTACTCGTAGCCGGGGAGGGCTCCGCCGGGAGGAGAGGCTGGGGAGACCGTGGCCCCGAGCGGCAGGATGCCGACGCAGCGCGGGTAGTCGTCGTCCTCGTAGGTCCCGGTCCAGCTCCCGGGCCGGGTCGCGTTGCTCCCGGCGGTCCAGTCGATCAGCATGGCTCCGGCGGTCACGTCCACCTGCCAGCCCGACGCCCAGACGACCTCCAGGCCGCGGAGGCAGCGACCTCGTATCCTGCCGGGGTCCAGGGAATCGCCGAGGCCGCTACCGCGGACCCCGAGCGCCCGGCGCATGGCGAACCCCTCGGCGACCCGGGCCAGGTCACGGCGCTGAAATCGCTGCATCAGGTTGAGGTCCAACGCGGTGAGGCGCTCGAGCAAATAGCGAACGATCATGGGTAGCTCCAGGCGGGTAGGTGGTAGAGCTGCACCAGGCAGCCGGCGGGCTTGGCCGCGTTGACCGCAGAGAAAAGAAGGCGCCGCACGCGCGCCACGGTGTCCGCGGGCAGGCTGTCCGGCGGATCCCAGCGGACGACGGCTGCCCAGCGCAGGGTGCCGGGCTCCAGGAGCGCGAGCCCCGGGTTGAAGAACGGGTCCAGGAGGGTGTAGCTGGGGTCCCGGCTCGCCATCCCGTCGGGGGTCTCCGGCGTGCTCATGTCGGTCGAGTGAAGGTCGGAGATGGCGCCCAGCGCCGCCGGGAAATTGAGGGCGTAGGGGTCGATGCTGTCCGGCGCGTGCGCCCCCAGTTCGTAGATCCGCAGGTCCAGGCGACCGAACCCCCACGGCGCCAGCGTGCGGATCGCGGCCCGCAGCGCGCCGAGCGGAGAAGGACGCTCGTGGCGCTGGGCCAGGCGGTCTCGGAGCAGCGCATCCTCCTCGCCAGGACGACGGGGGCGCCCCACCTGCTCGCCCAGCTCGTCGAGGAGCCCGAGGCTGCCCCCGGTCGCCGCGGTGGTGTTCTCGACGGCGAACAGTTCGTCCCAGGGGATCGCCCGCCAGGAGAAGCCGAACGCGCCCGTGGTCCACGGCACCATCCAGGCGTCGGCGGTCGTATCGGACTGCTCTCCCCAGGCGTACTCGTTGTCTCCAGCCTCTGCGGCCTCAGCAAAGGAGGCTCCATCGTTGACGGCGGCAATGCGCAGCGCTCGCCCCTCGTTGGCCTCACCAGGCGCCAGGACCGTGCTCAGCTCGACGTAGCTCCCCACCAGCTCGGCACGGAACGCATGCGGCACCGTGGGGTCGGTTCGCAGGCGCATGGCCTTGGGCTGGACCATGCCGCCCGGCAGCAGGTCCACCGCGAGCCCGACCCCGCTGAGGCCGTCGGTGGTCTCCCGAAACGCCGTCAGCTCGCCGGCCGGGATGTGCTTGTGCCCTGGGAGCACGGCGGTGGCGCCCACGGTCTTCGTCACCCCAACCTCGCCGACGCCCCAGGTCAGGGCGCTGTCGGTGAGGAACACGTGGCCGTCGGGGGTGGTGACCGCCACGCCGGCGGGCAGGGTGATCGGGCGCGTGGTCTTGAGGGTGCGGCGCAGCGTCACCGCCAGGGTCAGGGTGGCGTAGGTGGGGCCGCTCGCGGGGTCGGTCTCCTGGGCGCCGTGCGGCACGAGCCAGAGCTGCCCGGCCCGCTCGGCGTCTTCCTGGTCCGCGGCGATCAGCGCGTCCACGTAGAGGCCCAGCAGCGCCTCGCCGTCGGGGGTGGAGCGCAGCTCCGCCAGCCACCCCCCGTCCACGCGCCCGGCGAGCAGATCCAGGGCCTCGGCGAAGGTGAGGACGCTCATGCGAAGGTCACCAGGTCGGGGCGGGTCCGGTAGATCGTGCTCTTCGACGCAGGCACCAGGTCCACGTCGCCGGGGCTCCCGGGCTCCAGGCCGTAGGGGGCGGACTCCAGAAACACGAGCCCGGGGATGCGCGCCAGGACCTTCGCCAGGCTGGCCCGAAGGAGCGCGGCGCCGGGCGAGAGCGCGTTGACGTAGGCCAGGATCGCGGCCTTCGCCTCTTCGCGGACCCGCTCCGCGGCGAAGGTGTCCAGCACCCCGAATTGCAGAGAAAACGCACGGAAATCGGGTGTGGTCCCGACAAAGCGAACCTCCTGCCCCAGCAGCCGAAAATCCCGCAGCCTCGCCCGCACCCTGGCCAGGAGCCCCAGCGTGGCTCGGCCCTGGGCGTCGGCGAGGTAGACGGTGACCGCGCCGGTCACGACTCCGTCGCTGTCCAGATCTTCGACGGCGGCGGCGGTGTTCACCCCGGGGACGCTCAGGGCGCCAGCCGCCAGGACGTCCAGATTCCGGTCGAGCCCCGCGTCCCACAGTGCGTAGCGAGCTCGATACGCCTCGTCCGTCTCGCGCTCGTCGCCCCCGGCGGAAGGGATGCCGAAGCTTTCCACGATCATCGTGGGGTCGAAAAGGGCGCCCACGTTTTTGAACACCTGGACGTCTGGCGGCACCCCGTTCCCCAGCGCCCCCAGGGTGAGACAGGTGGCGCTGGTCCGAAACGGCCCGAGCTGTCCGGAGCCGAAGACCACGCTCTCGTCCAGGGTCCAGGTGAGTCCTCCGGCCAGGATCTCCGTGCCTGCGTCCACCTGCCCCTCGCCCGCGTCCGCGGTGGGTCGAAAGAGGTAGAGGTCGAGGGTCGCCGCGCTGGCGGTCTTGCGAGGGAGGCGCCCCTTGCTGCGCTCCAGGATCAGCCGGTCCAGGTCCTCGCCGCGAGCCCCGGCCACGGTCTGCGCGGCGAAGCGGGCAGCGCTCCGCGCGTCGAGTTCCTCCGCGAGCGCCGCAGCGCCGTTGACCAGGATATTGATGGTTGAGCCGGTCTTGTCGACGGCGGCGGGGTCGAGCTGGGCGTCCGGGGTGATGCGGATGCGGTTGCGGGCGATGCGGGCAAAATCGGCTCTCGTGGCCATCAGGTTCCTCCGGCGGTGAGGCGCTCGACGAAGGCGAAGGGGGGGGCCCCGGCACGGGGCTCCACCGTCACCTCGAAGCGCACGACGTGGGCCGCCACGAGCTGAGCACTGACGCTGGCGCTCAGCACGTCCGGATCCCGGCGGATCTCGTCGGCGAGGGCGGTGGCTTCCCGGTCGAGTTGCGCCTGCGTGTAGCTACGCTTTGGCTCGACCCCCCGGCCGAAGGTCTTGGCGTGGGTGAAGGCGCCTCGCCGCGCCCTCACCAGCAGCCGGAGCCGCTCCCGGAGCGCATCCACGGGAGTGAGGCCCAGCGGGGCCCCCCGGGGCGCCGTGACGGGCAGGAGCACGTCCGCGTCAGGCTGCCCCGGGACGGGCCCCGAGCGGGCCCGGGGGGTCCGGGCGTCGAAGGTCACGCTGGCGGTGCTGGTGGGCTCGCCTGCGGCGCTCCGGGTGCCCTCGGCGAGCCCCAGGGTGTAGCTCTGGCCAGGGGTCAGGGGCCTGTCGAGGTCGAGCCAGAAGGCCGACGGGGGGATCTCCGGCTCCGCTGGCACAACCTGGCGCACAAGCGGGGGTGCCTCGCCCCCCAGAACCCACGCGCCGGGGGCGAGGGTGTCCCGGGGGTCCGCCGGGTCCACGGCGTCTCCCGGCACGGCGGTCTGGGCAAAAATCCGGGTCTCGCTCACTGCGCGGGCCCGGGTTACGGCGTAGTCCACGCCCCCAGGCTACCAGGGTGTGCCAGATTGTGCCATCCTGGCAGGGTGCCCCAGGTCACCGCCGCTATCGTCATCGCCCAGGCGGACAACCCCGCTCCGGGGGGCTACGTCTCCGGGTCTCGGGACGGTCTGCTGCTGAACAAGCTCGTCACGCTGACCAACCTGTCGAACGCGGGGGTCACGAGCTGGACCTGGGAGGTGTTCCCGGCGGTGGGGCTCACGGAGGGGGACTACAGCGTGGCCGGGAAGGCTGCGGCGAGCTGCACCCTGACCCCGCCGGCTTCGACCGGGTACGGCGACCTTGCGGTGCGGCTCACGGTGCGCGGGGATCCGCTCCCGGGAGGGCGCCCGAATGTCGCCGTCGCGGAGGCGCTCTTGGGCGTCCGGGCCCCACTCGACGGCTACGAAGACGGGCTCCCCCTGGTCCATCCCCACGAGGGCACCCTGGGGGGGAAATTGGTCCTGTCCGCGGTGCGCGGCGCCCTCGGGCGGATCAGCGAGGCGATTCGTGCCTTCAAGATCGCCGGAGTGGGCGGTGGCGGCCCGCCCACCGGCTCCGCTGGCGGCGACCTCTCCGGCTCCTACCCCAACCCGGGCGTCGCCCGCGTCGCCGGCGTCCCCGTCGACCTCGGTACGCCCGCCCACGGCGAGCTGCTGGCGCTCCAGGACGACAGCGGGGTGAAGGTCAAGAAAGTGCCTGCCCCCGCCGGCCCGGCGCTTTTGATCTACGACGAGGACGACGGCGCGACCCCGGGCGGCTGCCGGTGCGCCGGGAGCTGGTGACGGGGCAGACCGGGCGCCGGGCGCTCCGGGCGCACGACCTGCGGGGCTCCTTCGTCACGGTGGCGCTGGCCCGGGGCGCGACGGAGGCGTGGGTGACCGACCGGACGGGCCACACCACCAGCACCCAGCTCGCGGTCTACCGGAGGGCCGCGCGGGGGGCGGCGGAGCTGGGGCTGGGGGACTGGCACCCGCTCCTGGAGGTGCTCGCGGAGACAGCCTCCGGGTCGCGTCCTGTCTCCGCTCAGCCGGACGCGACCCCGGTGGACCGCGTGAGGGAGGCCGTTTTGAGCATGGTGCGCAAGGAGGGACTTGAACCCCCACGCCGCGAGGCGTCGGAACCTAAATCCGATGCGTCTGCCATTCCGCCACTTGCGCGCTGGTGACGCAGGCTAGCACATCGCGGGCGGCACGGAAGCACTTCCCTCGAAGGCACGGGCGTGGTGCCCCGCTGATGGGGGCGCCCGCCCCCCGTCGTGGTACCACACGGAGCCGTGACGAGCCGACCCGGGTGGAAGAAGATGGGACGCTGGTGTTTCCGTGGGCTCCAGGTGATGGTGATCCTGGCGGCGCTGGGGGCGTCCGCGGTGGCGTTGCTCCTGTGGCACACCGAGCGCCAGCTCCCCGACGTGAAGGCCCTCCGGGCCCAGTACCGCCCCGCCCAGGTCACCCGCGTCCTCGGCCGCGATGGCACCCTGCTGGCCGAGCTGTTCACCGAGCGCCGGACGGTGCTCCGCGTCCAGGAGATCCCCCCCCACGTCAAGCTGGCCTTCATCGCCGCCGAGGATGCCAGCTTCTACGAGCACGAGGGCCTCAACTACCTCGGCATGGTCCGGGCGCTGGCGGTCAACCTCCGCTCCGGACGCAAGCGCCAGGGAGGGTCGACGATAACCCAGCAGGTCGTCAAGAACATCCTGCTCAACGATTCGTCGCGCACCTACAGCCGCAAGCTCAAGGAGGTCGTGCTGGCCCGGCGCCTGGAGCAGGACCTCGCCAAGGACGAGATCCTGGAGCTCTACCTCAACCACATCTACCTGGGCGGCGGTCGCTACGGCGTTGAAGAGGCGGCGCGCTACTATTTTGGCAAGAGCGTCAAGGAGCTGTCCATCGCCGAAGGGGCGATGCTTGGGGGGCTGACCGCGGGGCCCGAGCTGTTCTCCCCGAGGAACGACCTGGCCCGGGCCACCTCGCGGCGCGCCTTTGTCCTCGAGCAGATGGAGCGAAAGGGATTCTTGGATCACCCCCGGGCCGAGCAGGCGCGCCAGGAGGTCATGCGGCTGGTACCGCCGGTGGAGGCCCAGTCCTCCCTCGCCCCGGAGGCCGTCGAGATTGCCCGCCGCACCCTGCGCGAGCTCGTCGGGGACAATTTCTCCCGGGGCGGGTACACCATCCATACCACCATCGATCCGAGGCTCCAGGCGCTCGCCCGGAAGGCCTCCCGGGAGAACCTCCAGGCCTTCGACAAGCGGAACAAGGTCCAGGGCCCGTTCAAGGCGCCCTCCGGCAAGAAGCCGCTGGCCAGGGAGGATCGCCCCTTCGAGGGCTTCCCCCAGAAGCACGAGATCTACCGGGCGCAGGTGGGCGTGGTCACGGCGATCCACGAGGAGTCTGGCGTCGTGGACGTGCAGGTGGGCGAGGCGCTGGGGTCGCTCAAGCTGGCGGATTTCGAGCGCTACAACCCGAAGCAGCTCCCGCTGCGAGAGCTGGTCGAGGTGGGGGCGCACCTGCGGGTCTCGTTCCTGGTCCCGCCCACCCCCGCCGCCCCGGATCGCCCCGCCTCCCGCGCCCCGCTCCGCCTGGAGCAAGGCCCCCAGACGGCGCTCGTCGTCCTCGACCCGAAGACCCGCGACGTCCTTGCCCTCGTCGGCAGCTACGACGCCACCGCGGGCGGTCTGGACCGCGCCACCCAGGCCCGGCGGCAGCCCGGCTCCACCTTCAAGGCGGTGGTCTACAGCCTGGCGCTCCACCAGCGGAAGATCACCCCCGCCACCGTCTTCGATCTGGGGGCGCTCCCGGCGGTCCGCGGCGCCGCGGTGGAGGACGGCAGCGCGGTGCAGCGGGTGCGGCTCCGGGAGGCGGTGGCGCGCAGCCTCAACCCGGTCGCCCAGAAGGTCCTGGTGGACGAGGGCCCCGCAGAGGCGGTCAAGTGGGCCCAAAAAATGGGGGTCTCCTCCAGGCTCGGGGCGGACCTCTCCCTGGCCCTGGGCTCCTACGAGGTCACCCCCCTGGAGATGGCCGGCGTCTACGGCACCCTCGCCGCCGGAGGTACCTACCAGCCTCCGCAGATCGTCGCTCGCATCGTGGGCCCCGACGCCGCCGAGATCCCCCTCCCGCCTCGCCCCGCCCCGGTGCCGGTGATGGAGCCCCAGGAAGCCTACCTGATGACCAGCCTCCTCACCTCCGTGGTCCGCGAAGGGACCGGCGCCCGCGCCCGGGAGGTAGGCCGCCCCGTCGCCGGCAAGACCGGCACCACCAACCAGGCCAAGGACGCCTGGTTCGTCGGCTACTCCACCGAGCTGGTCTGCGCCGTCTGGGTCGGCTTCGATGACCCGAGGCCCCTCGGCGGCGGCCGCGAGGCCGGTGCCACCGCCGCGCTCCCCGCCTGGATCGCCTTCATGAAGGGCGCCCACGCTGCCTCCCCCGCCACCGATTTCCCCAGGCCCCCGGGGCTCGCCGAGATCAGGATCGACCCCGCTTCCGGGCTCCGGGCTCACGAGGATCAGACGGACGCGCTGGTGGAGCTGTTCCTCTCCGGCACCGAGCCCCTCACCTTCGCCGAGCGAGACGCCGGCGCCCCGGAGCCCGGCGGCGAGGCGGGCGCGGGCGGTTCTCCCCCGGGGGTGGACGCGGGGACGCTCCCCGGTGACCCAGGAGGAGCGGGGGGGGTTCCCTCCCCGTGAACGTGAACGCTGCGTGGCAGCACCGGGGCGAGCCGGTAAAAAATCACAAAATTGGGAAGATTTTTCCTTTGAATCCATACGATATGGTCCCATGAGAACGCTTCGATCTATCCGGAAGCTCCCTGTTACGCTGCTCGCTCTGGCTGCGTTGACCCCGGCCTGCAAGAAGAAGGAGGAGGCGCCCGCGCCCGCGCCCGCGGCTTCGGCCAGCGCCTCGGCGAAGCCCGCGCAGAAGGCGCCGGAGGTGCCCTTCGAGACGCTGGTGGCGGAGAGCAAGCCGCTGACGCCGACGCCCCAGGAGCAGGTGGCCGGTCCCATCAAGGTCAGCGCGACCCCCTGCACCGTCGAGGGAGGGAACCCGCTGTCCAAGAGCACGTCGGATGTGCTGAGGGCGCTCCGGGTGGTGGGGGACAGGCTGTGGGTGGTCGGCAAGGACGAAAAGGTGACCGCCTACAAGATCGAGCCCGGTCCCGGGTGCAAGCTGAGCATCGACAAGCGCATCGCCCCGGACGGGAAGCTGGCCACCGGGGTGAAGGCACGGACGCTCTCCACCGACGACGCGGGCAACCTCTACGTCTCCAGCGGCGTCTTCGGCGGCGCCCTCTTCGACAAGGACGGCAAGCTCCGCTACAACTGCGACGCAAAGCCCGGAGGCCACGTGGCGCTGCATCCGAAGGGGACCTGGGGCATCGGCCACTTCGCCAACGCCACCGTGGGCAAGCTCGGCTTCTCCCCCACCGCCTGCAAGAGCGAGCCGTGGGCGCTCCAGGAGCTCTCCAAGCCCAGCCGCAAGGGCCCCCTGACCAACGTGAACACCGTGGGCTTCCTCGGGGACACGGTGCTGGTCGGCGGTATCATCGCCAAGGAGGTCAACCCGGACGAGCCCCGGGTCGTGCTGGGCATGGACGCCTCCGGCAAGGAGCTCTTCCGGTTCGGGAACCAGGCCAAGGGGGCCGGCGGCGACGACCGCTTCGGCTGGATCCACGCCATCTCGCCGTGCACCCACGGCATCTGCGTGGTGGACTCCAACTCCCGCCGCCTCACCCTCTGGAAGGCCAAGGGCGAGTTCGTCGCCAGCATCAACCTGGGCAAGCTCCTCGGGCTCAACTACCCGACCATCAACGACCTCCACGCCACCAAGGGCGGCTCTTACCTGATCGCCGGCCAGAACCGCGAGGGGAACAAGGTGGCCGAGGGCATCATTTACCGCGTCTCCGGGATCTGAGCGCCAGGTAGACCGCCACGGCGGGCTCGTGCGTCGGTATGCTCACCCTCCATGCGCCTCCGACGCCTGTCGCTCCTCGCACTTCCGCTGCTGGCCACCGGCTGCCCGAGCTCCACCAGGCCCCCCGAGCCTCCCCCCCCGACCAGCAAGGAAGAACCCCGGGAGGAGGAGAAGATCGTGGTGCGACCGTCGGTCTCTGGCCTCGGCTTCCGGATGACCGAGCTGGAGGCGGGCACCGGCAACCCGAACAAGCTGGCCAAGGCCACCGCCCTCCCCGACGACGAGGCCAGCCGGCTGCTGGCCCGCCTCCCGCGCTTCGAGGCCCAGCCCGGCGACGAGAAGGAATTCGCCCTGCGCGATAAAAGCCAGCCCCCGCCGCGCACCGGCAAGACCGTCCCTCAGCCCTTCCCCCCGCCGATCGCTCGCCCCGCCGTCGCCGCCCCCCAGCCGGGGCCCCTCAAGGTGCTCCGCCACCTGCCGGAGGGAGACGTCTCCCTGGCCCCACACCTCTCCATCACCTTCTCCCAGCCGATGGTGCCGGTCACCTCCCACGGGGATCTCGCCGGCAAGCCCCCTCCGGTCAAGCTCAGCCCCCAGCCGCCCGGGCGCTGGCGCTGGATCGGTACCCAGACCCTCCTCTTCGAGCCAGAAAAACGCTTCCCCATGGCCACCGAGTTCGAGGTCGAGGTCCCCGCCGGGACCCGCTCCGAGACCGGCGGTGAGCTGGCCGCCGCGGAAGTATGGAAGTTCCGTACTCCGCCGGTTCACATGACCTCCGGCTCGCCCCGCAACGGCTGGGGGCAGAAGCTCGACGTGATGATGAGGATGAGCTTCGACCAGGCGGTGGAGGCGGAGGCTATCCTCAAGCACCTGAAGGTGAGCACCGGCGGCAGCGTCCTGGGGGGAGCGAGCGTGCCGGTGCGGCTGGCGACCGCCGAGGAGCTGGAGAAGAACAGCGAGGCACGGTCGCTGCTCGCGAAGGCGGACACGCGGGACCGCCACGTCTTCTTCCGGTCGGTGGAGCCGCTGCCGAGGGACGCGCACATCCAGGTGTCGCTGCCCCAGGGCGCACCGTCGGCGGAGGGGCCGAGGAAGACCGAGGCCTCCCAGGGCTTCTCCTTCCACACCTTCGGCCCGCTCAAGGCGAGCGGCGCCACCTGCGGGTGGGGCGACGACTGCGCGCCGCTGATGCCCATCTCGATCCAGTTCTCCAACCAGATCGAGGCATCCCGCTTCGACAGGGCGCAGGTCTCGGTGGAGCCCGCCATCGAGGGCCTCAAGGCCTCGGTGTCCCACGCCTCGCTGACGATCCAGGGCAGGACAAAGGGGAAGACGACCTACAAGATCACCCTCTCCCCCGAGATCACCGACGTCCACGGGCAGAAGCTGGAGGGCCAGCGGACCTTCGAGGTCAAGGTGGGCTCCGCCGAGCCGACCCTCTTCCCCGAGGAGCGCTCCATGGCGGTGCTCGACCCGGAGGCTACCCCCACCCTCCCCATCTACTCGGTCAACCAGCGCTCCCTCAAGGTTCGGCTCTACAAGGTGAAACCCGAGGACTGGGACGCTTACGTCCAGTTCCGTCAGGACTGGGACTGGGAAGGGAAGCGCCGTGAGCCCCCGGGCAAGCTGGTGGAGAGCCGCGTGCTCCAGGTCGACAACCGCCCCGACGAGCTGGTGGAGACCCCGCTCCCCCTCAAGCCTGCCCTCACCGACGGCGTGGGGCAGCTCATCGCCCTGGTCGAGCCCACGACCCCCTCCAAGGATCGCTACCGGCGTGATTCGGTACGCACCTGGCTCCAGGTGACTCGGCTCGGCCTCGACGCCTTCTCCGACCACGAGCAGACGGTTGCTTGGACGACCAACCTTACCTCTGGTACCCCTGCCCCTGGAGTCGAGGTGGCCTTCCTCGGGGCCCCTGGGGCCACCAGCGGCACCGACGGTCTAGCGCGCCTCGCCAGGGGTACGGAGGAGGTTGGCCTCCTCGTCGCTCGCAAGGGCTCAGACCTCGCCATGCTCCCTGGGGGATACAGCACCTTCAACCTCGACCGTCAGCAAGAACGCACCCGCTGGTTCGTCTTCGACGACCGCAAGACCTACAAGCCCGGCGAGGAGGCAAGGATCAAGGGGTTCGTCCGGATCCTCAAGAACGGCAAGGGTGAGGATCTCGCCTTGCATCCTTCGGGCCTCCGGCTGGCCTGGAAGGCCACCGACGCCCAGGGCGTCGAGATCGGCAAGGGGCAGGATGTTCCGGTGAGCGACCAGGGAGGCTTCGACTTCGCCCTGAGCATCCCCAAGACGCCTAACCTCGGAACTGCCTTCCTCCAGCTCACCCTCGGCGGCGGTCCTCTTCACGGACGCGAGCACCACCACACCCTCCAGATCGAGGAGTTCCGTCGCCCCGAGTTCGAGGTCAGCGCGTCGGCCAGCGAGGGACCGCATCAGGTCGGTCGCTCCGCCGTGCTCACCGTCGCCGCCAGGTACTACGCCGGCGGCGGCCTCCCCGACGCCCCGGTCGAGTGGCGTGTCCGCAGCGAGGAGGCCTCCTTCCGCCCCCCCAACCGCACCGACTACCACTTCGGCCCCGAGCCCCGCGGCTGGTGGTACCGCCACACCCACGAGGAGAAGATCGACCGCGTCGAGCGCCTCTCCTCGCAGACCACCGCCCAGGGCGAGCACCGGGTCCGTCTTGACTTCGACGCGCTCGACTCGCCCTACCCGATGACGATCAACGCCGAGGCCACCGTCACCGACGTCAACCGCCAGGCCTGGACCGCCCGCTCCGTGCTCCTGGTTCACCCGGGCGACCACTACGTCGGGGTACGCCTCGATCGCTCCTTCCTCCGGGCTGGCGAGCCTCTCAAGGTCGACACCCTGGTCACCGACCTGGACGGTCGCTCCGTCGCCAAGCAACAGGTCGTGGTCCGCGCGGCTCGCCTGTCCACGGAGCAGGTTGCCGGCGAGTGGAAGGAGCTGGAGAAAGAGCCCCAGAGCTGCGAGCTGCTCTCCTCCGAGGAGCCGGTCCCCTGCGACCTGAAGCCCGCGCAGCCCGGGCGCTACCGGCTGACCGCGGTGGTCTCCGATCGCCATGGCCGCAAGAGCCAGACCCGCCAGACCTTCTGGGTCTACGGCGACAGCATGGTCCCGGACCACGGCATCGAGGAGGGGCGCGTGCGCATCGTCGCCGACCGGAACGAGTACCGCCCCGGCGACAAGGCGGAACTGCTCCTCTTCGCCCCCTTCGCCCCCGCGGAGGGCGTCGTCGCCCTGCGCCGCCAGGGGATCGTCCACCTCGAACGCTTCACCCTCACGAGCAAGGTCCAGGCGATCCAGGTGCCCATCGGGGAGGGAACCTACCCCTCCATCGAGGCCTCGGTGCACCTGGTCGGCTCCCAGCCCAGGAACAACCTCGCCGGAGAGCCAGATCCAACGCTGCCCCCGCGCCCCGCCTTCGCCTCGGAGGTTGCGCGCCTCTCGGTTCCCCCGGACGCCCGGCGCATCCAGGTCAAGGCCAGCGCCCGGGAGCAGGCCCTGGAGCCCGGCGGTTCCACCACCATCGACGTAGCACTCACCGACGCCGCAGGCTCCCCCGTGGTCGGCGCCGAGGTCGCCGTCGCCGTGGTGGACGAGGCCATCCTGGCGCTCAGCGCCTACCGCCTCCCGGACCCCCTCGACGTCTTCTACACCCCCCGCTCCGGCGGCGTTGTCTCCCGTGGGTCCCGGTTCGATGTACTCCTCGGCAGGCTGGATGAGCGATCCATGCATGTCCGGGCTCGACGCAAGGATCTCGAGAAGAAATTGACCGAGACCGCAGGGCGGGGCCCCATGCCTGCTCGCGCCATGGCCAAGGCCGCCCCGGGGGATCCCCTCGGAGGCGTCGACTTCGACGCCCCCGCCCCGGCCGCTCCTCCCGTGGCATCGGCGGCCCCCAGGGAGGAGCCCGGCGACGATGCCAGCGCAAAGCGGAGCGGAAAGAGCGACAAATCAAGCAAGGAGAAGAGCAACAAACCCATCGCCCAGCGGAGCAACTTCAACCCCCTGGCGGCCTTCGTCCCGGCGGCGGTCAGCGACGCGGCGGGCAAGGTCTCGGTCCCGGTGAAGCTCCCGGATAACCTGACCCGCTACCGCATCATGGCGGTGGCCGCTCGTGAGCGCTCCTTCGGCAAGGGGGAGGGCGCGCTGGTGGCCAGGTTGCCGCTGATGCTCCGGCCCTCGGCGCCCCGGTTCCTCAACTTCGGCGACCGCTTCGAGTTCCCCATCGTGGTCCAGAACCAGGGCAACACCCCCCTGGAGGTCGACCTGGTGGCCCGCGCCTCCAACGCGCTGCTCCCGGACGGCTTTGGCCGCCGCTTCTCCGTGCCGGCCAACGACCGCGTGGAGGTGCGCCTGCCCGCCGCTGCCCTCAAGCCCGGTACCGCTCGCTTCCAGATCGGCATCGCCTCGGGGCACTTCGCCGACGCCAGCACCGTCGAGATGCCCGTCTGGACCCCCGCCACCACCGAGGCCTTCGCCACCTACGGCCAGATCGACGAGGGCGCCATCGCCCAGCCGGTCAAGATGCCCTCCGGCGTCGTCAAGGAGTTCGGCGGCCTCGAAATCACCACCTCCTCCACCGCCCTCTCTGCCCTCACCGACGCCTTCCTCTACCTGGTCAGCTACCCCTTCGACTGCAACGAGCAGATCGCCTCCCGCATCCTCTCCATCGCCTCGCTGCGCGACGTGCTCTCCGCCTTCAAGGCCCGCGAACTCCCCTCCTCCGCCGCGCTCCAGGCCCGCGTGAAGTCAGATTTGACCCGGCTCCAGGGGCGTCAGCACTGGAACGGGGGCTTCAGCTTCTGGGGCCAGGACCAGGAACCCTGGCCTTACCTGACCGCCCATGTGATGCATGCGGTCGCCCGCGCCAAGGAGAAGGGCTACGCGCCGCCGCCCTCGCTGGTGTCCGCGGGGCTGAGCTACCTGCGCTCCATCGAGCAGCATTTCCCCTGGTACTACAGTAAGGAATCCCGCCGCTACATCACGGCCTACGCGCTCCACGTACGCAAGCGGCTCGGCGAGGCGGATCCGGCGCGGGCTCGCCGGTTGATCGAGGAGGCCGGTGGCGTGGAGAAGACGCCGCTGGAGGCCCTGGGGTGGCTGCTGCCGGTGCTGGCGGAGGATCCGAAGTCCGCCGATCAGCGCCAGGCCATCCTGAAGTTCCTGGCCAACCGGGTGAGCGAGACCGCGGGGGCGGCGCACTTTGTCACGTCCTACAGCGACGGGGCGCACGTCCTGCTCCACTCGGACCGGAGCGCCGACGGGGTGCTGCTGGAGTCGCTCATCGGCGAGGAGCCGAAGAGCGATTTGATCCCGAAGTTGGTGGCGGGGCTGCTCAACCACCGCAAGGCGGGGCGCTGGGCCAGCACGCAGGAGAACGCCTTCATCCTGCTGGCGCTGGATCGCTACTTCAACACTTACGAGAAGGCGACGCCGGACTTCGTGGCGCGGGCCTGGCTGGGGGACAACTTCGCCGGGGAGCAGCCCTACCGGGGGCGTTCCACCGACAGCAACGAGATCAAGGTTCCGATGCGGCTGCTGGCGGAGGTGGGGGAGGCCCCGGTGACGATCCAGAAGGAAGGCACCGGGCGCCTCTATTTCCGCATCGGCATGCAGTACGCTCCCGAGGATCTGCGGCCTCCGCCGGCGGACCACGGGTTCTCCGTGCGCCGCACCTACGAGCCGGTGGAGGAGCCGGACGACGTGCGCCGCGACCCGGACGGGACCTGGCGGGTCAAGGCAGGGGCGAAGGTGCGGGTGCGCCTCGGCATGGTGGCTCCCGGGCGGCGCTACCACGTGGCGCTGGTGGACCCGCTGCCTGCGGGCTTCGAGCCGATGAACCCGGCGCTGTCGGTCACCGGCACCGTGCCCGCGGATCCGAAGCAGGAGGTCTCCCCGACCTGGTGGTGGTCCCGGGCCTGGTACGAGCACCAGAACATGCGCGACGAGCGGGTCGAGGCCTTCGCCTCGCTGCTCTACGAGGGTGTCTACGACTACAGCTACGTGGCGCGGGCGACCACCCCGGGCGCCTTCGTCGTCCCGCCCCCCAAGGCCGAGGAGATGTACGCCCCCGAGACCTTCGGCCGCGGCGCGGGCGACCGCGTCGTCGTCGAGTGAGCCTCCCTGCGGCGCTCGCGGCGTCGATCACGGGGCACGGGAGGCCGCGAGGTGAGCCGGGCAGCCCCAGGGCGGCCCCCCGCGGTAGCCGCCGGGGAGGTTCGGGGAGGTCTTCGATGGTTTCAGGCAGCGCAACGAGGCGCACCCTACCTCCACGCCAGGGGGCCAGTTCCGGCAGCAAAGCCAGCAACGCGTCGTCGACGATCCTGTCGATCTTGACTGCTTCCACGAGGTCCCCAGCTTACGCGGCCCAGGGGGGCGGCGCCAGGGCACCCCGGAGCACGGCCGACCTGTCCCCGACGCTACAGCTACGTGGCGCGGGCGACCACCCCGGGCGCCTTCGTCGTCCCGCCCCCCAAGGCCGAGGAGATGTACGCCTCCGAGACCTTCGGCCGCGGCGCGGGCGACCGCGTCATCGTCGAGGGAACGTCTCCCCCGCCTGCTGGCGATGGCTACGGCAGGAGGTCCGCGTTGAACTCGATCACCTTGTTGACGGAGATGTCGTTCACGAAGTCCAGGTTGATGATGTTCGGGCGGAACTTCTTCCTGGTGTTCCGGGTGACGTTGGTGGTGACGACGTTCTTGGACCCGACTCCCTGGACGTTGTCGCCGCGGTGCAGGTTCAGGATGTAGTCGAGGTTGTAGTGCGAGCCCTTGTCCTCGACGAGCCGCACCAGCGTCTTGATCCGCTGGTCCTGGCCGTTGGTCGTGAACGTCTTGACGCTCGACCCCGGGGCCATGGCCGCGATCTGCCAGTAGATCATGTAGAGGTGATCGTGCTTCCCCCCGCTCGTCAGCTCGTGGGTGCCGTGCTCGTTGCCGCACTCGATCGCCTTCTGGGCCATCTTCGTGAGGTCGGCGAGCCACCCGGCGTACTTCCCGCAGATGGTGAGCCCGCCCTCGACCTCCGTGTTGGGGTGCTTGATGAAGCGGTGCAGGCCCCTGTAAGGATCCACCTTCTTGAGCGCCTTGCTGTCGAAGATGGCGATGCACTTGCCGCGGAGCTGGTTGAGGGGGATGGCCGCGATGTTCCGGGGGCCGCAGCAGAGCAGCCGGCTCTGATCCACGTTGCCGAGGACGCATTGGTGGGAGTTGGTGGACTCCTCGGTGTGGGAGATCCGGGTGATCACGATCTCCCCCGGGTGGTTGGTGAGGAACGCGTCGATCTGCTGGAAGATCGAGTTCGCCGTCTGCCCCCAGCCGCCCAGCGTCCCACCAGGGAGCCCCTCGCCGTGGAACGTCCGCACCACGCCGTTGTGGACGCCGAGGCGGATATCGAACCCCCGGGAGCCCACCGCCAGCTGCCCCGCGATGTCCACGTACTGGCAGATGGTCTGGTTCCTCCCGGCGCTCGTCGTGTACGGGGTGTAGCAGCCGTTCGCCTCGGAGAGCCCCGCGTCGTGGCTGACCGGGATGGTGATGTCGCAGAGGGTGAGTTCGAGTTTTGCACTTTTTGAGGGGGCCAAAAAGCAGAAGCGCGCCGTCGT
>CAZSDX010000021.1:0-24857 GCA_964605685.1 uncultured Polyangiaceae bacterium
CAGCACCGCCGCCGTCAGCACATCCATGGCCTCCCTGGGCAGGCTCGCGTTGAGCACCAGTCCCGCCTGCTGCATCGTCCCCAGCAGCAGCGCCGCCCCCACCAGCCCCGCCGCGCTCCCCTGCCCCAGCATCGCCACCGCGATCCCACCGAAGCCTGCCCCCGCCCCAAGCCCCAGCTCGTAGTACCCCTTGTACCCCAGCACCGTCGCCCCCGCCCCCAGCCCCGCCAGCCCCCCGGACAGCGCCATCGCCAGCACCAGCCGCCTCCCTACCGGGATCCCCTGCGCCTCGCACGCCTCGGCGCCCTGCCCCACCCACCCCAGCTCCCTCCCCACCGCCGAGCGCCGCTCCCACCGCAGCACCAGCAGGCACGCCGCCAGCGCCCCCACCGCCGCCACGCTCGCCGCGCTCCCGCGGAACACCTCGCTGAACCGCTCCAAGCGAGGCAACAGCGCCCCGGCCACCGCGTCCCCGCTCCGGTAGCCGGTGGCCCCGGCCCCTCGCCTTAGCAGGTACGGGACCAGCGCCTCCGCGATCCGGTTGAGGAGCAGGGTCACGATCACCTCATGTGCCCCCAGCCGCGCCTTCATCCACCCGGCGGCGGCCCCGAGGCTGCCTCCGCCGAGCCCGGCGACGCCCAGCGCCACCAGCACCCCCAGCGGCCAGGGGGTCCCTTGGGGCAACCGGGAGGCGACGACCCCGGCGGCGAAGCTCCCCAGGAGCAGTTGCCCCTCGACCCCGATGTTGAACAGCCCCGCCCGCAGCGCCACCCGGAACCCCAGCCCGGTCAGCAGCAGCGGCGTCGCCTTGTAGATCACCTGCCCCAGCCCGTACGCGGTGCCCCAGGTGCCCTCCAGCGCCTTGAGCAGCGCGGCGCGCGGCGCCTCTCCCGCCAGGAACGCCAGCGCATCGAACAGCAGCAGGACCGCCGCTGTGCTCCACGCCGCGCGGCGTATCCAGCCCGGGAGCGGGGCCTGCTCCGCCGCCTCGCTCACGCGCCCTCCAGCAGGATCTTGCCCAGCTCCTGCTCGCTGGCGTCCGGGGGGAGCTCTGCGGCCACGCGACCCTTCTTGAGCACCAGCAGCCGGTGCGCCACGGAGCGCAGCTCGCCCCAGTCTCCGCTGATCACCAGCACCCCTGCTCCTCCCTCCGCTGCCGCCACCAGCCGGCGCTGCACCTGCGCCGCCGCCGCTGCATCGATCCCCCGGGTCGGGTAGGCGACCACCAGCACCCGCGGGGCGCGATCCAGCGCCCGGGCCATCACCAGCTTCTGCTGGTTCCCCCCGCTGAGCGCCCCGGCCCGCAGCGACGGATCCGCGGGCGCCACCCCGGACCCCGCCAGCCTCCGCGCCGCCCGTGCCTCCTCGTCCGCCCCCAGATCGCCCAGCACCAGGTTGTCGTGGATCGTCGCCCCTACCAGCATCGCGAAGCGGTGCCGATCCCCGTGGACTACCTCCAGCCCTGCGGCCCGGCGCTCTGCCGGGGAGGTTCCTCCGAGTTCCTGCCCTCCGAGGCGCTGCGCCCCCCGGGCGGGCCTCAGCCCCGCCAGCGCCTCCACCAGCGCCTCCTGCCCGTTGCCGTCGATCCCGGCGACGCCCACCACCTCCCCCCGCCTCACCCGCAGATCCACCCTCTCCAGCCCCTCGGCCACCAGCCCTTCGACCTCCAGCAGCGCCGGGGCCTCCGGATCGACCCGCGCCGGGCGCCCCACCGGCGGGATCTCCCCCAGCGCCCGCCTCGACAGCTCCGCCCCGGTGGTCCCCGCCACCGGCCCCTGGAACACCTGCTCCCCTCCCCGGAGCACCGTCACCTGATCCGCATGGCGGATCACGTCCTCCAGGTGGTGCGTCACCACCGCCACCGCGGCCCCCTGCTCCGCGATCCTGCGCAGCAGACCGTAGAGCTTCTCGGCTTCCGCCGGCGTGAGCACCGCCGTCGGCTCGTCCAGCAGCAAGAGCGAGGCGCCCCTCACCAGCACCCGCAGGATCTCCAGCCGCTGCCGCTCCCCCACGCTCAGCGAGGACACGGGGGAGTCAAGATCGACCCTGAGCCCGGTGGACGCGGCGATCTCCTCGGCCCTGGCCCGGGTCACCGAGGGCCGGAGCCACCCGAAGAGACCGACCGGCTCGACCCCGAGCATCAGGTTCTCGACGCCGGTGAAGGAGGGGACGAGGGCGAAGTGCTGGTAGACCATGCCGACGCCGCGCCGGATCGCCTCGGCGGGGGTGGCGGGGGCGAGGCGCTGGCCGCGGATCAGCACCTCGCCCTCCGCAGGGACGACGGCGCCCGCCATGGCCTTGAGCAAGGTGGATTTCCCGGCACCGTTCTCCCCGACCAGCGCGTGGATCTCCCGGGGGAACAGCCGCACCGACGCGCGGCGGACGGCGGTCTTGTCGCCGAAGCGGCAGGTCACCTCGCGCGCCTCGATCCATGCCTCACCGTCCACGGAGCGAGGAATAACCGAGGAGCCCGGCGAGGGGAACGCCCGGGGCGAGGAGACAAAACGAAAAACCCCTCCCGAGGAGGGAGGGGTCGGAGCCAGGCTAGCCTGGAGGGAGCTAGCTCAGCCGCCGGCCTTGGCCTCGCCGGAGGCGGAAGCCGAGGCCTTGACGTCGACGGAGACGTTGACGTTGGCCTTGATGCTGGCCACCGCGTCGAAGGCTGCGGAGAAGGGCGCCGCGATGCAGGCGGTGATCTTGAGCGCGCCCTGGGCACCGCCCTTGGCGCCGGCCTTGGCGGCGGCCTGGACGCCGTCGAGGACGGCCTTGCCGCTGGCGGCGACGCCTTCGAGGCGATCCTTCATGCCGACGGCGATCTTGATGACGCCGCCGAGGTTGTTCTTGATGGCGCCCTCGAACTTGGCCTGGGCCTGGGCGTCCGCCGAGCCCTCGATCTTGACGGCGACGCGGACGGGGGTGCACTCCACCTTGCCGGAGACCTGGGCGTCGCAGGAGGCCTTGCACTCGGCGCTGACCTTCGGGGGCTCGAGCTTGCCGGAGCACTTGGGCGCCTTCATCTCGACGGAGCACTTGCCCGAGCAGGTGCCCTTGCAGGAGCCGCCGGCCTTGAGCTGGCAGCCGCCCTTGCACTCGCCCTTGCACTCGCCCTTGGTGTTGCCCTGGCACTTGCCCTCGCAGGTGCCCTTGCACTCGCCCTTGGAGTCCTTGCCGTCGCACTTGCCCTCGCAGGTGCCCTCGCAGGTGCCCTTCATCTCGGCGCTGCACTCGCCGCCGCACTCGCCCTCGCACTTGGCGCCGGCCTCGAGTTCGCAGGAGCCCTCGCACTTGGCGCCGCACTCGCCGGAGATCTCTCCGCCCTCGCACTTGACCTCGGCCTTGCCGCCGGTCGCCTGCACGTCGCAGGAGCCGGAGCACTCGGCCATGGCGCTCATCGAGGCGGAGCACTTGGGCGGCTGGAAGTCCAGCTTGATCTTGATGTTGGCGCCCATCTTCGCCTTGACCTCGCCCATGACCTTGATCGCGCCCTTGCAGGCGGACTGGGCGTCCTTGCCCTCGGGGGCGCCGAGGTCCTTGGCGAGGCCGTTGCAGGCGACCTTGAGCTGGCCGTCGATCTCGGCCGCCAGGTTCTTCAGGTTCAGAGCGGCCTGGAGGCCGCCCTTGATCTGGGCGCCCACCTTGGCATCAACCTTGAGGGTGGCCGCCCAGTCCGCCTTGGCGATGGCGCTAAGGTTGGTGACGTCCACGTCACACTTGCCCCCCGGCACCATGCTGCCGAGCTTG
This sequence comes from uncultured Polyangiaceae bacterium, assembly GCA_964605685.1. Classification (GTDB taxonomy): domain Bacteria; phylum Myxococcota_A; class Polyangia; order Polyangiales; family Polyangiaceae; genus JANWXX01. Next base: position 3,742 of record CAZSDX010000021.1, read on the forward strand.
CCGCAGTTGACGAGCACCGGGGCCGCGAGCATCGCGGCGAAGAACGGCATAGAAACCACCCGGAAACGATTCGAAGTCATGTACCAGACCCTCCGTGAACCTAGAGCTAGCTAGCTGTCTGATCTTTCGGGCGCACTCTATACACCGGCACGGCGCCCTTGGAAGTCTTATTTCGCTCGCCACCAGGGCCTAGCGGGGGATCACCGGAACCCCGCCACGCCAATCGCCCGGCGCCTTCCGAAAGTCCAGAAAAAAGAGCGCATCCTGCCGCCCTTTCCTTCATCGGGGGGCCACCGGGTCCACTTCCGTAAGCACTCCGCAGGGGAGCTTCACCGAGAGCCCCTTGGTCAACCACTGGACGCGCCCCCCCACCGGCGTCACCGAGCCCACCCGGACGAACCGGGGACCGCAGGGGACGATCAGCACCTTGTTGGTCTCCCCCGCCAGGGCCCCGTTGACGTAGACGTTCCCCGGTTCGGTGAACTTCACCAGCAGGGCCCCTTGCTTGGGCCCCAGCTCCGGCAGCGTGGCCGCCGGCCCCGGCGGCGCTTCGGTCGACGCGGGAGGGGGGGGAGGAGCAGGGGGCTCCTCGGAGGCGGTCGCCGCTGCGGAGCTGGCCGCCGCCGCAGGCCCCTCCCCGCCGGAGCAGCGGGACACCCCCAGCGCCACCACGCCCCCCAGCGCCACCACCCCCGCCACCCCCGCGGCGATCATCCTCTTCTTCTTCGGATCGAGCTGGGGGCGGGTGATGGCGGTGGACGCGCTCCGATCGCCCTCCACCGGGATCTCCCCGGGGGGGACCGGGGGCGGGGGCTCCATGTCCGGGACCGTGCCCCTGGACACGCCCCCCGGGCGGGGGGCGGGGGGGGCGGGAGACCCGCCGGGACGGAGACCACGACCGGAGCCGGCGCCGGCGTTGGCACCGTCCCCTCCCCCGGGCGAGCGGCGGACCGGCGGATCGAGAAGGTGGCCGACGACTCCCCCTCCCGCCGGGACATCGTGGTGCGTCGGGCGGCGGTGGGCATGCGCACCGGCTCCGCCCCGGCGGTGGACTCCCGCACGTCCTGCCCCCGGAGCACCACCACCCGCTCCCGCAGCATCTCCTTGCCGCTTTCCACGTCGACGGTCTTGGCCAGCCACCGCTCCACCTCCGCGGCGCTGATCTTCCGCTTCTCGACCGTGGGCTCCAGCATCGCGTCGATCACTGCGGCGATCTCCCGGGGGACGCTCGGCCTCAGCACCGAGACCGAAGCCAGCTCCGGGCCGCTCATCATCATCACCAGCTCGGCCTGCCGGCTCTTCTGCGGCGTCCCCGCGGTGGCCGGCGGGTTCCCCGAGAGCATCTCCCAGATCACCAGCCCCGCCTGGTAGACGTCGGTCCGCTCGGTGATTCGCTCCCCCCGGAGCTGCTCCGGCGCCATGTATCCCGGCGTCCCCTTCACCAGCCCCACCGCCGTGTCCGGCGACCTCCCCATGATCTTGGCCAGACCGAAGCCGGTCAGCCGCACCTCCCCGCCCCAGCCGATCTGGAGCGCCGCCGGCGAGATCGCCCGGTGCACCACCGGCGTCTTCAGGTCGTCGTCGTCCACCATCTTGTGGGCGTGGGCCACGGCGCTCACCAGCCGGTGCGCCACGTAGAACACCACCTCGTCCGGCATCCTCTGGCGGCGGCGCCTCGCCGACGAGAGCACCCGCGCCAGCGTCGTCCCCTCCAGCCTCTCCAGCACCAGCACCAGCCGCCCCTCGTGCTCGAAGAAGTGGTACATCCGCGAGATGTACGGGTGGTTGAGCCGCGCCACCACCGACGCCTCGTGGGCCAGCTCCGTCCCCGCCTCCGGGTCATCCTCCGCCGGCGCCAGCTTCAGCTCCACCATCCGGGTGAACCCGCGAGGGCCGTCCTCCCGCCCCAGGTAGCGATCCGCACCGCCGGTCGAGGGCAGCCGCCGCAAGACGGTGTACGGTCCGATTCGTTCGGGGAGAGGGGCCCTCGGGAACATGCTCGAACGCCAGTGTACGGCGCCCCCTCCCCTCCCTTCACCTTTTCGGCGACGATCGTCTCAGCGCCGTCGCCTCGTGCTCGGCGGAGGCCCCGGGAGGTCCACGAACAGGCGCTGCTGCTCCGGAGGCACCCGCTCCGCGCGCCCGGGCCCCGCCGGCTGCCCCAGCAGTTCGCGCTCCCTCGCCAGATCCTCCTCGATCTGCTCTTGGTTGTCGTAGGCGAACGCCAGCGCCGCCAGGACCCTCGCCGGCCCCAGCTGCGGGTACCTCCTCATCAGCGCCTCGATCGCCACCCCGCTCCGGTGCCACGCCCACAGCCGCCTCACCGGCACCCTCGACCCTTCCACGTGGGGGCTCCCCCCGAGCACCTCCGGATCGATCCGCACGTGCTGGTGCCTGATCCATGTCTTCTGCAGGCTCATCGCACGCCCAGCATAAGCCCTCCCCCGGGCAGCACACCTCGCTCTCGCGGACCTCACGAAAAAAAAGGTTGACCAGCGTGCGTTCCTGAGTAGTCTTCCGCTCGTCGTCGCGGGGCACTCCAGAACCCCCAACGCATCCTTCTCCTTGGGGGATCGTCTAATGGCAGGACTACGGATTCTGGCTCCGTATATCAAGGTTCGAATCCTTGTCCCCCAGCCACTTCCTGCCCACCTACTCACCTCTTTCCTTCCCATCCCAATCCCAGGCCCCATCGTCTAGCGGTTAGGACATCGGCCTCTCACGCCGGTAACACGGGTTCGATTCCCGTTGGGGTCGCCATCTCAAGGCCAGCCATCCTCCTCCCTCGGATGGCTGGCCTTCGGCATTTTTGGGCCCTACCTCCCCGGTACCGTCGGGGCGCAGAAGGGGCAGCAAAATTTGCGCTCTTGCGGCGGAGGGGGCTGGTGCTGTGCTTGGGGCCGTGATAGGCACTGACTGACTCGCCAGTCAGTGCCCCCTCCACCTCGGGGTGGGGCTGGCCAACGCGACACCAGGGAGACAACATGGGGCGTAGCTTCACGGGACCAGTGGCGATCGGTGTGGATGTGGGGTCGACGACGGTGAAGGCCGTGGTGCTCGATCCGACGACGATGGAGATCCTGTGGAGCGACTACCAGCGCCACAACACCAAGCAGCCGGAGAAGGTGGCGGAGCTGCTGGAGGAGATCGAGCGTTCGTTCCCCGAGTCGCCACGGCACCGCTGGCGGATCTTCCTCACCGGGTCCGGTGCGGCGCCGCTGTGCCCGGCGCTGGGGGCGAAGTTTGTCCAGGAGGTGAACTCGGTGACGCTGGCGGTCGAGCGGCTGCACCCGGACGTGGGGAGCGTGATCGAGCTGGGGGGCCAGGACGCCAAGATCATCATCTTCCACAAGGACGAGGAGACCGGGGATCAGACTGCGGCGCCGTCGATGAACGACAAGTGCGCCTCCGGCACGGGGGCCACCATCGACAAGTGCATGATCAAGGTGGGGCTGCCCGCGGCGGAGGTGGTGCAGCTCCACTTCGACGACTCGAAGCTGCACCACGTGGCGGCCAAGTGCGGGGTCTTCGCTGAGACGGACATCGTGAACCTGGTGAAGAGCGGCATCCCGGCGCCGGAGATCCTGTGCAGCCTGGCGGACGCCATCGTGCTCCAGAATTTGTCGGTGCTCACCCGGGGCTCCACGCTCAAGCACAAGGTGATCCTGCTGGGGGGGCCCAACACCTACCTGCCCTTCCTCCAGGAGTGCTGGCGCAAGCGGATCCCGGAGACCTGGGAGGAGCGCGGCTACGCCTGGCCCAAGGATCGCCCCATCGAGGAGACGATCTTCGTGCCGGAGAATTCCCAGTACTACGCCGCCTTCGGGGCCTGCGTGTACGGCCTCAAGGAGGCGGAGGACGTGGGGGTCTACGCCGGGCTCGGGGGGCTTCGGGAATACATGACCAACGGGCGCAAGGCCCGGCTCGGCGAGAGCGCGGGGCCGCCGCTGGTGAAGGGGGGCGACGAGGTGGAGGAGTTCCGCAAGCTCTACGCCATCCCGAGGTTCGTGCCCCGCAAGCTGGAGCCGGGGCAGGTGGTGCGCGCGGTGATCGGGCTGGACGGCGGCTCCACGTCGTCGAAGGCGGTGCTGGTGGATGAAGAGGGCGAGATCGTCTGCAAGGCGTACCAGCTCTCCAAGGGTAACCCCATCCAAGACACGAAGGAGCTCCTGGCCCAGCTCAAGGGCTTCGTCGTCGGGCAGGGGGCCACGCTGGAGGTGCTCGGCTTCGGGGCCACCGGCTACGCGGCGGACGTGCTCCAGGAGTGCGTCAAGGCGGACGTGAACGTCGTGGAGACGGTGGCGCACATGATGAGCGCCGTGAAGTACTTCGGCGACGTGGACGTGATCTGCGACATCGGCGGCCAGGACATCAAGGTGCTGTTCATGAAGAACGGCGACATCGCCAACTTCAAGCTGTCAAACTCCTGCTCCGCGGGGAACGGCATGCTGCTCCAGGCGATGGCGGACCAGTTCGGCCTCAAGGTGACCGAGTACGCCGAGACGGCCTTCCAGGCGGAGCTGGCGCCCAAGTTCTCCTACGGCTGCGCGGTGTTCCTCGACACGGACCGGGTGAACTTCCAGAAGGAAGGGTTCTCCAAGGAGGAGCTGCTGGCGGGGCTCGCGCAGGTGCTGCCGAAGAACGTGTGGCAGTACGTGGTGCAGGTGCCGCGGCTGGCGTCGCTAGGGCGGCGCTTCGTGCTCCAGGGGGGCACCCAGTACAACCTGGCGGCGGTCAAGGCGCAGGTGGACTACATCAAGCAGCGGGTGCCCGGGGCGGAGGTGTTCGTCCACCCGCACACGGGCGAGGCCGGCGCGCTGGGCGCGGCCTTCGAGACGCTGCGGGTGATCCGTCGCCGCGGGAGCTCGACCTTCATCGGCATCGATGCGGCGATCAACCTGGAGTACACGACGAAGAACGACGAGGAGACCGTCTGCCACTTCTGCCCCAACGAGTGCAAGCGGACGTTCATCGACGCCTTCCGCCCCGACGGCACCACGGCCCGGTACATCTCCGGGTTCTCCTGCGAGAAGGGCACCGTGGAGAGCGAGGAGGCGATGCTCCAGCTCGTCGCCGACCGGAAGAAGATCGCCAGGCAATACCCGAACCTGGTCGACTACGAGTCGAAGCTGGCCTTCCGCAGCTTCTACAAGGCGGCGAAGCTGCCGGAGGCGGGCACCCCCATCAAGGATTTCATCGTCAAGAAGGGGCTGTTCAGCAGCAAGCGCGTGGAGGTGACCAGGCCGTTCCAGCGGAGCGGGCCCGAGGTGGCGGAGCGGCTGCGCCGGGTGCGCATCGGCATCCCGCGGGTGCTGAACATCTACTCGACGGCGCCCTACTTTCGGGCGTACTTCGAGGCGCTGGGGGTGGCGAAGAACCACGTCGTCTTCAGCGACGAGACCAGCGAGGAGATGTGGGTCGAGGGCGGCAAGTACGGCTCCGTCGACCCGTGCTTCCCCTCCAAGGTGGCCCAGGCCCACATCCACAACCTGCTGTTCCACCACCACGCCCCGGAAAAACCCCTCCACTACATCTTCTTCCCCATCCTCACCCATGTCCCCAGCTTCGGCGAGAACGTGATGGACAAGGCCTCCTGCCCCATCGTCGCCGGGGTCCCCGACGTGATGAAGGCCGCCTTCACCAAGGAGGTCGACTTCTTCGCCCAGCGGGGCATCGAGTACCTCGACCCGGCGCTGACCTTCGGCGAGATGACCCTGACGGCGCGGCGTATGTTCGAGACCTGGGGGCCCCGCCTCGGCGTCACCGAGGACGAGAGCGACCATGCGCACCGCGAGGGAATGAAGGCCCTGGCGCTGTTCGAGCACGACCTCCAGGAGAAGGGCCGCGCCATCCTGGAGACCGTCGAGGAGGAGGACCGCATCGCCCTGCTGATGGTCGGCCGCCCCTATCACTCGGACCCGGGACTCAACCACGGCATCCCCGAGGAGTTCCAGGTGCTCGGCTACCCGATCCTGTCGGTCCGGTCGCTGCCCCGCGACGAGGCCTTCCTCCGCCGCTTCTTCAAGGTCGAGGCGGAGCGCGGCCAGCACCCCCTCGACATCAACGACGTGTGGCCCGAGAACTACTCCGCCAACAGCGCCCAGAAGGTGTGGGCGGTGAAGTTCGCCGCCCGCCACCCCAACCTGGCCTTGCTGGACCTCTCCAGCTTCAAGTGCGGCCACGACGCCCCCACCTACGGCATCGTCGAGAGCATCGTCTCCACCTCCGGCGTCCCCTACGCGGCCCTCCACGACATCGACGCCAACAAGCCCGGCGGCTCCATCAAGATCCGCGTCAAGACCTACGCCCACACCCTCAAGCTGCGCCAGGAAGCCCTCGAAGACCTCTCCCGCAAGAAGGACGAGCTGGCCTACAACCTCGACCAGAAGCGCCTCGAGCTGCTCCAGCGCCGCCGCGACCAGATGCACGGCCTCCGCGACGCCGAGCTGGACCGCCAGATCGAGGAGCTATCGGCCCGCCTCCGCGCCTACCAGCCCCGCCGCCCCGCCGCCCCCGAGCCCGTCAAGGGCCTGGTGCAGCTCAAGAAGAAGACCCCCAGCGGCGAGCTGGCCCCCATCTTAACCCCCCGTCGGCAGAAACCTGAAAACCCCCCTCTCCTGCCGGGGCGGGGGCAGCATGGAAGATCCCTATGACCCAGATCGCGACCCCGAAGAAGAGCCTGCCGCTGGTGAACGGCGGGAAGAAAAACTCCCTGGACGACGCCCTGGAGGCGGAGCTGCGCGCCTACGAGGAGGCGGAGCGAGAGCGCCTGGGCATCCAGGCGGAGCGGCGCCAGTGGGCGGACAACATGCTCAAGCCCGTGATGACCAAGAAGGAGCGGGCCAACGTCACCATCCTGGTGAGCGGCCTGACGGCGGCGCAGGATTTCTTCGTGGAGGGGGCGCTCCGCGGCCTCGGCTACAACGTGAAGTTCTTCGGGATGGCCGACAACGCGGGTCTCCAGGTCGGCAAGGAATTCGGCAACCGCGGCCAGTGCAACCCGACCTACTTCACCGTGGGCAGCCTGGTGAAGTACCTGATCGACCTCCGGGACAAGGAGGGCATGAGCGCCGAGGACATCGTGAAGAACTACGTGTTCCTCACCGCCGGCGCCTGCGGCCCCTGCCGCTTCGGGATGTACGTCACCGAGTACCGCAAGGCGCTCCGTGACGCGGGCTTCGACGGCTTCCGGGTGATGCTGTTCCAGCAGACCGGAGGGCTGTCGCAGGCCACCGGCGACGACGTGGGTCTGGAGATGAACCCGCCCTTCTTCATCGGCATCGTCAAGGCCATCGTCTGCGGCGACGTGCTCAACGCGATGACCTACCGCATCCGGCCCTACGAGGTCGAGCCCGGCTCCGTCAACGCCGCCGTCGAGGAGTGCAAGAAAATCATCTACCAGGCGCTCGTCGAGCAGACCAACATCTTCCGGGCCCTCTGGCGCTGCCGCCAGGTGCTCTCCGCGGTGAAGCTCGACCGGCTCCGTCCCAAGGCCAAGACCGCCATCATCGGCGAGTTCTGGGCCATGACCACCGAGGGCGACGGGAACTACCAGCTCCAGAAGTTCCTGGAGAGCGAGGGCGGCGAGAACGACATCCAGCTCACCACCGCCTGGCTCCTCTACAACATCTGGGAGGTCGCCCGCGACACCCGCGAGCGCCACAACCTCCGCACCGCCGACGGCGGCCTCTATGGCCTCGAAGGGCTCGACGAGTGGGGCGTCTCCCGCCGGCTCGCCACCATGAAGCTCGCCGAGTGGGCGCTGCGTGTCGGCTTCAACGCCTTCGCCTGGCCGCTGGGCCTCTACGGCTACCACCTCCCCGACATGGATAAGGTCGCCGAGGTCGCCCACGGCCACTACAGCAACGACCTCCGCGGCGGCGAGGGCCACATGGAGGTCGGCAAGCTCATCCTCAACGTCGTCAACCAGAAGGCCAACATCACCGTCAGCGTCAAGCCCTTCGGCTGCATGCCCTCCTCCGGCGTCTCCGACGGCGTGCAGTCGCTGATCTCCGCGCGCTACCCCGGCACCATCTTCTGCGCCGTCGAGACCAGCGGCGACGGCGCCGTCAACTTCTACTCCCGGGTCCAGATGTACATGTTCAAGGCCCGCGCCGCCGCCGAGGCCGAGCTCCAGAAGGCCCTCGACGACACCGGCCTCTCCCTCGATGAGGTCCGCGCCTTCCTCAACAAAAACCCGAAGTACAGCCGCTTCACCTACTACCCCAGCCACACCGTCGCCTCCACCGCCGCCAACCTCGTCCACGAGGTCGCCCCCCTCATCAAGCTCTCCCGCACGGAGCGCGCCGCCCGTGCCGCCTCCGCCGCCGCCGGGCAGCTCAAGGACGCCGTGGTCGCCCTCCCGGGCCTCGCCCGCCGCGCCCGCGACTTCCTCACCGACGCCGACAACCGCGAGCGCATCCGCCAGGATGCCTCCCTCGTCGCCGACATCCTCCGCGGCAAGGCCGACCAGCACCTCACCCCCCTCGCCCGGAAGCTCGTCCCCGAGATCCTCTTCGGTCGCCTCCGGGAAGAGCCCCACCACGACCACCCCGTCGCCATCGCCGCGGAGTGACCCCCCGGCGCTCGCCGAGGAGCGACGAGCGCCCCCCTGCCCTCCCCCGGGGCATCCATGCTAGGAAGCCGCCACGATGAAGGCTTCCTACCGGTGGCTCTGCGAGCTGGTCCCTGGTCTCGAACACTTCCCCCCGGCGGAGGTCGCGCGGCGCCTCACCGACGCCGGCCTGGAGATCGAGGGGCAGAGCGAGTTTGGCGCAGGCACCGACGCGCTCCGGGTCGCCCGCGTCGTCGCCATCGAGCCTCACCCGAGCAAATCCGGGCTCCGGCTGGTCACCGTCGACCACGGCTCCGGCTCCCAGCGTGTCGTCTGCGGCGCCCCCAACGTCCCGGACCCGGGTGGCCTCGTCGTCCTCGCCCCCCTCGGAGCCACCCTCCCCGCCATCGGCCTCACCATCGCCCCCCGCGCCATCGGCGGCGTCCCCAGCGAGGGAATGCTCTGCAGCGAACGGGAAATGGGCATCGGGGAAGGCGCCGATGGAATCCTCGTCCTCGCGTCCGGCGAGCCAGGCCAGCCCCTCCCCCAAGCCCTCCCCAGCGCCCACGACACCATCTTCGAGATCAACGTCACCCCCAACCGCCCCGACGCCCTCGGCCACGTCGGCCTCGCTCGCGAGCTCGCGCTTCTGTTCGGGCTCGACCTCACCCCCCAGCCCCCTCTCCCTCAAGGGCAGAGGGGGGGCCTCACCCCCCAGCCCCCTCTCCCTCAAGGGCAGAGGGGGGGCCTCACCCCCCAGCCCCCTCTCCCTCAAGGGCAGAGGGGGGGAGAGCAGGGGAGTATCCGCATCGTCGTCGAGGAGGAGGAGCGGTGTCCGGAGTATGGAATTTCCATCATCGAGGGGGTCACCATCGGGCCCTCGCCGCTGTGGGTGCAGCACCGGCTGACGAGCCTCGGGATCCGCCCCATCAGCAACGTGGTGGACGCCACCAACCTGGTGCTCCTGGAGCTGGGGCAGCCCACCCACGCCTTCGACCGGGACACGATCCGCGGCGACGAGATCCGCGTGCGCCTCGCCCGCCCCGGCGAGAGGCTCGTCACCCTCGACGGCAAGGAGCACACCCTCGACCCCGATGACCTCGTCATCGCCGACGCCGAGGGCGCCACCGGCCTCGCCGGCGTCATGGGCGGCGCCCAGAGCGAGATCACCCCGAAGACGACGAAGATCCTCCTGGAGTGCGCCTACTTCGCCCCCCGCAGCGTGCGGCGCACCGCCCGCCGCCACGGCTTCCACTCGGAGGCCAGCCACCGCTTCGAGCGCGGTATCAACCGGGAAGGCGTCAAGACCGCCGCCCTCCGGCTGCTCCAGATCCTCCAGGATCTCTGCGCAGGGTCAGAAGTGACCTTTGGGCCGGTTCATGTGGAAAAACGCCCCTACCAGGCGCCGCAGGTGCGGCTGCGAAGCGAGCGGCTGGACGCGCTGCTGGGCTCGCCGGTTCCCTTCGGGGAGGCACGCACGATCCTGCGGGCGCTGGGGTGCGAGGAGGTGGAGGGGGACGAGACACAGGCGACCTTCCGGATCCCCGGGTGGCGCCCGGATCTGGGCCGGGAGGCGGACCTGATCGAGGAGGTCGCCCGGATCCGGGGCTTCGACCGGATCGAGGCGCAGCTCCCGCCGATGCTGGCCCAGCCGCAGCCGCTGGTGCGCCTCGACGACGAGCTGCGCCGCGCCGCCGCGGGGCTCGGGCTGATGGAGGCGGTCACCTACGCTTTCGTGGCCCCCGCGCAGCTGGAAGCCCTGGGGGCGCCAGCCCCGGTGGTGCGCCTGAGCAACCCGCTCACCGAGGAGCGAAGCGTGCTCCGGACCTCGCTGCTGCCGGGGCTCCTGGAAGCCACCCGGCAGGCGCGGCACCGGGGCGAGCGGGGGATCCGGCTGTTCACCCTGGGGCGCATCTTCCTGGCCCCGGGAGGCGGCGCGGACAGGGCCCTGCCCACCGAGCCCCGGCGCCTGGCGGTGGTGCTGGCGGGGCTGCGTCCGGCGTACCTCGCCCGCCCCGAGGAGCACGACGTCTTCGACGGCAAGGCGGTGGCGGTGGAGCTGGTGGCGAGGGCGCTGCGGCGCGAGCCTTCCGTGGCGGCGTTTCCCGAGGCGGAGCGCCCCGCGCACCTGCACCCGCGGGGCGCCGGCGTGGTGCGGGTGGGCGAGCGGGTGGTCGGTCAGTTCGGGATCCTCCACCCGGACGTGATCGAGCGCCTGGATCTGGGGGGCTCCGCGGTGGTCGTCGAGCTGGATCTGGACGCGCTGGAAGCGCTGGGGCGAGCCACCCCGAAGGCGGTGCCGATCCCGAAGCTGCCCGCCATCGCCCGGGACATGGCCTTCACCGTGGCAGAGTCCGTGGCCGCCGGCGAGGTGGAGGAGCAGATCCGGGAGGCCGCGGGGGATCTCTGCGAGCAGGTGGAGCTGTTCGACGTGTTCCGCGGCGGGAGCGTCCCGGAGGGGCACCGCTCGCTGGCCTTCCGGGTCACCTACCGCGACCCCCTCGACCGCGCCGGCCAGGAGGGCGCCCGCACCCTCACCGACGCCGAGGTCGAGGAGCGCCACCGCCGCGTCGTCGACACCGTCGGCCAGCGCCTGGGGGCATCGCTTCGCCAGTGAGGATCGGGCTGGTCCGAGCCGCTGGCGTGGTCTCAAGGAGGGACGCGAACCTGCAAGGCGGCGTCCAGCAACGCGCCGAACTCTGCGCCCCACTTTTCTCCCAGACCAAGCTCCAGGCCAAACCGGAAGGTAGTGCGCCCCACCGTTCCCACCCAGGGCAGCGCGCGTCCTCGCATCCTACCCAGGAAGGGGCGGACGGAAGCCAGGATCTCCGAAGTAGGCGTCTCGTCGGGGGCGATGATGTCGAGATAACTGCGGACCTTGTTGCCGCCAGGACGCAGGTTCACTTGTTCGTTGACCCTCTGCCCCACATTCGCGTCCGGGATCCCAAGGGGGGGTTCTCCAGCCCAGTCGTAAGGGCCATGCAGGTAGCAGAAGGCGTTGATCCCTTCCTGCCCATCCGGACTTTTTACACGCTGCGAGGTCAGCAGCATCACGCTGCTCTCGGGAAAAGATTAGGATCCTCCCTGTCGCGCTCGTCCAATGGGCCAGCTACGGGGACGGGATCCTCCAACGCAACAGCGATTTGCTCATGGAGGTCGATCAGTGCTTCGGGGGAAGCAGGTCCAAGCGCCCAAAGGCGTTGAGCAAGGCTCCGAATCCAAGGAGATTTGCTCTCAGCAGCAACCTGGAGCAACGCCAGAGTATCCTTCGCGTCGACGTGGGCCAGCGCGCAAAGCAGGAGTGCAAGCTCAAACTCTGCCGGGGAGCGTTCACGCCCCGCAGCGACCTGCGCGAGGAGTACAAACGCCCGCGCGCGGGCCTCCGCTGCTTGTGGCGGGTTACCTCGCAGGGCGCTTGTGAGGCCAGATGTATCCGCGATCCTGCGGGCCTCCCGCATGTAACGGCGTGCTGTACTGCTCACCAGAAGCTCAAAGACAGCCATTTGCAAGGTGGCCTCATCAAGGATCATTTCAGCCTCCAGTATTCAGGGGTACCCCGGTAAGGGCTGGATTGGACCCGGTGTTCAAATTCGCCAAGACCTCCCCAGGCGCTCCAGATAAAAACGACAGGGGCTTGACCGAGCATTTCGACCCGGCTGACATACCCCGTGTGCTCTATCTCGTCCACGAGCCGGTAGGCGACGACATCGCCCACCTGGGGGGATTCTCCCCGGTCGAGGGGGCGGTACCCATCGCGACGCAGAACATCCTCGATATCCACATCGACCCCCACGGGCGGGACGTTGGCACGTCGACTGGCGAAGGTGAGCCCATGGCAGTTGTAGCGCCCCGTCGGTGGCCGCAATTCGATCGCGCTGGCGAGCACGAGGCGGCACTGCTGCCGGGCCAGTGCGACGGTCCCTGCCGAAGGATCGTCGCCAATCCCGGCCAGGATCCGGGAGCCGTCGCGGGCAAAGACGGAGAAGGGAACATCCTCGACCATGCAGGCGTTCAGGGTAGCTGCTCTTCGTGGGTCTTTCCACTCGACTGGGTCGGCACCTCTCGGCTAACCCATGGGGCTCGGTGGCCTTCATGGAGGGGCGCTCGCGGAAGCGCTCGTACCAGGCGAAGAGGCGCGGAAGATCCTGCCGGAGCGGGCCCAGGGGCGAGCGAAATTCCAGCCAGCCCAGGGTGACCCCGGCGCACACCTGCGCCAGATCGACCTGCTCCGGGAAGGAGGCGACCTCGGCCTCCAGGGCGGCGAGCCCCTGCCGCGCCTTCTGCGCCTGGCCGTCGAGCCAGGGGGCCCAGTGCAGCTCGGCGGGGCGGCTGGCGCGCTCGTAGAAGACCAGGATCGCCGCGTCGAGGATGCCGTCGCAGAGGGCCTGCTGCCGGAGGACGCGCCACCGCGCAGGGCCCGAGGCCGGGGTGAGGGAGGAGCCCGCGATGGACTCGAGGTACTCGCAGATCACCGGCGAGTCGTAGAGCGCCGATCCGTCGTCCAGGAGCAGCGCCGGGATCTTGTTGAGCGGGTTGCTCCGGGAGAGCGTCGGGTCCGCCTGGGTCGGCGCCGGGCGGAGGAAGACCGTCTCGATGCGATCCGCCAGGCCCAGCTCGTGGGCGACGACCAGCACCTTGCGGACGAAGGGCGAGGTGGGGGTGAAGTAGAGCTTCAAGGTGCCCTCACGGGATGGTCAGCGACGCGCTGGCCTGGGTGCAGACCGGCGGGCAGTCGGCCCCGTTGGGGGTCGAGGTCGTGTAGGCCGGGGTGAATTCTTCCGTCAGGAGCTGGAGGTTGTCCCGGTTGACGGAGACGACCACCTTGGCCGGCTTCCCGCTGACCCGCAGCCCGGAGATGGCGTGCTCCGAGGCGTCCAGGGCACACCCGGAGAGCTCCAGGGAGACGGAGGGATCGTTGCAGGAGGTCTGCGCTTGCTCGCAGGGAGGCAGCGGCAGCTTCGCCTCGCATCGTACCTTCTTCCCGTCGGCGTCCAGGTCGATGACGTAGGAGCCCGCGGTCTTCGCCCCGGCGCCAAAGCTCAGGGAGAAGCCGTCCACGCACCCGATGGTGGTGCAGACCTTGTCGGAGGAGCAGGCGCCGAGCGCGGAGGCAAGAAGAACAAGGGACATCGTTCGCATCGCGCCTGCATGGAACCACCCCGCCGCAGGCAGGGCAAGGCACGCCGCCGCCACGGCGAGCAAGACGTTGGTCTCCCCCGGAGCGGGTGGCATGCTGGCCTGGCCATGACCTCCCCTACCCACGGGCTCCCGGCGGGGCTGACCGCGCGCCTCGGCGAGCTCTACCCCGGAGCCCAGATCCTCGACGCTACCGTCCTCGGCGCCGACGAACACCCGGAGGGCGAGAGCGCCAAGGAGCTGGGCTACGGCAAGCCCATCCGAATCCGGCTCCGGGAGGCGAGCGGCGCGCAGCGGGCGCTGGTCTTCCACCTGGCCGCCGCCAACGACTTCGGCCACGACCGCCGCTCCGACCGCGCCCAGAACATGCTGCTCTCCCACGACACCTTCGGGTCGATCCCGGGGCACGTGCGGTCCGTCGACGTGGGGGCCATCCGCGACGACGGAGGGCTGACGACGCTGGTGGGGACCGGGGAGTTCTACCTGCTCACCGAGTGGGTCGAGGGTACCCTCTACGCGGACGATCTCCGGCGCGTCGGGCAGGAAGGAGCCACCCCCCGGGATCTGGCCCGGGCCGAGGTGCTGGCCCGGTACCTCGCACAGCTCCACCGGCTCCCGGGGAGCCACCCGGGCGCCTACACCCGGGCCATCCGCGACCTCCTCGGCCACGGCGAGGGCATCTTCGGCCTCGTCGACTCGTACCCGCCGGACGTCCCGGGGGCCGAGCCCGCGCAGCTCCGCCGCGTCGAGGAGGCCTGCCTCGCCTGGCGCTGGAGCCTCAAGGATCGCCACGACCGCCTGCGGCGCACCCACGGCGACTTCCACCCCTTCAACGTGGTCTTCCGCGGGGAGACCGAGCCCGCCTTGCTCGACACCAGCCGCGGCTCCGAGGGAGACCCCGCCGACGACGTGGCCTGCATGGCCATCAACTACCTCTTCTTCGCCCTGGAGCACCGGGATCGCTTCGAGCAAGGGCTCGGCGCCCTGTGGCGGCGCTACTGGAGCACCTACCTGAGCGAGGCAGGAGATAGCGTGCTCGACGCGGTGGCCCCCTTCTTCGCCTGGCGTGCCCTGGTGCTCGCCAGCCCCCTCTGGTACCCGCGCCTCACCCCGGAGGACCGCCGCCGGATCTTCCGCTTCGCCGAGCGCGTCCTCGCGGCCCCCCGCTTCGACCCCTCCTGGGGCCCGGAGGCGCTCCGGTGACCGGCGTGGTCGTCTGGTTCACCGGCTTCCCCTCCGCTGGCAAGAGCACCACCGCCCGCGCCGTCGCCGACCGGCTGCTCCGGGCAGGCGCTCGCGCCGTGCTCCTGGACGGCGACGAGGTCCGCGCCGCGCTCCGGCCTCCTCCGGGCTACGACCCCCTGGCTCGCGACGCCTTCTACGAGACCCTGGCCCGCCTCGCCGCCCTGCTGGCCGCCCAGGGCCACCCGGTGCTGGTCCCGGCGACCGCCAACCTCCGCGCCTTCCGCGAGCGCGCTCGCTCCCTGGCCCCCCGCTGGATCGAGGTCTTCGTGGACACCCCCCTCGCGGAGTGCCAGCGGCGGGACGCCAAGGGCCTCTACGCCCGCGCTGCCTCCGGGGATACCTCCTCCTTGCCCGGCGCCGACGCTACCTACGAACCCCCCGAACACCCGGACTTCACCTGCCACACCCTCGACGACGCCTCGCTTGCGCCGCTGGTCCGGGCGATCCTGGATTCCTGAGACGCAGGGGTCCAGGGAATCGACGTGGCAACGCTGGGGCTCCGGGGACGGCCGGGGGAACAGGGCCCACCCAAACTTCACCTGCCACGCCCTCGGCGACGCTTCGCTTGCGCCGCTGGTTTCAGTGATTGTAAGCTCTGAAAAACCATGGCCAGGAAAGCTCACTTCGACACCCTGCTTGCATTTTCGGTAGCATGGGTCTCTGCGCTTTACGGCTGCGAAGACCGGGAAGGATCCTATCCACAACAGCCCATCCCCGCAGGAAGCTCGCCATCATCCGCAGGAAGCCCCGGAAGCCCCGGAAGCCCCGGAAGCCCCGGAAGTTCCGGAAGTTCCGGAAGTCCCGGAAGCTCCGGAAGCTCCGGAAGTCCCGGAAGCTCCGGACAGGATCAAGGAAAGGACCCCCCCAAAGACACCAATCCATCATCCCCTCCCACCCCCTCCTGTATGCAATGCGTGGACTGGTCCAAAGGATGCTCTGCCGACGGAAAGGCGGAATTGGAATGCAGGCACTCCATAAACAGCGAAAGCGGGGATCGGTGTACCTACTGGGCAGAGGTGTGGATCTGTCACGGAGAGGAGATCTGCATGGGGGGGAAATGCAGAATTCTGTGCGCGGAAGGTGCTGCGTGTGTACCAGGAGAGATCTGCGAGCATGAAAACGATATTTGTACCTGCCCGGAGCAAGAAGGGAAGATGCGATGCCAACAACCCCCACCTGCCCCGGACGCTCAGGTAAAGATATGCTACGTACCCGAATACCTCCGTTCATGCGAAAAGAACGCGGAGACTCTCTTCGATCTTCTCCGTACGAAATACAATCTATCCGGGAATGAATGCATCGATGTCAACGGCATGAAAGAAGAATACTCCAGCGACCTCGCCAGGCATTGCTGCTACCCCGTCCACCTCTCATGTCCACCGGATTGAACAAAAATTCAGGACGATCCGACGGTGGGCAAGCGCGTCGAGAGAATCCTCACCCCCTGGCCCCCTCCCCATCTCCCGTGGGGAGGGGACCTCACCCCCCGGCCCCCTCCCCATCTCCCGTGGCCTTGTTCACAAGGCCGACCACGGGCCCGCCGACGAGGCCGCCGGGGTGAACCCCGGCGCCGGGACGTGGGGGAAGGGAAACGAGGCGGGGAAGCCCTCTTCCGAGGGCTCGCTTCGGCACGAATCGAGGCCGCCAGGGCGGCCTTCTCCCTGGCGTTGCCCCCTGCACATGTTCCGGCGCCGGGGTTCACCCCGGCGACCTCGTCGACGGGAACCGTTCCCGTGGCCCCCCCCAAGCCTGGCCGGACTTGTGAACAAGGCCTCTCCCGTGGGGAGGGGGAGATCCTCAGCAGATTCCCTCGCGGAGAGGGGGAAACTCCCGGCAGTGGGGATAGGGAGCAGTGGGGAACAGAGAAGGAGGAGAATTCAGCAGAAAAAAATGGGAACGGGGATTTTTTCGACCCGTGGACCTGCTTCTCCTTTCCGGAGCCCGATGGCGCGCTCCTTTCCCTGCTTTGCCCTCTCCCTCACCCACTGCTGGGGATCTCCCCCTCTCCGCGGGAGACGGAGAGGGGGCCGGGGGGTGAGGCCCCTCTCCGCGAGAGACGGAGAGGGGGCCGGGGGGTGAGGCGCTAATCCTTCGGCAAAAACCGCCGGGCGACGTGCTCGAAGGCCAGCAGCGCCGCAGCAACCAGGAAGGAAGCGAGGCCCCGCCAGCCGTCCGCCAGCAGCGCCGGGAGCGCCGAGAGTACCCTGGGGAAGCGCGCGTCGAGGCGCCGGAGGCGGCCCGCCCAGGGGTGGTAGAGGGGGTCAAGAGCGACCTCAAGGTAGCGAGCGAGGCCCAGCTCCCGGGCCCGGAGCGCCAGCACGTCGGAGCCGTGGAGGTCGACGCAGCGCCGGAGGTCGTCGAGGAGAGGGGCAGCCTCGGGGCGGAAGCGATCACGGACCGCATAGAGAGCTGCCATGCAGCCGAGGTCCAGCTCGGAGGGGACGGGGATGGATCCGTCGCCAGCCTTGACCCAGCGGGCGCCGTGGAGGAGCGCCTCGATGCCGCCGCGAGGGAGGAGCGGGTAGCCAAGCCAGGCCTGGAGGTCGAGGTCCGGAGAGGCGCGGAGCGGGGAGCCGAGGGCGGAGGAGTGGAGGGTGCGCTGCCCCTTGCCCTCGCGGAATCCTTCGGCGAGGAGCGCGCGGCGGGCGAGGGGGAAGTCGCGCCAGGAGACCAGGAGATCGACGTCGCGGAAGCCGCGATCCTGGCGGAGAGTGAGGGCCACCGGGAGCCCCTTGAGGAAGACATGAGGGATGCCGGCGGCGGTCAGGGCGCGGGACGCCCGGAGCGCCGTCTGCTCGGCCAGCGCCATCGCGACCCCCCGCAGGATGTCTCCGTGCAGCATGAGGCATCAAGGTAGCACGGCGCCGGGGGCGGCGAGGCAACGCGGGGTGAGGAGGGGTAGCCAGGGGAGAGAACGACGGTAAACTACGAGGATGAAGGGAACCGCCGCCGTGGCGTTGCTCGTGGGGCTCGTGTTGGTACCGGCGACGCTGACGAACTGCCGACAACGGACCGCCCCCCAGCAGGCGACCTCGGCGCCCTCGCCGCCGCGAGCGTCCACGCCGATCCCCGCGAGTTCGGCCGGCGACCTGACCACCGCGGAGGTGGACGCGATGCTGCGGGAGCGCTGGGCCAGGGAAGGGATCGTGCCGACCCCGAAGGTGGACGGCGTGAGGTACCTGCGGCGGCTCTCCCTGGATCTTCGGGGGGTGATCCCATCGCCGGAGGAGGTGGAGAAGTTCCTGGCGGATCGGGGCGAGGACAGGCGGCGGCGGGCCGCGGAGGCGATGCTGGCGGGGCCTCGCTTCGCCGAGCACTGGACCAACTACTGGGAGCGGGTGCTGCTGGGGAGCAAGGTGCGGGACGCGGTGGTGGATCGGGCCTCGTTCCGTGGCTGGATGCACGGGAAGATCGCGGCGAACACGCCCTGGGATGAGCTGGTGCGGGGGCTGGTGACCGCGTCGGGTCAAAACCGACCTGATGATGGGGATACAAGCCGCGTGAACGGGGCGGTCAACTGGCTCCTGCGGTACCGGGATACGCCCGCGGACCTGGCGGGGGCGACGTCGAGGATCTTCCTCGGGGTGCAGATCCAGTGCGCCCAGTGCCACGACCACAAGACGGAGAAATGGAAGACGGAGGATTTCCGCCGGCTGACCGCCTGCTTCGTGCAGACCCGGGGGGAGGTCGTGGATCGCGAGAAGAACAGGCGCATCATCGACGTGTACGACACGGAGCGCGCCGGCAAGGGGGGGCCGAAGGTGCGGGCGGCCATGGCGGAGTACGCGGGGGCAGCGCCGGGCGGGCTGGACGGGAGCGATTTCTCCAAGAACCCGGTCCGGAGGAAGGCGCTGGCGGAGTGGATGACGGCGCCGCAAAACCCGTGGTTTGCGAGGGCCATCGTCAACCGGATGTGGGGGCATTTCCTGGGCCGCGGCATCGTGGATCCGGTCGACGATTTTCGCGACTCGAACCCGCCGATCCTGCCGGAGCTCCTGGACCGACTGGCCGCGGACTTCGTGGCGCATGGCCACGACCTGAAGCGACTGATGCTGCTGCTGGTGAGCACCGAGGCGTACCAGCTCGCCCCGGGGCCGCGGGGCGACAAGGCCGCGGAGGGGCGCCTCTGGGCGCGGTTCCGGATGATGCCCATGGGCCCCGACGAGCTCCTCGACTCGCTCATCGCCGCCACCCGCATCGACGCGCTGCTCGCCCGGGGGAACCAGGAGAACCTGGAGCAGCTCAAGCAGCAGACCCGGGGGCACTTCTACCGGATCTTCGAGGTCGACGAGGAGGACGAGAGCGACGACTTCGAGGGGACGATCGCCCAGGCGCTCCTGCTGCTCAACGGGCGCCTGACGAACGTGGGCTCGATGGCGGTCCCGGGCTCCGCGCTCCACGAGATCCTTGCCGCGCCAGGGGACGATGCGTCGAAGATCCGGGCCCTCTACCTGCGCACCCTCTCCCGCGAGCCCGACGCCGCCGAGATTGACCGCTGGAAGGCCTTCCTGGAGGCCCCCCGGGACGTGGTCAAGACCGACCCCGCCCCGGAGGCGAAGGAGAAGAAGAAGCAAGGGCGAGACCCCCTCGTGAGGCTGGATCGGGACCGGGCGCTCCGGAAACCGCCAGGCCCGGACGCGGGGCGGCACCAGGCTTACGAAGATCTGCTGTGGGCGCTGGTGAATTCGAGCGAATTTTACTTCAACCACTGAGGCACGAGGTTCCCATGTTCCGGAGAGAGATGTTGCTGGGATCGGCGGGCCTCGCGGGGGCCCTGGCGGCCTCGCTGGTGAGCCGCCGCGGGGCCCTGGCGCAGGGAGCCGCAGGGCCCGCACGCAAGGCGAAGGCCTGCATCGTGCTCTGGCTCAACGGCGGCCCGAGCCACCTGGACACCTTCGACCCGAAGCCTGGATCGAAGGTCGGAGGGCCCTTCAAGGCGATCAAGACACGGACCCCGGGGCTCCTGTTCAGCGAGCACCTGCCGCGCTTGGCGGAGCAAACGCACCTGATGATCGCGGCGCGTGGGACCAGCAAGGAGGGAAACCACCAGCGAGCCAGGTACCTGCTCCACACGGGCTACGCGCCCAACCCGACGGTGGTGCATCCGGCGCTCGGGGGCTGGGTGAGCGCGGTGGCGGCGCCGAAGCAGGGGGAGCTGCCGGCCTTCGTGAGCATCGGCGGGCCCAGCGAGGGGGCAGGCTTCCTCGGGGTTCAGCACGGCCCGCTCGTGACGCCGCAGGCTGCTCCTCCGCAGAACGTGGCCTACGCGAGGGACGTGGACGCAGGGCGCTTCGACCGGCGGCGCGAGGCGCTCGCAGCCCTGGACGAGCGCTTTGCCCGGGAGGTGGGGGACCCCCAGGTGCGGGGGCGCCAGGAGGTACAGGCGCAGGCGATCCGCATGATGCGCTCCCCGAAGCTGAGGGCCTTCTCCGTGGAGGACGAGGACGAGGCGACGCGAAAGGACTACGGTTCCACGGATTTCGGCCGAGGGTGCCTGGTGGCGAGGCGGCTGGTGGAGCAGGGCGTCTCGCTCGTCGAGGTGACCCTCGACGGGTGGGATACCCACAAGGACGGCTTCACCAGGGTAACGAAGCTCTCGGAGACCCTCGACCAGGGGGCCTCCGCACTGCTCCGGGACCTGGAGCGGCGGAAGCTGCTATCGTCCACGCTGGTGGTTTGCCTGGGGGAATTCGGCCGCACCCCCCGCATCAACGGCGAGGACGGACGAGACCACCACCCGCAGGCCTGGACCGCCCTGCTGGCCGGCGGCGGGCTGCGCCGCGGCCTTGTGCACGGGCAGACGGACGGCGAAGGCGCCCGGGTCGTCGAGAAGGCCGTGACGGTTCCGGACCTCTTCGCGACGCTGGTCACGCTGCTGGGCATCGAGCACGACCGATCCTTCGACACCCCCTCCGGGCGCCCTCTCTTCGTCACCGACGGCGGCACGCCGCTCCGAGAGCTGATCGGTTGAGCCGCGGCCGGAGGTCAGTCGAAGATCCCGCAGATCAGCGAGACGATGCCCTCGAAGACGATCTCGATCCCTACCTCCACGGCCACCTCCGCGGCGGTGCTGCCCACGCTGGCCGCGACCTCGCCGGCGGAGCTCGCGAGGTTCTGCGCCGCCCCGGACTGCATCGCCGCCACCCCGGCCACCCCGGCCACTCCGGCCGCAGCCACGGCG
>CAZSDX010000022.1:0-24606 GCA_964605685.1 uncultured Polyangiaceae bacterium
CGGCGCCGCCACGCTGGCCAGCCTGCGGGAGCGCTCCGGCGCCGCGCTGCTGGCGGCGAACCTCTCCGGGGCGACCGCAGGCGCCGCCCCCACGACGCTGCGGGAGATCGGCGGGCTCAAGGTGGGCTTCGTGGGGCTGAGCGCCCCGACAAAGGCAGGGATGGCGCCGGAGGGCGTCGAGGTGAAGCCTGCGGCGACGCCCCTGCGAGCTTCCATCGACCAGCTCAAGGGGCAGGGGGCGCAGGTGCTGGTGGGTCTCTTCGCGCTGCCGAGGGGCGACGCGCTGCGGCTGATCGAGGAGGCCCCGGAGCTCCACGTGGTGGCGGTGGGGAAGCCCTTCGAGCAAGGGGAAGCCAACGACAAGCCGCTGCCGCCGGTGCTGCTCAACGGCACGCTGGTGGTGCAGCCGTCGAACCACCTGCAGACGGTCTCCGTGGTCGATCTCCACGTCCGGGAGCAGGGCTTCTCCTTCCAGGACGGGACCGGCGTCGAGGGCCCCCCGAAGAGCCCTCCCGCGACCGGGAGCTACTTCCGTGTCTCCACGGTCAACATCACCGTCGACCTGGGGCGTGACGACGGCATCTACCTGGCGATGCTCGACTACTACCGCAAGGTCAACGACCACAACCGCGTGGCCTTCGCCGAGCGGAAGGCTCCCCCGCCGGGCCCCGACGGGAACCGCTTCGTCGGTGTCGCGGTCTGCTCCACCTGCCACGCCGCCGCCCGCGAGGTCTGGAACAAGACCGCCCACGCCCGCGCCTACAAGACGCTGGCGGACCAGCACAAGGAGTTCAACCTCGACTGCGTGAAATGCCACGTCACCGGCTACGAGAAGCCCGGAGGTAGCACCGTCACCGACAACGCTCTCCTCAAGGATGTCCAGTGCGAGGAGTGCCACGGACCCGGCGCTCGCCACACGGAGAACCCCTCCGACAAGACCCGGATCCTGGCCCGCCCGACCCCCGACTCCTGCGTCAGCGCCTGCCACCACCCGCCCCACGTCGAGGGCTTCGACGCCGCCGCTCGCATGGCGGACATCCTCGGCCCGGGCCACGGGAAAAAATGACCCCCTCGTGATCCACAGCGCCCGCATCGCGCTGGCGGATCTCAATCCGTAGCCTCCTCACTTGGACCAGCGAAAACCATGGTAAACCCCCCGAATGGTTGGAGACCAGGTGGACGTGGTGGTGGTGGGGGCGGGCCTCTCGGGGGTGGCGGCGGCCAGGACCCTCCGCGACGCGGGCGCCCGCGTGGCCCTGATCGAGGCCCGGGACCGGGTCGGAGGTCGC
Source organism: uncultured Polyangiaceae bacterium (assembly GCA_964605685.1). Classification (GTDB taxonomy): domain Bacteria; phylum Myxococcota_A; class Polyangia; order Polyangiales; family Polyangiaceae; genus JANWXX01. The sequence continues at coordinate 1,290 of CAZSDX010000022.1, forward strand.
ACCCTCACCCAATCCATGCACGGGGTCAACATTGACCTTGGCGGGCAGTGGCTCGGGGCCCGCCAGCCCAGGCTCTCGGCGCTGATCCAGCGACTCGGTCTGCGGATGTTCCCGACGTTCCACGAGGGGAAGAAGGTCCTGGACACCGGGGCCTCGCTCTCCACCTACCGGGGGACGATCCCGACGCTGGCCCCGTGGAAGCTCCTGGAGCTGCACCGGACGCTGTCGCGCGTGGACCGGATGAGCGAGCGCATCCCGACGGACGACCCCACGCGGGCCGACGGCGCCGCGGCACTGGACGCGATGTCGCTCCAGGAGTGGGCGTCGAGCCACGTCCATAGCCGCACCGCCCGCGCCATCATGGAGGCCGCCATCCGGGTCGTCTTCGGCGCCGAGGCCCGCGACCTGTCGATGCTGTACTTCCTCTATTACCTGCGCTCCGGCGGCGGCATGATGAGCCTGGTGGAGATCGCCGACGGCGCCCAGGAGCAACGCTTCGTCGAGGGGGCCCAGCAGCTCTCGATCCGGCTGGCGCAGCCCCTCGTCGACGAGGGAGCACTGCACCTCGGCCAGCCGGCGCTGGCCATCGACCAGGACGACCAGGGAGTCACGGTGACGCTGCGCTCCGGGGCGCTCCGGGCGCGCTACGCCCTGGTGGCGGTGCCCCCGGCGCTGGCGGCCCGGATCGACTTCCGCCCCGGGCTCCCCGCGGCCCGGGACCTCCTTGTCCAGAAGTTCCCCATGGGGGCGACGGTCAAGTGCATCGCCTTCTACCGGCGCCCGTTCTGGAGGGAGCGGGGGTTGTCCGGCGAGCTGGTCTGCACCCAGGGCCCGGTGAGCGTGGCCTTCGACAACACCAGCCACGACGGGAAGGTCCCGGCCCTGCTGGCCTTCGTGGTGGGCGACGCCGCCCGGGGCTGGCACCGGCGCGGAGAGGCCGAACGGAGGGACGCCGTGCTGGCGACGCTCACCCGGGCGCTGGGCCCCGAGGCGGCGCGCCCCGAGCACTACGTCGAGCAGGACTGGAGCACGGAGCCCTACTCCCGCGGGTGCCCGGTGGGGGTGCTGGGGCCCGGAGCCCTGGGGGTGGCGGGGGACGCGCTCCGCCGCCCGGTCGGGCGCGTCCACTGGGCGGGCACCGAGACCGCAACCCTCTGGACCGGATACCTGGAAGGCGCCCTGGAGGCCGCCGAACGCGCCGCCACCGAGATCACCGCGAGGCTTTGACCATGAACCCTCTCCTGCTTGCGTCCGCGACCCAGCTTGCCCGCCAGATCCGCGACGGCGAGGTCTCCTCCGCCGAGGTGGTGGAGGCGCACCTGGCGCACCTCGAGCGCCTCAACCCGACGCTGAACGCGGTGGTCCACGAGCGCTACGAGGAAGCACGGACCGAGGCGCGCCGGGCCGACGAGCGCCGGGCGCGCGGCGACGACCTCCCCCCGCTCCACGGCGTCCCCTGCACCATCAAGGAGTGCTTCGCCTTCACCGGCATGCCGCACTCCTCCGGACTGGTGGCCCGCAAGCATCTGCGGGCCTCCGAGGACGCCCCCGCGGTGGCGCGGCTCCGGGCGGCGGGGGCCATCCCCCTGGGGGTGACCAACATCTCCGAGCTCTGCATGTGGATGGAGAGCAACAACCGGGTCTACGGTCGCACCCGCAACCCCTACGACCCGGCGCGCACCGTCGGCGGCAGCTCCGGCGGCGAAGGCGCCGCGGTGGGCTCCGGCGCCTCGCCCTTCGGGCTGGGCTCCGACGTGGGCGGCTCCATCCGCATGCCGGCCTTCTTCAACGGCGTCTTCGGCCACAAACCTAGCCCCGGGATCGTCCCCTCCTCCGGGCAGCACCCGGTACCTCACGGGCGCATCTGGCGCTACGCGGTCGCCGGGCCGCTGTGCCGCCGCGCCGAGGACCTCCCGCTGTTGATGCGGGCCATGGCGGGCCCGGACCCCTCCGATCCCTCCTTCGACCCCCCGCTGGAGTTCCGCGACCCGGACGAGGTCCAGCTCCGGGAGCTACGGGTGCTGGACGTGGCGCCGCTCTCCTTCCCCGGGGTCACGGATGACCTCATCGAGGCCCAGGAGCGCGCCGCCACCGCCCTGGCCCGCGCCGGGGCCCGGGTGCAAAAGGCCCATTTTCCCGAGATGGACGACGCGCTGGCGATCTGGTCGTCGATGCTCTCCGTCGAGGAGGGGCCATCCTTCGCGGAGCAGCTGGGGGAGGGGGAGGCGATCCGTGTGGGCGCGGAGCTGGGCCGATGGCTGCTGGGGCGCTCGCCCTACACGCTCCCGGCGCTGGGGCTGGCGGGGCTGGAGAAGGTGACGAAGGGCTCCCCGGAGAAGCTGGCCCGCTTCGTCGAGCTGGGGCGGCGGCTGAGGCGGCAGCTCGAAGGAGCGCTCGGGGACAAGGGCGTGCTGCTGTTCCCGTCGCACACGCGCCCGGCACCGCGCCACGTGCTGCCGCTGCTGCTGCCGGTGCAGTGGGTGTACACGGCGATCTTCAACGTGCTGGAGTTCGCGGTGACCCAGGTGCCGCTGGGGCTGAACCGGCGAGGGTTGCCGCTGGGGGTGCAGGTAGCGTCGAGCTGCGGTCGCGATCACCTGACGCTGGCGGTGGCGAGGGAGCTGGAGCGAGCGCTGGGGGGCTGGATCCCGCCGCCGTCGCTGGGGTAAGCGGAGAGTGAGGCCCAAAAAGGCCAGAGGCCCGCGGGGCGGGCCTCGGAGGCACGGGGCGCGCCTCGCCGCAGGGGCGAGGGCGCGTCGGGGCGGGGGATAAGTAGATTCCCTTGGGGGATGCGCCCTCGGAGAGCCCGTAGGCGTAGCCGGCCTGCCACATGAAATCGGGGACCGACTTGTAGCGCTTGAGCTCGATGCAGACGGGGACGCTGCCGCAGTCGGAGCCGCCGATGAGGATGGGGTTCCCGTTGTCGTCGAGCTTGAGCAAGACCTCGCCGGTGGCAGGATCGCGGCCATTGTTCTCGAAGGCCTTCTCGGTCAGCTCGTTGGCGCGCTCCAGCACGCGGGCGCCGATGCCCTTCTCGACGAGGCGACCGTTGACGGTCTCCTTGCCGAAGCTGCGGGCGACGTAGATGAGGCCGGTGAAGGGGTCACGCCACTGGACCTTGGCGCCGAGGATGTCCGGCAGGTCGTAGCCGCGGAAGATGCGCAGCATGTCGAACCAGTCGGTGCGGCTGTTCTCGGGGAGGTAGAGGTAGGTCCAGGCGATGATGTACTTCTGGATCTCCCAGCCGATCTCCGGGTCGACGACCAGCGACTCGGCAGGGACGCCGTTGGCGAAGCCGTTGGAGTTGCCGTTGAAGGTCTGGCACACCTGGGAGCCGTTGGTGGTCCAGCAGGCCTTGGGGCCAGCGGCGGGCCACCAGCTGATCCAGGCCATCGGCTGCTTCGGGAAGGCGGAGACGCCGTCCTCGCCGATGACGCACTGGCTGTCGGACTTCTCGCAAGCCTTGATGTTGGCCTCGGCCTTGTCGATGGCGTCGGTGCTGGTGGTGTAGTTGGGGAACTGGCTCTTGGCGCCGGCGACCCGGGGACCGAGGGCGGCCTTGTCGTCCGCCAGGGCAGCGCCGATGAGGCGGCGGAACCCGTCGGAGAAGACATCCGCGATGGAGGCGGCGCGGTAGCGGGCGTCCACGAAGTCGTTGCGCTGCGAGCTGATGAAGTTGTCCTGCGACTCGGTGAGGGCCATCACGACGTTGATCTTGTCGTAGTAGCTGCCCACGTTGAGCTGGTAGCTGCTGGCGTAGTCGCCCTTGGTGCGGTCGAGGCTGTTGTTGACCGGGCGGCCGCCGAAGCCGAGGGCGAGGAAGCCGTTCTGCTTGTAGCCGGCGGTGCCGTTGGGGATGGTGATGTGGGGGACGGCGGCGAAGGGGGTGAGGAAGGCGCCGTCGCTGGCCATCAGCAGCTCGGAGCCGTCCGACTGCTGGAGCAGGTAGTGCTCGCCGTCCTGGGGACGAGCCAGCTGGCGGGCGAAGTGGTCCATGGCCATGGAGGCGGCGATGGAGTTCTCCGCGTAGGTGGACGCCATGAGGCTCTTCCACTGGCCGCCGAAGCCGAGCATCTCGTAGAGGTTGTTGTAGAGGCCCAGGCCCTTGACGGCACGCATGACCTTCTGCGTGTAGCGGCCGAAGCTGCGGCTCATCGCCGGACGGATGGCGAAGGTGGTGCGGTTGCGCCGGTAGTTGTCGAAGATGTGCCGGTTCTCCTGGGAGCCCAGGAGGAACATGAACAGCTCGTACTGATCGGCGCCCTGGTCATGGCGGTAGACCGAGACGTTCCCGGTGTCGGCCCAGCCGTCGCTGGCGAAGGGATAGGGGAAGCGCAGGCGACCCTGGGGATCAGCAGCCGGCGGGTTGTCGCCCTGGATCGCGTTCACGTCCGTCTCGGAGAAGACAGGGCGCAGGTCGCTCCAGTTGGAGTAGTCGACCGGCTGCTGCCTGCAGCGCGTGTACTTGCCATCGACAGCCACGACGCGGGCGTCCATGGTGGGGTGGAAGGCTCCGTCGATGGACTCGTTCCAGTTGGAGGGGCGGTAGCTGTTCGGATCGACCTCGACGCAGGTGTCGGGCCGGATCAGGTTGTACTTGGCCTGGTAGCGGGAGTAATGCTCGGTGCCGGTCTTGAGGCCGAGGATGCCTCCAAAACCGTCCATGCGGTCGGCGTAGTCGGAGATGATGCCGCTGGCCTCCTTGATCTTCTGCTCGTTCTGGGTGAGGAGGGCCTTGGAGGGGCGGCTCTTGGGCTCCTTGGGGTCGGTCCCGAGCAGTTCCTCGACCTTGTTGGCGACGCCGTCCTTGTCGTCGTCGAGGACCCAGCCCGCGTTCACGTCGTTCCCGGCGATCTCGGGGCTACCGCCGAAGACGCTGGTGCTCTCGCCGTAGAACATGCGGGTCGCGGCGAAGTCGTAGGCGCCCAGGTTCATCATGTCGACGCTGAGGTCGCCGGCGTAATCCATGACCGACGACTGCTGCCACATCCAGATGAGCCCGTCGGTCTCCTCCTGGGTGACGGGGTCGAAGTAGCGGGGACCAACGCAGTTCCTCGCGCCTTCCTCGTTCTGAGCCTGGGTGCAGGGGGCCGTGACGGTGCCGTTGCGGGTCCGGAGCTGCCAGTACTGGGGCCGGAAGCTGATCCCGTCGTAGGAGCTGAGGAAGTTGTGGCGCAGGCTGAAGGAGTGCCCCATCTCGTGGAGGATGACGTTGTACTGGAGGCGCCGAGCGAAGTAGCGGCGCATCTTCTCGGCGCGCACCTCCCGGCTCTCGCCCTCGATGACCGGGAACTTGTCGTTGAGGATCCTGGCCATCCCGATCATGCCGGAGAACTCCGGAGTCGCCTCCATGATGCAGGCGCCGCGGTCTGCGAGGGCCTGCTGGCGGGCCTCCTTGATGCGGGAGAGCACCATCTGGTTGCCCATGCGCAGCGGCGAGGCCATGTCGGTCACCAGCGCCGGGTCCGCCTGGGCCATGGTGTCCGGGTTGAGCCCGGTGGCCTCCAGCGCCGGCTTGTTGATGAGCTGGGCCTCGAACTCGGTGCCCCGGGCGCGCTCCATGCGGCCCTGGATCAGCGCCGCGTTGGAGGAGTCCTTGACGCTGCTGGTCGCCTTGACGTCGCGCACCATGCGGTTGTGCTGCTTCAGCGAGACGTTCGTCTTGGCGAGGAAGGCGCTGTTCTTGCCCTGGAGGTGCGACTCGAAGCCCTCGGCGAGGGTGTCGGGGTCGAGGTCCTTGGCGAGGGCGGCGACGCGCTGGAGCGCCTCCTCCTTGGAGAGGGCGCCGCCGAGGCGGCTGCCGCCGGCGATCCCCTCGTTGGCCAGCACCCAGTCCTGGATGAACTTGCCGTCGGTGATCTCCTTGGTGGAGATCTCCCCGTTGATGTAGCGCACGATGTCGATGGCCCCCTGGGAGGCCATGTCGGTCACGTGGTTCCAGACGTTGATGCTCGACGCGATGGTCTCGCCGGTCGTCGGGTCGGTGGCGTCCACCATGATGCCCCAGGCGCTCGGCGTCTGCGGGGTATTGATGGTGTTGACCGCGTTGAACCGGAGGTCGCCCAGGCGGACGCGCTTCTCCTGGCCGGGCTTGAACGGCGCGTGGCACTCCGGATGGTCGTCCTCGATCACTGGGTTGTGGCAGAGGATCACCGCCGGAGCCTGCTTGGAGATGGAAATCACGCCGGGGTCGGTGATCCCCATTTCGCTCGCCTTCTGATCGGCCAGGGCGTCGCAGCTGTTGTCCACCCAGGACTTCCCGCCGGTTACGACCGCGTTGGCGCGGCGGCAGAGGAGCACCTCGCGGGTCAGCCGCATCGCGTCTTCCTGGTCGTCCATCTGGCCGTGCCACATGGGGAACTGGGCCTCGCAGGCCGCCGCGTCGCCCGTCTTCTTGCACTCGACCAGGCGAGCGGTCGTGCGCGCCGAGCGCATGGCCACGTCCCACTCGGAGGTCGCCCAGTCGGTGGGCTCGAAGAGGCCGTACTTCGGATCACCGTTGGTCGAGTCGAACAGCTGGTTGTCGCCGGCGCTCTTCTGGAACTCGTCGGTGGGGCCGTCGTGGTAGTACCAGACGATCGGCTTGTCCTGCCGCGCACGGAAGGGCAGCGTGCACTTCTTGGCGTACACGTCGCAGCGCGAGCCGGAGAGCCCCGTCGCCTGGGCGACCTCCTCGCAGGCGTCGACGGTCCCGTTGCCGTCGCTGTCCTGCAACGAGAGCGCCTCCACCTCCTGCTGCGTCAGGGTGCGGCCGTCGGGGGCCTTCATGGTCGGGTCGCCGCAGAGCACCGCGCTGCCGTCGGCGCGGTAGTAGTGGCTCTTCTGCCAGATGTTGTACCGCTCGATGAAGCGGTGGGTCTTCTGGTCGACGATGCCGTAAGGACGGGTGTAGCCGTTGCGGCCGCTGAAGTTCAGCGTGAAGGCGCCGTAGGCCTGGAACCGCACGCCGTCCCAGTCCTGCGCCTCGTAGTCCGTGTCCACGACCTTGCGGAAGGACAGCCGGAGCTTCAGCTCGTGGGGGTTGCAGTTGCCGGTGGGCGCGGTGCCGCCGGAGAAGTCCGCGTCCAGCATGCACGCCGGGAACGAGGCGAGCCCAAAAAGGCTCGCCATGTAGGGCGAGAACGTCACCTTCTTCGGCGTCGCGTACACCTTCTGCGTCACGTCGAAGTAGCCGTCGTCGAACACCGGAGCGTCCGGGCTCGTCGGATCGTTGACGTAGTACTGCATCGGCTCGTACTGCACGCCGCCGTACACCCCGATCATCGACAGCGTGTCGACCTCGTAGGCGTTGGTCACCATGTTCCTCGACCAGTCGACGCGGAAGTACTCCCGCTCGTACCACGGCCGGTCGAACATGTTCTCCTCGACCACGTTCTGCTCCTCGCCCGTGACCGGGTTGTACGCCCGCCGGATGTCGAAGTGCGTCTGGATCGGGAAGGACGCCACCACCTGCCCCTCCTTCCCCTTCTCCGTCCCCATCTTCCCGTCGGTGTCCGTCACGCGCTCGTACGACAGACGCGCCACCAGCATCGTCTCCGTGATCTCCCACTTGATGCGGGACACCGGCATCGCGTACGTGCTCGTGAACAGACCGTCTTGCTGCGCACCGAACCCGGTGTCCACCACCGTGCCCCGGTACCAGAACTCCGGATCATCCTCGGTGGCCAGCAGGTTCTCGCCAACGAAGAAGCTCTTCTTCAGCGCGTTGGGCTGCACACGGCTGATCGGCTCGCGCTCCTGCGCGCACCCAAACGTGGCAAGCACCAGCGCCACTCCCAGCCCAAGACGGCTCATCCGACGTAGCATTTCAGACCTCCTGAGGGACCTATCGCCCCCCGCTCTTCCAAGCGAGAGGCCCGCATAGCACAGGACCCTGAAGCAAGAACCAAACCAATTTTTCCTCCCCGGTTTTTCCCGGTTTTTCCCTCCCTTCTCCCCCCCACGTTAGCCCCCTAACCCCCGCCTCACCGCTCCCTCGCCTCCGGCAGCCCCAGCCTCGACTCCACCGCCCTCGCCCGCCCCTCCCTCCCCTCCGCCCTCGCCAGCAACGCCTGACCGTCAGCCTGCGCACGCAGCGCCCCGGGGCTCACCCTCGCCAGGGTCGCCCGCGTCAGGAAGACAGCTATCCCGCTGTTGCCCCAGAAACGAGCGGTCCCTCCCGTGGGTAGCAAACCACCCATACCGCCCCCCGCGGGGGTGAGGACGCCCCAGGTCGCTTCCCCCAGCGAGCGGAGCCGATCCAGCGCGTCCTCCGGGCGCTCGACGTGGAGCGCTACCTGGGCGCAGGCGATCTGCTCGGCCACCGAGAGGAGCTGCTCCCGCTGGCGCACCAGCAGCGCCTTGCCGTGGCGCTCCAGGGCGGCGAGGGCCACCGCACGCCGGGGGAGCCCCGCGATCTGCCGGCTCAGCTCCTGCTGGATCAAGGCGAGACCGCGCGGATCCGTGGCCAGCACCAGCGGCAGCGCGTCCTCCTCCACCTCGGCCACCGCGAGCAGATCCGCGGCCACCAGCGGCGCCCGGGCGGAGCCGTCCGCCAGCGCCAGGATCTCCGGCGGCCCCCCGAGGCCATCCACCTGCACATGCCCGAAGACCAGGCGCTTGGCGCAGGCGGCGTAGAGCCCTCCGTCCCCGGCGATCACGTCCACCCGCGGGATGGTCTCCGTCCCGTAGGCCAGCGCCCCCACCGCCTGGGCCCCGCCCACCCGCACCAGCGCCGTCGCGCCGATCAGGTGGGCCGCGGCCAGCGTCAGGTCGTCGGGCTCCGCGGCCGCCAGGAGCAAATCCGGCACCCCCGCCACCCGCGCCGGGACCCCCGCCTGGAGCACCCCCAGCGCCGCCCCTACCTTGCCCGGCGGCGCCAGGATCGCCGCGCGCCGCACCGGGCGCAGCCGCTGCCCGAGCAGCACCCCCCCTTCCTCGTAGCGCAGGTCGGGCTCTCGCTGGCGCTGGGCGAAGCGCTGTAGCCGCCCGACGACCCCCCTCAGCTCCTGCGCCACCTCCCTCGGCAGCCGCTGGAGCGCTCCCTCCCCGTCGAATGGCCGCTCGATGAGCCGGCTGGGCGCTCGCCCTTCCATCCGCTCGGCGTAGCGGCGCACTATCAGGTCCCCCCCGTGGCGCACGTCCCCGAGGATCTGCCGCACCGCCGGCTCCACGGACTCCAGCCGCGTCACGCCCCGCTCCTGGAGCCCGACCAGCGCCTCCTCGAAGCCGGCGGTGCCTTGCTCCAGCACGGTCAGCGGACCCCGGACCACGGCGCTCATCCCTCCCCTGGTAGCACGGACCTCCCCCCGCTAGCATCGCCTCATGCGCGAGCCGAGGACGCGGTGCTCCGCTCCCTCCTTATCAAGATCCCCACGCTGCTCCTGGCGGCGGCGGCGGCCTGGTGGCGCCCTGGCGCCGAGGGGCTCGCCCTCGCCTCCCTGACGCTCGCCGCAGGGACCGCCCTCCTGCTCCTGCTGGTGCTCCACCCCAACGCCTCCCTCTGGGCCCCGACCCGCTCCCGGGCTCGCGGCCCCTCCCGCGCCGTCGCCCTCTCCTTCGACGACGGACCCGACCCCGACTTCACCCCACCCCTCCTCGACCTCCTGGCGACACGCGGCGTGAAGGCCGCTTTTTTCCTGGTAGGCGAGCGGGTCGAAAAACACCCTGACCTGGTGGAGCGCATCCACCGGGAAGGGCACCTCGCGGCCAACCACAGCCACCGCCACGGGCTCGCGTTTCCCTTCCTGCTCGCCGCCGCCGCCGGGAAGGAGATCGACGCCTGCAACGCGGCCATCGCCCGGGTGATCGGCGCGGCGCCGCGCCTCTTCCGGGCGCCGCTGGGCTTCAAGAACCCGGCCCTGGGGGACGCGCTCCGGCGGCGCGGCATGGTGGCGGTCGGCTGGCAGGCCCGGGGCTACGACGCCGTCGAACCGAGCGCCGAGGTCATCGCCCGGAGGGTGCTGGCGAGGCTCCGTCCCGGGGGGGTGGTGTTGCTCCACGACGGAGCGGGGCTGGGGGGCACGGCGGATCGCCGCCCGACCCTGGAGGCGCTCCCGGAGATCATCGACGGAGTACGGGCGCGTGGGCTCGATTTCGTGCGCCTTGATGTCCTGCTCGACGAGGCCCCCTACCAGCCCCCTGGCCCCGCAGAGTCCCTCGAAAGCCGGTGTTGGCCTCGCGAACGCTGGTAGCGCTCAGGCGAAGGTCTTGCGGTAGGCGGGGCGCTCGGCGACGCGGCGATCCCAGGCGGCGAGGCTCGGGTACGGGGAGAGGTCGATGCCCAGCATCGGGGCGACGCTGGTGGTGGCGGCCACGGAAATGTCCGCGATGGTGAAGTTGGTGCCGGCGAGCCAGGGCGACTGGGCCAGCTTGCCTTCGAGGACGCCGAAGCAGCGGGCCAGCTCGGCGCGGGCGCTCTCCACCAGCGCCGGGATGCGCTTCTCCTCCGGGAGCCGCATCGTGTGGGCGAAGATGTGGGCGACGGCGGGGCCGAGGTGGGCCGCGTTGAGGAAGAGCCAGCAGGCGATGTCGGCCCGCTCCCGGGGGCGCTCTCCGCCGAGGTGGTGCTCGGGGAAGCGCGCCGCCAAATACTGGAGGATCGCGTTGGACTCCCACAGGATAAAATCCTGGTCGACCAGGCAGGGGACCCGTCCGTTGGGGTTCAGCGCCAGGTACTCCGGCGTGCGGTGCTCGCCCTGCGTCAGATCGACGGGCACGAACTCGTGGGGAGCGTTCACCTCGTGGAGCATGAACAGCACCCGGCGCGTGTTGGGGGAGAAGGGGAATCCGTAGAGCTTCACCGGCAAAACTCTGCCAGTACCCCGCCCGGAGAACAAGCGCCGCGGCGCTCCGTCAGCGGCTCATGTAGTCGTGAGGGCCGGTGAGGCCGCGGGCGGCGAAGAAGCGCCGGGCAGCCTCCGCGTGCAGGGGGAAGGCGAACAGATCGTCGAGGCCCTCCGGGCCAAAGACCAGGCCCCGCTCGGAGGTCTCGCTGGACGCCTCGAAGGGCGGCATCGACGACGCCTCGATGGGCCGGGCCTGCGAGAACAGGAGCACGCGGTTGGGGCGAGGCTCGGTGGAGGTGTACCAGAAGGGCTCGAGCCCCGCGGGATCCACCGCCACCCCGGTCTCCTCCAGGATCTCCCGCGCGCCTCCCTGCTGCCAGGTCTCGTGGTCCTCCAGGAAGCCCCCCACCAGGGCGATCTTCCCCTTCCTGGGCTCGATGGCGCGGCGCACCACCAGCAGCCCTTCCCGCTCGCCCTCCTTCACCGGCTGGAGCACCACCGCGACCGGGATCGGGTTCGACCACACGGTCGCGCCGCAGCTCTTGCAGGTCCGGGGGTACGAGAGCGGCGCCTCGTAGCGCGCCCCGCAGAAGGAACAGAAGGTATCTCTGGGGTTGGGCATGGTCTCCTTGCTCCTGATCCCCGGCGAGTATCAGCGCCCCCGGTCTCCTCCCGCAAGGAGCTTGTCGCGCAGCGCCGCGACGTGGGACGCCCCTGTCCCGCAGCAGCCCCCCACGACCGTGGCCCCCGCCTCCACCCACCGCTCCGCCAGCGCCGCGTAGCGCGCCGGACCGTCGGCGGTGTCCCCCCAGCCGATCCCCTCCTCCGGCTCCCCGGCATTGGCGTACACCCCGAAGGGCACGCCGACCCCCGCCAGCGCCTCCACGAAGGGCAGGATCTTGCTCGCTGCGGTGCAGTTGATCAGCACGACGCTTGCCCCTCGCTCCGCTGCCTCCCGGGCGCCCTGCCGGATCTTCGCAGGGGTCATCAAAGACCCATCTGGCCCCGCGGTGAAGGATGCCCACACCGGGAGCCCGGTGGCGACCGCCTCCTCCACCGCCACGAGCGCCTCCCCCACGTGAGGGAACGTCTCGCACAGCAGCAGATCGACCCCTGCGGCGGCGAGCGCCCGGCAGAATTCCCGGTGCTCGGGCCGGGGGTTCTCCGGCGAGAGATCGGGCCGGTAGCAGTCCGAGAGGGGCGCCACGCTGCCGGCGATCCGGTGCGCCGCGGGGACAGCGCTGCGCGCCAGTTCCACCGCGCGCCGGGTGAGGTGTTCCCACCGAGCGCCCGCGTCGCGGCGCCGGGTCCGGAAGGTGTTGGCGGTGTGGACCTCCGCGCCGGCCTCCGCGTGGCCCCGGTGAAGCGCCGCTACCACGTCCGGGTGCGTCTCCAGGGCCAGCGCGCTCCAGAGCGGCGCCGGCGCGGGGATCCCCCGGGCGATCAGCTCGGTCCCCAGGGCGCCATCCAGCAGCGTCACCATCGAGCCCTCGCCGCGCCGCGGGCGCCTGCCGCCGGATGGGTTACCCTTGCGGGATGGACCTCTCCGCAGCGCAGGACCTCCTCCTCCCCCGGTGGCCCTGGGTCCGCTCGCCCCGGCAGGTCTCGCTTCTTCTGCCCGACGACGGCGACGCGGAGTGGACGGCGCGGTTGCTCGAGGAGGCCAGCGCGTGGCGCCGGGTGCGGCACCCCGGCGTACAGGGTCTCCTCGACATCCGCCGGGACCCCCGGGGACTGCTTCTGATCCAGGAGTGCGCGCCCTCCTGGACCCTGGCCTCGATCCTCTCGACCGCGCGCCGCCGGGGCGAACAGATCCCGCTGGGCGTGGCCTCCGCGATCCTCTCGGAAGTACTCCTGGGTCTCCACGCCATCCATGAGACCACGGGAGCGGACGGGACGCCGCTCCGGCTGCTCCACCGGAGCCTCGCGCCGTACCGGGTGCTCGTCGGGGTCGACGGGAGTACAAGGCTGGGGCTCCCGGATTTCCTGCGGGGAGACGACCGCGGCGGCTGCCGGGGCCCCGCCGCCACGATCAAGGGCAACATCGGTCGCCTCGCTCCCGAGGAGATCCGAGGTCTCGGTTGCGACCGGCGAACCGACCTGTACGGCGTCGCCCGGCTCCTCTGGGAGGTGGTGACCGGCAGGCTCGCCTTCCAGGCCGAAAGCGACCTGCACCGGCTGGAGAAGATCCTCAAGGGCGACATCGAGCCGCCTTCCACTTTTCGCCCGGACCTGCCCCCCGACCTGGAGCGCGTGATCCTCCGGGGGCTCGCGGTGCTCCCCGAGGAGCGCTTCGAGCACGCGGCGGCGATGCTGGAGGCGCTCCTCGCTACAACGCCTCCCTGCTCCCCTGACGAGGTACGCCGGTGGGTCTCCCGCCTCGATCCTCCCCTCTGGACCCCGGAAGGTGATCTGCTCCCCGAGGAGCCGACCCCACAGGAACCAGAGCAGCCCCTCCAGCCCTCCGGCGACCCCTACCGCACCAACTACCAGCCCCCGCTCCCGCCGCCCCTCCAGCGCGACGCCGTCCCGGGCCCCTGGCTCGTCGCCTCGCTGGCCTTGCTCCTCGTGGCCGCGCTGGCGGCGCTCTGCCGCAGGTGGTGACCGCTGTGTCTCACGGCCCCAGCCATCCTCCTCGCGGGCTCGTCCCATGGCAGCCCGTGCATTCCTCCAGCGCCCCCTCGCGGCGCCAGCCTTCCTGCCCGGGAAGCCGGACGCCGAAGCGGGGTCCGTCCGCCTCCTGGAGCATGCAGAGCGTGGGCCCGGGGGCACCTCCCTCGGCCTCCCGTAGCTCCTCGCAGGTGACCGCGCCCACGGGGGCTGGCTCTCCGGCGCGGTAACGCTCCGGCTCGGAAGCGAAGAGCCGCGCCAGGTAGCGCCCTCCGGCGTGAGCGGAGGGGCGAGGCTCCCGTGCGATCGGCGGGAGCGTCCCCGGTGCGGGTGGCGTCCAGCCGGAGGCCAGCGGAGGCGCCGCGGTCGTTGTGGTTGCGGGGATCGTGGGAGACACCTCCGGAGGCTCGGCGGGCGGAAGGGTCGGAGCGCAGGCGAAGGGGAGCAAGAGGACGACGGCCCCCCTTTTGTCTGCGAGGGAGGAGGTCGGGGGTGAGGTTTTGAGGACACCTCGTTTCCGCTCCCCCCTCTGCCCTTGAGGGAGAGGGGGGTTGGGGGGGGTGAGGTCTCCGATCCGTTTCCGCTCCCCCCTCTGCCCTTGAGGGAGAGGGGGGTTGGGGGGGGTGAGGTCTCCGATCCGTTTCCGCTCCCCCCTCTGCCCTTGAGGGAGAGGGGGGCTGGGGGGGGTGAGGTCTCCGATCAGAAGAAGGCCCCCAGCTCGAAGACGAAGGAGTTCTGGCCCTTCTCGCCGCTGAGGTCGATCTTCTCCTTCTTGTCGCTGATGTCCTTGGCGTCGCCGATGTCGGTCATGAACTGGCCCCCGACGTAGACGTACTCGTGGCGGAAGTGGAGGCCCGCGATGAGGCGGCGGCGCTGGAGGCGGACCTGCTCGAAGACGAAGGTGTTGTTGAAGTCGAGGGGGGAACCGCCCTGGCAGTTGGGCTGTCCGTCGTAGAAGCGGGTGCCCTTGGGGTCGTTGGCGTCGGTGAACTTGTTGGGGTCCGAGTTCCCGGGGATGTTGGCGCCGGTGTAGTTGCAGTAGCCGAGGGGGTCGGTCTTGGGGGTGGTGTCGACCAGGCCCGAGTCGCCGAAGATCCAGAGCTGCTGGAAACCCACGTAAGGGATGAGGATGTTGGAGTCGCCCACCGGCAGGTTCTTCGAGATCTGCAGGTCGAAGGAGGCGACGGTGAGGTTGAACTGGGGGGTGCCGGAGATGGTGCGGACGCCACCGCCCGCGGCCAGGTCCGGGAGGATGCCGAGGGCGCCCTTGCGGAAGCCTTCCAGCAAAGACATCCGCACGTCGGCGCCGCCAGTGATGATGTTGGTCTGGGCCATGGTGCCCACCTGGGCGCCGATCTCCAGACCGAAGGGGAAGCCCTTGCGGCTCTTGATGCTGTAGACCTGGAGCATGCTCGCCGGATCGTTGTTCCGGATGGAGAACTTCTTGTCGCTGGCGTCCTGGGGGCCGCGGGTGCCGTCCTTCCAGTAGGACGCGTCGTTGTCGATGCTGGTGAAGGCCCCCTCGAAGGAGAGGTGAAAGCTGCCAAAGCCGGTAGTGCGCGCCGAGTGCATCGCGGTGGGGGCGATGGCGGCGGCGTACTGGTTGATCAGCTTGGCGAAGGCGAGGTTGTCCGGACGACACTGGACGACGGATGTGCGTCCGTTGGCGCCCACCAGCGGGATGACTCGCCCTCCGGCGGCGACGCAACTGCTCCCGGTGGGCAGGTCGGCGGCCGTGAGGCCCGTGGCGTTGTCGACTTCGAAGGGCCTCGTCAGTCGCTCGATCGCCGGGTCCATCGAGTCGGCTCGGGCCGTGGAGGCGAAGCTCACGAGCGCAGAGGCGACCGCGACCGAGGCGAGGGCAGCATGAATGCGCATTCCAGGGATCTCCGGCGCCCAGGCTACGTTTTCGCGGCTCCCCGGGTCAAGCGCCCCCTTCTACCCCCCGGATTGTTCCGCTACATCCGGCGCCCATGGCGACCCTTCGTCTCCGGGTGGATCCCCCCCAAATTCCCTTCCATGTGATCCTGGTGGAGCCGGAGATCCCCCAGAACACCGGCAGCATCGCCCGGATGACCGCCGCCACCTGCGCCCGGCTCCACCTGGTGGGTCGCCTCGGCTTCCGGATCGACGAGAAATCGGTGCGGCGCGCCGGAGTGGACTACTGGCACCTGGTCGACCTCCAGCAGCACCCGGACCTGCCCCACCTGGCCCATGCCCTGCCGCCGGACCGCTGGCTCCTGTTCTCCGCCACCGCCTCCCGCAGCTACCTGGACGCCCCCTACGAGCCGGGCTCGGCCCTGGTCTTCGGCCGGGAGAGCACCGGCCTGCCCCCCGACCTCCTGGAGCGCCACCCGGAGCGGGTCTATGGCATCCCCACCAGCGGCGCGGTCCGCTCGTTGAACCTGTCCAACGCCGTTGGGATCGTCCTCTTCGAGGCGCTCCGGGCCACCGGCGCCCTCGCCTCTCCCCGGCTCGCCCCCTGAGCGTGGTACGCTCTCTCCGATGCGACGCGATCCTCTTGCCCTTGCCCTGGCGCTGGTCCTGGCTTCCGGGTTCCCCCTCGCCTGCGGCGGTGACGACGACGAGCCTCCTCCCTCCGGCTCCATCAAGCCGAAGAAGAACACCTCGCCCACCGACCCCCCGGAGACCCTGGACGACTTCGCCAACCAGTACCCTTCCGCCTACTGCGCCGCCGCCGCCCCCTGCTGCAAGGCCGCGGGCAAGAACGGCGACCAGGACGCCTGCGAGCAGGCCACCTTCGCCCAGCTCGCCCTGATCAAGGACTCGGGCTCCTTCGACAAGACCAAGGGACAGTCCTGCATCACCAGGCTCAAGGCCCTCGCCGGCAAGAGCGACGCCTGCGCCACCCTCGACGCCGGCGTCCCCGAGTGCCAGGGCGCCATCTCCGTCAGCACCGGTCCGGTCGGCAAGGCCCCCGGCGAGGCGTGCTCCTCCAGCACCGAGTGCGCGCCCCCGGCGGAGGGCGAGGTGCGCTGCGAGGAGGTCGGCCTCGAAGCCAAGAAGATCTGCCAGCACGTCCTCCCCGGCAAGGAGAACGCCACCCCCTGCGTCGGCGACACCCGCCAGACCCTCGTCGTCAACGAGGACCCGAAGCTCGCCGTCGGCGTCGTCTACCGCTGCGGCGAGGGGCTCCGCTGCGACGCCTCCTCGCGGGTGTGCATCCCCGGGGTCGCCGTCGGCGGCTCCTGCATCGCCTCCTTCGACTGCACCAAGGACGCCTACTGCGCCCAGGGCACCTGCGCCGCTTCCCTCGCCGACGGAGCCTCCTGCACCGACGACGACCCGTGCAAGAGCCGAAGCTTCTGCTCCTCCAAGAAGCAGTGCACACCCTACCTCGACCCCGGCGCCGCCTGCACCGACGACCCGGACAGCCGCTGCTTCGGCGGCGCCTGCCTCAACGGGAAATGCACCGGCGACGAGCCCGGCGCCACCCAGCTCTCCTGCCCTTGACCCGGGCGCCCCCCGCGCGGAGGGCGCAGGGACGCCTCGTCCGTCAGTCCCCGATGTCCCGCTCCAGCTCCTCGACGATCGTGAGGAGCACCCGCTCGGTGGCGGCGCGATCTGCTTCGGAGATCCGGCCCAGCGCCCGGCGGATCGACGCCTCCACGGTGCCACTCCGCTGGGCGTTGAGGGTCTCTCCCTCGGGGGTCAGCGAGAGCCGGGCGCGCCGACGGTCCGCCGGATCTACGGCGCGGTGGATCAACCCACGCTCCTCCAGGCGATGAAAGACCCCGGTGAGGGTGCTCGGGTGCGTCTTGAGGATGGTCGCCAACGCCCCCGCGGTGCTGTTCGGGAACCGACCCAGCAGCCGCAGCACCAGCCGCTGCGGCCCCGTCACCCCCAGGCGCCCCTCCATCCTCTTCGAGAGGAGCTGCAGCGCGTGATCGATCCCCCAGAGCAGACGCATGAAACCGAGCGTGGCTCCAAGATCGGGCTCCTCCGCACCGGGCTTACCCCGTTCTTTGCCGGTCATTCGTTACCCAGCGTACCACACTCCTCCCCTTGTCCAGGGGCCATCTTCGCCCGCGCCAGGGCCGCCAGCGCCTGGTGAACCCGGGAAACATCGCGGGTCTCCAGGGCAACCTGGGGGGCAGCGACGCCCTCGATCTGGAGCATCAGGGTGTGCCGCTCGGCGCGGGCGCGCAGCACCCCGTACCCGGCGAGCGCCGCGCCGATCAGCCGCAGCAAGCCAGCCCCCCGGAGCAGCAGCGCCACCCCCAGGAACGCCAGGGTCGCCCCCAGCGCCAGCCCGGGGCGCCGCGTGATGATCCAGAAACGCTGGATCCTCTCCAGCGCCACGACGCCGCCAGGGAAGCGCACCTCCAGGTCCGTGATGACCACATCCGGTTGCCGGAGGAGGATTCGTTCGCTCATCGTGTGGGTCTTCGGTGGACCTCTCCCCGCAGCCCCGGACCTCATCTCCGGGAGCGTTGGGGGGGCCTCCTGGCAACAAAGCAGCGATCCTTGAGGCAGGCAAGGTCATCCCGACAATCTCTGCCAGGTCAGCCTTGTTCAGATCCCCGTCCACGAAGCTCGTCCACGGCCACGTCCACGAAACTCGTCCACGGCCACGAAGCTCGTCCACGGCCACGTCCACGTGGACGGGAACCGTGGCCGTGGCCGTGGACGTGGCCGGCCTTGTGGACAAGGCCGTGCTCCTGGCCAACGGGACGACCCTTGCCGTGATGCTGGGCAACACCAACGGCTCGTTCCCGGCTCCGATCTCGGCGCCGCTGGACATCCCCGAGGGCCTTTCGAACGCGAGCGATGTCCGCATCGCCGACGTGGACAACGACAAGAGGCTCGACTTCATCGTGGTGGGTCCGGGGTCGATCTGGGTGAATCGTGTGCGTTCACGAACATCACGCCAGGGCGCGGGGAGGATCGGGTGTGCGTGACGGCCACGCGCATCGTGGTGCATCCGTCGCGGTGTGTGCGAGGTACCGCCGGAGGTGCGAGCCAGGCGAAGCAGGGGGCGGAAGAGAGGAGCGAGGCGACGAGCGCAGCGTCCAGCGAAGAGACGCCGTCGGGGAAGGGAGCGGCGGGGCCGTTGTACCTGGGGCGGCGGAAGGTCGGGGGCGGGCTCCAGCAGCCCTCCTCGCCGCGCTGAGCTCCGCGAGCTACCGGGCGCGCCGCCGCTGAAGGGCGCCCGCCAGGGCCAGGGCCAGCAGGGCCAGCGCCGCCGGAGACGAGGACGCAGCGCGCCCCGGCGAGGAGCAGAAGCAGTCCCCCGGGTCTCCGGCCACGGGCGGCTGCCGGCAATCCCCGCTGGCGCCGCAGACGAAGCCGTCCGCGCAGTCCAGGGAGGAGCGGCAAGGGCCCGCGCAGGCGTCCGCGCCGCCGTCGGTGCTGTCGCTGCACCGGTGGTTGGGGCGGCATTTCTGCTCGATCCCCTTGTCATCGAGGTAGGTCACGGCGTCGATGCAGGTGGCCACCTGCACGCACTGCTTCGTGGCCTTGTTGCAGTTGAAGCCCGCCTTGCAGTCGCCCTTCTGCGAGCACTCGCTCCGGCATTTCCGTCCCGCGGTGTCGCAGGAAAAGTTGCCGACGCAGTCGGCGTCGGCGTCGCAGCCGGTCCTGCACTGGCTCCCGCTGGCGTCGCAGACGAGCTGGCCCTCGCAGTCCTTCGTGGAGGGCGAGCAGATCCCCGCGCCGTCGCATCGGTGGTCGGTCTGGACCTGATCCTTGCAGGTGGACGCCTTGCAGGGGGTATCCGCCGCGACGAAGTTGCAGGCCCCCGCGCCGTTGCAAGCTCCGGTCTTGCCGCAGGGGTTCTGTCCGATCTCGTCCGCGCAAGCTTCTCGGGGATCCGTGTTGATCTTCACCGGCGCGCAGACCCCTTCGGCAACAGCGGTGTTCGTGGCGCGGCAGGACTTGCAGAGGTTGGTCTTGCACTCCGGGCTGTCACAGCAGACCTTCTCCACGCAGACCCCGCTCGCGCACTGGACGTCGCTTTCGCAGGACGTGCCGTTCGCCTGACGCGGCTTGCACGTGGGGGTATCGCAGTAGTGGTCCTCCGTGCAGTCCTGGTGGGTGTTGCAGGAGGTCAGGCAGGCGGCTCCGCTGCACTTGAAGCCGTTGCAGTACTCGTAGCTCTTCTTGCAGGCCCCGCCGTCGCCGCAGGAGTTCCGGATCACGCCCGTGCTGTCGCACTGGTCGGCGCCGCAATCCTGGGCGCAGCAGACCCGGGCAGGCGACGGCTTGATCGTCGAGGCGGGCTCCTTGGGCTCGCACTGGCTCGACTTGCAGTCGATGTCCCCGGAGCAAGCGGTTCCGTCCGCAAGCTGGGGCGAGCAGACCTTGCTGCCGCCAACGTCGGCGCAGACCAGCGGAGGGTTGCTGGAGATGCAGTCGACGACGCCGTTGCAAGTCGTCGGGCAGAGCTTCTTGTCCTGGCACTTGAAGTACCCACAGTCCTGCACCTCGTCGACGCAGGCTCCCCCGGAGCAACGGCCCACGTCGATGGAGTTGTCCGAGCACGACGCCCCGGAGAGCTTGCAGCCGAGCGTCCCCTCCTGCGCGATGTCGGCCCCGCAGAGCCCGTCCTTGCCGAGGTTGGTCTTGCCCTTGACGCAGGCGTCGCACACCGAGTCGCAGCGCCGATCGCAGCAGACACCATCGGAGCAGACCCCGCTGGCGCACTCCAGGGAGGTCTGGGGGCTCTTGGGGCACGGGGTGCCGTTGTCGAGGTAATCCAGGAACTCGACGGACTGCTGGGCAAAGCCGTCCTTGAGCCCTCCGACCACCAGCACACGCCCCCGTTGATCCACGGTGACCCCGGCGAAGGCGCGAGGTACCTGGAGGGTGAGGGGCGAGGAGGCATCCTCCACAGCCCAATCCCAGAACCCCCCCAGCGGCGCCCCGACATCCCCCGGGTCGTCGGAGGACGCCCCCGGCGCCCGGAAGAACGACACGGACTTCTCCGAGAGCCCGTCGCTCTTGCCGGGTTCGCTGTTCTTGTAGCGACCGCCGGCGGCCAGGATCCACCCGCTCCGCAGCCCCACCCAGATCCGCCCCCCGAGCCCCGCCGGCTCAGGGCCGCTCAGCAGCCCCCAGCTGTTCTTCTCCGGCGTGTAGTAGCGAACTCCGTTCTCCGCGACGCACCCGTTCGCCGCGGCCTCGCTGATCTCGAAGGACGGCGGGTTGCTGCACCCCCCCAGCAGCGCCACCTGCCCCCCTCGCATCCGGATGGCCGTATGACCCGCGCGGCCCTGGCCGATGTTCGCCGCCTTGCTCCAGGGTTGTCCCGAAGGAGCAGCGAGATCCAGCAACACCGCGTCCTGGGTCGCCCCGGACCCCCGCACGCCGCCGGCCACCAGGAGCCTGCCGTCCAGCAGCAGCGTGGCCGAGTGGGCGTGGCGCCCCAAGGTCTCGTTGCCGACCTTCATGGGGGCGAGGCCGTTCCATTTGCCGGCGCCGTCCTTGGCGAAGGGGTCGAAGCTCTCCACGGAGTCGAGGCTGTTCTTGCCGTCGGTCCCTCCGACCAGGAGCACGCGGCCATCCGGCAGCGGGGTGGCGGTGGCCCAGGCCCGCGCCGCGCCGGTGCCCTCGATGGTTGTCCAGGTGTCGCTGGCTGGGTCGTAGATCTCCGCGGAGGTCAGCGCCGCGTTGCTGTCTTTGTCCGGAAACCCGCCGACCACCAGCACCCGTCCTCCGGGGAGCAGGGCCGCGGCGTGGCCGTGGCGCGCCGTGCTCATGGGGGCGACCTCGGAGATCATCTTCTGGGGCGAGGGCGCCGACGGATCGATCAGGAACGCCTTGTCCACGGCGGTGAGCGAGGAGAGGGGTCCGGTCAAGCCGCCGACCACCAGCGTCCGCCCGTCCACGAGGGGCACCACCACCGGGGAGATCAGCCCCACCCCCAGGAGATCTCCGGGGCCGGGTTGCTTCCACTCCAGGGCCTCCGCGGGCACCGCGGCGAGCAGCGTCGCCAGCCCCAGGGCCGCGGGGAGCGCGGAGAGTCGCTTGCGCTTAGCCATCGTCCTTGTTCCTTCCAGGTAAGTAAGAAATCGATCCCCAGCGAAACCTGCGGGGTCCACAGGAGGAAGCGCGAGTAAGCTCGCTCGCTGGCGGTGAAGTTATCCCCCTTGAGGCAGCTTGCGGGGGCCGAAGGGGAGCAGGTTCCCTGCGGCAGCACCTCTCCGTGATCGAAGGACGGTCCATCCAGCAGCGAAAGCAAGGCACCGAGCCCCAGCCCCAGGTGCAACCGCTCCGCCACCCTGCCCTCCAGCCCAAGGGACGGCGCCACCACGAGGGTCGCCCCTCGGCTGGCGGACCCGCTTCGGTCCACTTGCACCACCGCGTTCCCTCCTGGAACGCTGACCGTTCCATCGATCACATCGCTGACCTTGAGGGACAGGAACCCGACCCCCATCCGGCCCCCCAGGCTCCAGTCCTTGCTGAGCCGGACCTGGTACCCCACGCCAAGCTGCGCCATCAACCCCCGGTAGCGGAGCTGGTCGCGTAGCTGGTAGGTCGCCAGCCCCCGACTCACGGAGCGCTTCAGATCCCGATCAAGCTGGAGCGCCCCCACCATCGCGTCGAAGAAGAGCCGGTTGGGCAGGTGGTACGAGAGGCGCCCCGCCAGGAACCCCCCGGACGCCGCATCACCGCAGCCGCTCCCGCAGTCGGCTTCCGCCTTGCTCCCCAGGTCTTCCCCGGAGGCCCCCGCCAGCACCGCCCCCAGCCGCCAGGTCCCCCCGCGGGCCTGGCGCCACCTCGGGTGCCTCTCGTCCAGCCGCAGCGCGACGTTCGCCGTCGTCTGGGTCACCCCCACCTGCACCGTCGCCGGGAAATACCCCTCCTCGTGCGCCTCGAAGGTGTGCTCTCCGGCGGGCAGCCTCCCCCGCCACGGCCCCGCCCCCACCTCCACCCCGTCCAGGGTCACCTTCGCCGTGATCGGCTCGAACACCACGCTCAGCGCGGGCCCCAGCCTCACCGCCTTCAGCTCCGTCTTGACCACCTGCCCCACCAGCACCGTCACCGCCACCGGCGCCGTCCCCACCTCCTTGCCCTGGAGCGCCACGAGGTGTCTCCCCGGACCCAGGGCGCCTTCCCACGGGGTCCGCCCGACCGGCGCCCCGTCCACCAGCACCTCCACCCCGGCGGCCCCGGAGCTATCGGTCACCCGGAGCCGCCCCACCGCCGTCAGCGCCTCCAGCTTCAGGTCCACCCGGGCGCTCTGCCCTGCCCCCACGGAGATCGTCGCCTCCGCCGGGGCGTAGCCGTCCTTGATGACCCGGACCACGTGGGGCCCGGGGAGCACCCGCAGCGGCGCCGACAGCGGGAGCTCCCCCCGCTTCTTCCCGTCGATGACCAGCACGCCATCCACGTTGGCGGACACCTCCAGGGCGCCGATCTCCTTGCGCAGCGCCGCCACCTTGTCGGAGATCGCCGTCCGCTCGTCGCTGCTGAGCCTCGCGGCGAACTCCTGGAGCAGGCGCTCGTACATCTCCAGCGCCTCGTCCAGGCGCCCCAGCTTCTCCAGCGCCAGCCCGGCGTTGTTGGTGTTGGCGATGGAGGGCACTTGCGCCCGCGACTGGAGGAAATACTCCAAAGCGCGCTCGTGGTTGCCCGCGTCCATCTCCGCGTTGCCCTTGCGGAAGAAATCCTTGGCGGCCTCCAGCGCCGCCGGCGAGGGCCCGTCGTCAGGCCGCGCCGCCGCCGGGAGGGGTACCCCCAGCACCAGCAACCAGGTAAGGAAAAGCGTCGAGCGCCCGGACATGCCCCACGGAGTATCGTACTTCCTGACCCGGGAGACGACTCTTTCGCGAGCCTCCCCCGGTCAGCGGCGCCGGGCGAAGAGCAGCGCCCCCGCCAGCGCCGCCGCCCCGCAGGCCGCCCACAGCCCGGACGCCCCCCAGGCCCCCAGCAGCCCGCCCCCCCCCCGCGGCCCCCGCGACCGCCCCGGCCCGCGG
>CAZSDX010000023.1:0-24592 GCA_964605685.1 uncultured Polyangiaceae bacterium
TTTTCAAGAAAAATCGTGCATGAGCTCGCTTCCCCAAGAATGGCGGACAGACCCCATGAACCCCCTCCGCACCACCCTCGGAGCCGCAGCGCTCCTCCTGCTGTCGACCCGCGCGAGAGCTGGAACCTCCACCGAGGTCCACCGCGAGGAGGCGCGATCACCTCGCCTGTCCGCTGAACGCGGTCTCTCTGCCCGCTCCGCCGATGGCTCGTTTGACCTCCGTCTCGGCCTCCTCTCCCAGCTCCGCTACGAGCGCTCCGACGCCGCGGACCTCACCCAGAGGAGCAACTTCGTGGTTCGCATGGTCCGGCCTCAGATCCGTGGCTCCCTCGTGGTCCCGAGGGTCCAGTTCTTCGTCCAGCCGGAGCTGGCGGGCGCGAGCGCCCGCCTCCTCGACTTCGAGGTGAACCTCAAGCCCACCAGCGGGGTTCAGCTCCGCCTTGGCCAGTTCTTGACCCCCTTCTCGCGCTCCTTCCAGACCCCCGTCCCCCGGCTTCAGTTCCCGGACTTCTCCCTCGCCAGCGACTTCTTCCGTGCCGACCGGGATACCGGAGCCATGCTCTGGGGGAGCCTCTGGGAGGGCCTGTTCACCTACCAGGCCGCGGTCTTCAACGGGAACGGGATCAACAAGGGCTCCAACGACGACGACCGGATGCTCTGGATGGGTCGCCTCCAGGTCGATCCGCTGGGGTCGATGCCGCTCGACGAGACCGCCTCCCTCGCGTCACACCGCCCTCCTCGTCTCTCCCTCGGGGTCAACGCCTACAGAGGCGAGGTGATGCGCTCCGAGCAGCGCGCGGACCCGTCCAGCGGGCTGCCAAAGAGCCTGCCGCTCGGGGTAGATCACAACCAGACCGCAGGCGCCGACCTCGCCTTCACCTGGGAACGCTTCACCTCCCTGGTCGAGATCTACGCCCGGAACGCCACGGGCTACAACGGCAAGCGAACCCAGGCCGCCGGAGGCTTCGTCCAGGTAGGCTTGCAGATCCTTGATCGTACCCTGGAGCTCGCCGGACGCCTTGACCTCCTCGACCCGGACCGGAATACCCCCCGGGATCAGATCCGTGCCGCAGAGGCCCTCGCCACCGTCTACGTCGACGGAAACCACCTCAAATTCCAGGGCCGCTACACCCACCTCCTCCACGAGACGGACCCACCTGCCCACCGGATCACCCTCCAGACCCAGCTCTTCTTCTGAATCACAACCGCCTCTGCAGCAGCTCCTTCAGCTGCATCACCCCCCGGGCATGTCGGCTCTTGACCGTCCCCACCGGTAGCCCCAGCCGCGCCGCCACCTCCTCGTAGGGGAGCTCCTCCAGATCGCAGAGCCCAACCACCTCTCGGTAGGGCTCCGGGAGCCGCTCGATCCCCTCGCGGATCTGCCTCCGGCGCTCGGCCCGGCCAACCCCTTCCTCCGGCGTCATCCCGGGCTCGGGGTTCAGCTCCTCCAGCAACATCCCGTGGCGCTTCTGCTCCAGATCGAGCAGGGCGCGGCGCCGGGCGATCTGGCGTACCTGCTCCTCGTGCTCGTGGCGGATGATGCTGTAGAGCCACCCGGAGAGCGGCCCTCGCCCCTGGTAGCTCCGCTGGTGGGTGTACGCCTTGAGGAGGGCGTTTTGCAGCAGGTCTTCCCCCTCGTCGGCGTCGCGGGTGAACGCCTGGCAAAGCCTCCGCAAGACCGGGATCAACCCCTGGACCTGCGCCGTGAAATCCTCGCCACTCCACCGCGGCGGCAGCCCGCCGCTTGCCGCGTAGAGCGCGCCGCTCGGGGCCTGAGCCACCACCGCGACTTCCTCCTCGGTGGGTGGGAGGATAGGTTCCTGTTCTTCCATGTTCGATCCAGGCCCTTAACTAGCTCCCTGTGGGGTACGGTTCCACTCTACCGTCCAACCCCCTCCCCCTGCCCAAACCTCGCCGGGGCTGCGTACACCCCAAAACTCGCGCATTCATCGGACATTTGCCTACACTGACCCGTCATGGCCTTCCTTCCCCTCCGGGTACGATCCGGCGCGCTGCTGTTCCTGGGGCTCCTGCTCGCGGGGTGCCCCACCACCAGCGATCCGCCTCCCAAGCCCACCAGCGACCCCCGCATCGAGGACGAGTGGGCCGGCATTCAGCGCACCGCCGAGTGGCTCCACGCCACCCGCGACTTCAGCGGAAAACGGCTCGACGAGTGCGTCGCTGTGCTCAAGTGGATCCGCGACGAGAGCACCTGCAAGGGCTCCCTCTGCATCCACGCCCGCGACCTGACCCGCGAGTGGCAGGCCCGCTGCCCCAAGATCGCCGACAAGGGCGAGGTCGACCACGACGACGTGGAGGAGCTCCTGGAGCAGTACGAGGCCCGCACCAAGGAGGACCCGACCCCCTGCGGCAAGGAGGCGGAAGATCTCCTCAAGAACGGCTGCGGCAAGGGAAACTCCTGCCTCGACGCCGCCGAGTCCTGGGCCACCCGCTGCGGTAAAAACGACGGCACTCCGCTGGTCGTCCGCATGCTGGAGCGCAGCGTCGAGCGCAGGATGCCGGAGCCCCAAAGGGTCAGGCTTGACACCAGAAGCTGCGAGGATCTCCAGGAAGAGCTGAAGGCGAGCCTGGGCTGCGGCAACCAGTTCGAGTGCGAGGAGGCCGCGAGGAAGGTGAGCGGCTACCGGGCGCGGTGCGAGGCCGGCGGCGCGAGGCCGACGGCGCTGGTGGCGTCGTACCAGCTGGCCATCCTGGCCAAGGCGGGGCAGCCGGCGGCGCCGGTGCCGCTGGTGATGGGGGCGACGTTCTCGCCGAAGGAGACGCCGACAGCGCTGGCGGACGGGCTGGGGCTGGTGATGGCGGTGTGCGACACGCCGGTCAAGACGCTGGAGGAGTACCTGACGGCGCGGCGAGCCTGCAAGGGCGGGTCGCTCCAGTTCACCGGGATCGTCAAGGAGCAGGGAGAACCGAAGGCGAGGCTGGGGAGGCTGGAGATCCCCGACGACGGGGCGCTGCTGGCGAGGCTGCCGTCGATGGTGGCAGCAGGGGAGGCGGAGCTGCGGGAGAAGCAGGCGCTGGCGGCGCTGGGTCCGGAGCTGGACCAGGTGGCGGCGCTGGCCAAGGTCCGGCCCGCGGACGCCGTGGGGGTGCTGATGAAGGTGCTGAAGCCCTACCGCGTGGTGCTCAAGCGGTCGGCGCTGCTGCGGAAATCCATCGCGGTGCGGGACGAGGAGCTGGCGCCGCTGTTCCGGGAGCTGGGCAAGAGCAAGCAGGCGGCCAGCAAGGCGAAGATGGAGCGCCCGATGTTCCTCGGCTTCGTCACCCGGGCAAAGGAACGCATGCTGGCGGACGTGACCGAGGAGGGCGCAGTGGAGGCTGGGGCAGCGGGGCTCTTCGGCTGGCTGGAGACCGCGGAGCTGCTCCCGCGATCCACGGAGGCGATGCTGGGGAGCATGAAGCTGGCGGTGGCCCAGGCGAAGGTGATCCGCGTGGACCGGCGTACCGAGGGCATGGCCCGCACCTACGGGCTGGCCCAGGCGCAGTCCTGCGGCGAGGGCTTCAAGGCGCTGGGCGAGGCCCAGCGGGGGCTGATCAAGTGCGCGCTGGGCCTCGACGCCTGCGACGAGGAGAAGGCCCAGCAGATCGGCAAGCAGAACGACGAGGCACGGAGCAAGATCGACGAGGCTCGCCACCAGCTTGACCTGGTGATGACCGGCCCCGGCGCGGGCATCCAGGAGGAGCTCCGCGAGGCGATGACCTCCGCCGGGTGCAACGTCCCCTGGTGGTGACCCTCGTGGCGGGGGCCCGACCGTGGCAAGCTGGGCGGACTGGACGCACCCGATGCAGATCCCCTCGCCCGCCTCCGCCTCCGCCCACGCCCTCGCCCGCGCCCTGCGCCTCACGGTAACCGCCGCCGATCTGCTGGAGCGCCGGGGCCACGGCGACGTGGAAGCCGCCCGGCGCTTCCTCGACCCGAAGCTGTCGCAGATGACCCGCCCCGACGCGATGGCCGACCGCGCCCCCGCCGCCGAGCGCATCGCCCGGGCCATCCGGGCCAGGGAGCCGGTCGTGATCTTCGGCGACTACGACTGCGACGGCATCACCGCGGCGGCCATCCTCACGGAGGCGATCCGGCTGCTGGGGGGCCAGGCCACCCCGATGCTCGCCTCCCGCTTCGACGGGGGCTATGGCCTCTCCGACCCGGCGCTCGACCGCATCCTGGAGCGCCGCCCCTCGCTGCTGATCACCTGCGACTGCGGCTCGGCGGATGCTCCCCGCGTCCACCGCGCCCGCCAGGCCGGCGTCGACGTCATCGTCATCGATCACCACCTCGTCCCCCCGGAACCGCTCCCTGCCCTGGCCTTCCTCAACCCTCACCGCCCCGAGTGCGGCTTCCCTTACAAGGGGATGGCCTCCTGCGGACTGGCGATGTCCATGGCCGCCGCGATCCGTGCTTCCCTCGGCGTCGACCTGGACGTGCGGCGCTTCCTCGACCTCGTCGCCATCGGCACCATCGCCGACGTCGCCCCCCTCGACGGCGACAACCGCGCCATGGTCCGCGCTGGCCTCGACGCCATCCGCGCAGGAACCCGGCCTGGGCTCCGGGCGCTGGCTGCCTCCGCCAAGCTCGACCTCTCCCGACCCCTCACCGGCCGCGATGTCTCCTTCTCCATCGCCCCCCGCCTCAACGCCCCTGGCCGCCTCGGTCGCCCGGAGGCCGCCCTCGACCTGCTGCTGGCCCGCGACGACCCGGAGGCCGAGCTCGCGGCCCGGGCCTGCGAGGAGGTCAACCTGCTCCGGCAGGAGATCCAGAAAAACATCGTCGACGAGGCGGAGGAACAGCTCCGCTCCCTCGGCCCCCGGGACGCCTACGTCCTGGCCAGCACCGCCTGGCACAAGGGTGTCGTCGGCATCGTCGCTGGCCGCATCGCCAGCGCGCGCAAGCGCCCCGTCATCGTCGCCGCCGTCGACGCCGAGGGCGTGGCCACCGGCTCCGTCCGCACCGCCCAAGGCGTCGACGTCCACCGGGCCCTCGGCACCTGCCGCGACCTGCTCCTCGGCTTTGGAGGCCACACCAAGGCCGCCGGCGTCACGTTCCGTGTCGAGCGCCTCGCCGACCTCCAGGACGCCTTCGCCCGCGCCTGCGCCTCCCAGGAACCGGACGACGAGCCGCTCCTCTCCTGCGACGTGCTCCTCGACCCCCACGATGACCCGGCCGAGGTCGTCCGTGACCTTGCCCGGATCGAGCCCTGCGGCGAGGGAAACCGGGCGCCGCTGTTCTGCTTGCCGGGGGTCAAGCTCCGCAACGTCAAGGAGCTACGCGGCGGGCACCTGCGCGCCGACGTCGACTTCGGACGCCACACCTTCGGGGTCTTCGGGCCCAACCTGGGCGCGCGGCTCCAGACGTTGACCTCCTCGAAGGTCCACCTGGTGGGCGAGCTGCGCCTGGACACGTACCGGGGCGGAGGCGCCGTCGAGTTCAAGGCCGAGGCCATCGCCGAATGAGCAGGCGGACCTCGCTGCGCGGTTCGGGGTGGCTCCCCGGGCTCCTCGTCCCCCTCTCCCTCCTGGCCCCTGGCCTCGCCCGGGCAGACGCCGCGCCGCCTTACTCGGCGCTCTCCGGGGGCGGACACCTCGGGGCCTTCCGCTACCGGACCTGGGGCCAGAACCAGGAGGACACCGGCTACCAGCTCGGCGGAGGGCAGGCCCCCGCGGTGCGCTTCGCTCCCTTCTACCTCGGGGTCAACCAGGGGGCGCTCGCCCGCTGGTTCCCGGGGCGCGGCTTCGCGGTGGGGCACACCTACGACGCCTGGGCCTCCTGGGTGCTGGCGGGGGTGCTCCAGCCGGAGGTGCGCGTCGGCCTCACCTCCCTGCTGATCGACCGCCTGGATCAGCGCTGGGGAGTCCAGATCGGCTCCCCCCGGGTAGCCGCCGGCTTCTCGCTGCACCTGGGTCCGATGGACCTCGGGGTCTTCGCGTTCCGCGAGTACAGCTGGAGGTGGGTCGGAGATGACCTTCTCCTGACCGGGCTGTACCTCGATCTGCGCTCCGAGGGGAAGCGGGAGTACCTCGATTGAGGCGACGCGCGCTGTTGTTGCCGCTGTGCGCCGCGCTCCTGGGCTGCAAGTTGCCCCACGAGGTGGTCTTTCCGGCGCCGCAGGTGATCTTGTTTCCTTTGCTGCCGGGGGGCACCGTGATCCAGGAGGGCCAGGGGGATCAGTCTTTTGTGGCGCTCCACCGCCCTGCCTCTCCGGGGAGCCCCACGGTGGTCTGGCTCCACGGCAACGGCCAGCAGATCGGGGATCTTCCGCGCCTGCTCCACGGCCTCTCGGCGGGGCGCCTGGGCATCTACGCCGTCGAGTACCCCGGGTACGGGCTGCTGGACGGGCCGCCCTCGGAGGAGCGGGCCTACGCCTCCGTCGAGGCGGCGCTCCGCTGGCTCCACGGGCCGCTGGGGACGCCTCCGGAGCGCGTGGTCCTGGTGGGGCAATCGCTCGGCACCGGGGTGGCCGCGGAGATGGCGCTGCGGGGCCACGGCGCGAGGCTGGCGCTGCTGTCCCCCTTCACCTCGACGGACGACGTGGCGGAGGGATTCGCGGGCCGCCTCGGCGTGTGGTTGCTGCCGGATCACTTCTTCACCGCCCGCAAGGCTCCCCGGATCGATATGCCGGTGCTGATCCTCCACGGCACCCGGGACCGGGTGATCCCTGGCTGGATGGCCCAGGAGCTGGAGGCGCGCTTCCCCCGGGCGGCGCTCTTCTGGGTGGCAGGCGCCGGGCACAACGACCTCTTCCAGGGTCGCCGCGGGGAGGGGGTGCTGAGCTTCCTCCGGCTGTTTGCCGAGGCCCCCCTCGGGTGACCGCCGCGATCGATCAGAAATAGATCGAGTTGCCCAGCATGATCTGGGTCGACTGGGGCTGGAGCCTCCCTTCGAGGGTCGCGGCCCAGCTCCCCGTGGGGTGCCAGCGGAGCACCGTGGTGGCCTCCCAGACCGAGCGAGGGCGATCGTGGAAGGGCAGCACGGACCAGCCCCCCGAGGTGACCGACAGGAGCCGTGGGAGGATCCGTAGGCGCACCCCGGCGGAGGGGCCCACCTGGAGGCGGACCCGATCCGGCGAGTCGCCCCCGAAGCGGACCGCGTAAAACCCTGCGTCCAGGGTGGCCCAGAGGGTCACCGCGCGCCCTGCGGTGGCCGTCGCGAGCCCGCCGCCGAGCTCCAGGGCGCCCAGGGTGCACTCCGCGCAGCGATCGTCCCGGAAGG
The DNA here is from genome assembly GCA_964605685.1 of uncultured Polyangiaceae bacterium. Taxonomy (GTDB): domain Bacteria; phylum Myxococcota_A; class Polyangia; order Polyangiales; family Polyangiaceae; genus JANWXX01. Next base: position 7,223 of record CAZSDX010000023.1, read on the forward strand.
TGACGGCTCCCACCCGGACCTTGTAGGAAGGCCGCAGATTGAAGCGATCCACCGGGTTCAGCGAGATCACGCGGACCAGCGAGAGGTCCTCCACGCGGATGCGCTGCTGCTCCGGCGAGAAGCGGATGCGCATCGGCAAGAACTCGAGCTGGGAGAACTCCGGGTAGCCCGCCGGGGCGTCCGAGAGGTCGTGGAGCGCCAGCCGGTAGTCGAGCTGGAAGAAGCTGCTCGCCGGGCGGCCGCCGCGGGCCGGGTCCATCAGCCCGGCGCCCACCCCGAAGCGGGAGGAGCCGTGCCCCCGGTGAGGCATCTCGTCCTCGGGGGGGGTCACCACCAGGTCGGGCGTGTCCGCTTCCATCTCCGCCCGCCGCTCCAGGAGCTTCTGCTTGAGGGTGGCGCCGGGGCTGCTCCGCTCGTCCGCCAGGATATCCTTGGCGTGGACCATCTCCACGTAGTCGATCGCCCCGTCGACCACCTGGGCGGCCTCCTCCGGGGTGAAGCTCGCGGGGAGGGTCAACCCCGGATCCGCCCCCAGCCTCGCCACCCAGGGCACCAGCTTCCCGGGGAGGGTCTTGAGCCTGGCCCGGAACGTCGAGGTGGCCGAGGGGCGGAAGTTCACCCGGCTCACCAGTCCTGGCGCCGACATCATCGCCTTCACCGTGTCCGCCGGGATCACCGGCCACCCGAGGTTGTCCAGCAGGTTCAGCCGGGGGTTGGCCACCTCCAGCGCCGCGAGCACGTGGTACGAGCAGTTCTCCGAGAGGTAGTAGTAATCAAAGTAGGAGTGGCCCATCTCCCAGATGTGGGCCACCACCATCGCCACCTCTTCCTCGCTCAGCGCCAGATCGTACTCCCAGAGGTCCCTCGACTCGAAGTCGTTGTACTCGCGGACCTTGTAATAATACGGGAGCATCCGGAAGATACCCGGGTACATCCCCGTCAGCCCCTTGAAGGAATAGACGAGCTGGTTCTCCTTCTCCGGGACCGCCGCGGAGTAGTCGATCCCCTGCTCCAGCAGCGTCCTCCCCTCCTCCGTGCCCCCGGCCCCCCGGTTGAAGCGGAGGAACGTGTGGCCGAACATCGAGGCGGGGTTGTTCAGGTAATACGAGGAGAAGACGACGGTGATGCTCCGGGCGTCCGCGCGCTTCAGGTACCCGGCCAGCCCCGGGCAATTCACCGGCGGAAGCGCGTCTCCGCTCACGTCGAGCCTCCTCCTCAGCCACAGCCACCGGGCGGGGAAGCGGCAGAGCGCATGCTCTTTCCCGGCGGATTCCGGCGAGTAAAATCCTCGGATCGTGGCCTCCAGCTCCGCGGATGGATCCGAGACCCCGGAAGGAGAAAGAAAGAACGCCGGGCCGTCCACCTGGCTCTCGACCCCCCAGAAGACCCCGGGGCGGTAGTGGACGAGCCGGCGCCACACCGGATCCTCGTGGAGCTTCTTTTCGCGCGCCATGGCCAGCAGGCTCTCCAGGCGGGCAGGGTCGATCTGGTAGGGCGCCGCAGGAGCCTGGAAGCCAGCGGGCGCCTCCTTGGCCCCGGTGATGGAGGCAGAGCGCTGGGGGAGCGACGCCCCGCCGCAGCCTTGAACCAGCGCAAGGGCCAGCAGGGAAGAGGAGAACTTTCGCATGGTAGAAACGAGGAGAGGGGCCCCGGGGGGCCCCTCTTCTATCTTCTTTCCGTTTGACCCTGAATAAACCGGAGAGCTTGGAGCAGGAGAGCTGCTGGTTGCTCTGGAGGGTGGTCAGGATGTTGCTGCTCACGTCCGAGGCGCTGACGCCCTGGCTCGGGAAGATCTGCTTGAAGTTCTTCCGCAGGTGGGTCCCCACTGCGGCGCTGTCGTTGCAGCCGGCGATGGTCGCCAGGTTCTTGATCGACTCGCCCTTGCCCCGGGCGATCTCCTTGGCGAGCGCCTCGCGGTTGGCCTCGATGAACGCCTTGGCGCTGGCCTTGCCGCCGTCGGTGTCCTTGCAGTTGCTCGTCCCGGAGGTGATCCCGAAGGTCTGGCTGTAGGAGGTGCCGTTGGTGGTGGCGGCGAAGATCTGGACGATGCCAGGCTTGTTGCCAAACACGATGGAACCCAGGCCGCAGCCGGCGGTCCCGTAACCATCGGCCATGGCCACGCTGGAGCTAAAAACAGCCGCAAGAAACAGGAGAACGGGTGTCTTTTTCATGGTTGGCCGCCGATGCTACACGACCGTCGTGAAGAAGCGCAAACAAGAAAAAAAATCGTGATTCGTTGAATAAAACGAGGAGATTCGCCGTATGTATGTCCCTTGGCCGGGGCCGGGGAGCACCCGGGTCTGGCCGACGAGCGCCGGCTGCACTAGGACGCCCGCTCGCCCATGCTCATCGAGATCAACCCCGACCACCCCGAACCCCGGAAGATCCAGCGAGCGGTCGACGCGCTGGAGCGCGGTGAGGTCATCGCTTACCCGACCGACACGGTGTACGGGCTGGGCTGCGATCTGCTCAACAAGAAGGCGGTGGACCGGCTCTACCAGATCAAGGGGATGGACCGGGCCCAGCAGCTCGCCTTCATCTGCCCGGACCTGAGCGACATCGCCCGCTACGCCATCGTCGAGAACCCGACCTACAGGATCCTCAAGCGGATGCTCCCGGGTCCTTACTGCTTCATCCTGGAGGCGACCCGGGAGGTGCCCCGGCTGATCCAGAGCAAGCGCAAGACCGTCGGCATCCGGATCCCCCACCACGAGGTGATCCTGGCGGTGGCCCGCGGCCTGGGGAGGCCTGTGATCAGCACCACCGCGAACCTCCCCGGCGACGACGACGCGCTGATCGATCCGCACGAGATCGACGATCGTTTCCCCGGGCTCGGGCTGGTGCTGGACGCGGGCGTCGGCGGCAAGATCCCCACCACCGTCGTCGACCTCACCTCCACCCCGCCCACCATCGTCCGCGAGGGCGCGGGGCCCGTCGACTCCCTCTGACGCTTGATTTCTCCCCGGCGGTTCGGTCTCCTCCTCCGGTGATGAAACGGACCTTCTTGCTGTGTCTTCTTGTCGCCGGGCTCTCCGGGTGCGCCACCCTCTTCCACGGCACCTCCACGGAAATATCCATCGCCTCCGAGCCCACCAGCGCCAAATTCCGGGTCGTGAGCACAGGCGGCGGCGTCACCTCCACCAAGGGAGTCGAGTACGCCAGCGGGGCCACCCCCTCCAAGGTCACCCTCTCCCAGAAGAGCGAGTACGTGGTCCACGTGAAGGCCGACGGCTACGAGGAGGCCACGATCCCCATCAAGCAGACCCTCAACGGGTGGCTGATCTGCAGCGGCCTCTGCGGCCTCGTCCCCGCCGGCATCGACGTGCTCACCGGCGGCATGTGGAACCTGGAACCGCAGCAGATCTCCATCACCCTGGTCCCGCTCAAGGGCGCCCCTCCCGCCGCCAAGGAAGCCCAGCCCCAGACCGTCCAGCACGGCGAAGGGACCACCCTCCACGTCGTCCTCCGAGCCCGCGGAGAGGACGGCCAGATGCGCTACACCGCGGTCCCTCTCCTCCCCGAGATCACATGATCCGGCCTTGCCTCGGCCTGCTCCTCGGCCTGCTCCTCGCCGCCTCGCCGGCTCGCGGGGAGCCTCCCCCCGATCTCCCCTTCGAGCCGGCGGTTGCTCCACTCGTCCCGCCTCCTCCTCCGGCGCCTCCTCCCTTCGCTCCTCTCCGGGAGCTCTCCGTCGCCCTCGTGGAGCGCTATCAAGAATCCGCCGCGCCGGTCTCCGTGGCGCGCTGCCCCTACGCCCTCTCCTGCTCGGCCCTGGCGCTCCGCTCGCTCCGCCAGGAATCCTTCGCCGTCGCCCTCGTGCGCTTCGTCGATCGCTTCTTCTTCCGGGAGAACTCCGACGCGCCCGCCCACTACGAGCTGCGCCACCTGCCGGGGGGCCGGCTGCTGCTCGACGATGAGATCCGCTTACCTCGCGGCGGCCTGCGCCGCCTGCCTGCTCGTTCCTGGCCCGGCGCTCGCCCAGAGCCGCGAGGACTTCGCCCGGCAGCTCCTCGCCGAGGGCGATTATTACCGGGCTATCTCCGTCTACAAGGAGCTCGCCTTCTTCGCTACGGACCCGGCGGAGCGAGGGCGCCACCGCTACGCGGTCGGGCAGGCCTACCGCCTCGCCCAGCGCTACGACCTCGCCGTCGCCACCCTCGCCCCGCTGCTGGCGCGCAGTGAGCTTCCTCCCTCGCTCCGCGCCAGGGCGCGGCTCCAGCTTGCCCTGGGGTACCTGGGCGCCGGCGTCCCTGCCCTCGCGGAGGCCGAGTTGCTCCAGGCGGCCGAGGCCGGCGAGCAGGCCAGGGCCGCCCTGCTGTTCGGGGTGCTGCGCCTGGAGGCGCGCCAGGATCGCGAGGCCGCCGAGCACTTCGCCGCCGCCGCTGCGGAAGGAGACGGAGCAACGAGGTTGCTGGCCCAGCAGCTCGGGGAGCGAGCCCTCCGGGCGCAGGATCTCCCCTCGCGGAGCCCGGCGCTGGCGGCGGCGCTCTCGGCGCTGCTCCCCGGGGCGGGGCAGCTCTACGTGGGCCACGCGGCGGACGCCATCCAGGCCGCCGGCTTCACCGGGGCCTTCGGCTTTGCCACCTACCTGGCCTACGACCGGGACCGGGACCGGGGCGGTACCTACCTGCTCACCGGGGTCGCCGCGACCATCACGGCAGTGTTTTACGCGGCCAACATCTACGGCGCAGCCCGGACGGCCCGCTACTTCAACGAGCGCCAGCGGGAGCTCTTCCTCGGGGAGCTCCGGCGCCGGGCCCTGACCCTGGAATTCTGAGCCTTGACGCTCAGCGAGCGGCGCACCGCGGCGACCCGACGATCACCGTGACCCCCTTGTTGCTGGGGACGAGCTGGTTCCAGAGCCTCGTGGTGCGCTCCTGGCCGGTGAAGATGTCGATGTGGTTGCCCTGGACCTTCACCCCCCGGTCCTGGGCGAGGAAGCACCCGTCGTGGGGCTCCCCTCCCTCTTCCCGGGGGAGGCCGTCGTAGTCGGGCAGGTAGAGCGCCGTCCCCAGCTCGATCACCGACGGGTCGACCGCCACGGTGAGCAGCGGCGTGATCGGGCGCCCCGTGGAGCCCCGTCCCCAGGGGAATTTCTCCCGATCCAGCGCGTCGAAGCAGATCTTCTGGTTGCTCCGGGGGCAGAGCGCGGCGCACTCGCAGTCGCGCCGGGCGAAGCTCACGGTGGTCCCGTCCTTGAGCCGACCGCTCCCCTGGACGCAGACCGTGTCGTGGAAGGACTGGGGCACCTCCGCCAGCACCGAGCAGTTCGCGGACATCAGCTTGGTGGGTGGCCCCTCCCGGTAGTCAGCGGCGCTGGGGAAGTTGTAGTACGTGTTGCGGAACGTCCCCAGCACCTTGCCCCCCAGCGCCCGGGACGTCGGAGCCCCGGCAGGGGCGGGCGCCGGGGCCTCCGCGGAGGGGACCGGAGCGCCCGGCGGTGGCGCCGCGGAGACCGAGGCCGCCGGGGCAGCCAGGGGGCCGGACGTCCAGCTAGGATCATCGCCTCCGAGGGGCTGGGCCATCCAGGCCGAACCTCCGGTGACGCAGCCGGCGAGCAGGACGACCAACGAAAGGGGACGCAGGGGGAAGCTCACGAGGGGGATTAGACCCCGTTTGTCTCCGCGCGCAACGTGCTCTAGAAGGCCTCATGAGCGACGACTGGAGCGAGGGCTATGTCACCGAGATCGACTACACCTGGGGGTTCCATAAGGAGCTGAGCCCGACCAACCTCGCCTGGGTGGCGGCGCTCCGCGGGCACACCCCGCCGGGGGCGGACGACCCCTTCACCTACTGCGAGCTGGGCTGCGGCAACGGGCTGTCGCTCAACATCTTCGCCGCCGCCCACCCGAACGCCTCGTTCTACGGCACCGACTTCAACCCCAGCCACATCGCCAACGGCAGGCGCACCGCCGAGCAGGGCGGCATCCGGAACGTCACCTTCCTGGAGCGCTCCTTCGCCGACATGCTCCACGAGAAGGACCTCCCGGAATTCGACTACATCGTGCTCCACGGGATCTGGTCCTGGGTCAGCGCCGAGAACCGCCAGCACATCGTCGCCTTCCTCCGCGACCGGCTCAAGCCCGGAGGTCTCGTCTACGTCAGCTACAACGCGCTGCCGGGCTGGTCCGAGATGGTGACCGTCCGCAGGCTGATGCTCGACGTGGCCAACCGCACCCAGGGCGACATCGAGGCCAAGGTCAAGGCCGCCGTGGAGTGGCTCCGCAAGTACTGGGACACCCAGAACAAGGAGGCCGCCTCCCGCAGCTACCGCAACCGCATCGAGCGCATCCTCAAGAGCGACGTCTCCTACCTGGCTCACGAGTACTTCAACAAGGACTGGACGCTGTTCTTCTTCCAGGACGTCGTCCAGGAGCTCCGCGCCGCCAAGCTCACCTGGCTCACCACCGCCACCCTCGAGCAGACCGAGCCTGGCTACTACCTCTCCCGCCCGAAGCTCGCCCTCGCCCGTGAGGTCGTCGACCCCATCGACCGGGAGCAGATGCGCGACTTCCTCGGCAACGCCTCCTTCCGCCGCGACGTCTTCCTCAAGGGCACCCCCGACCCTGCCTTCGCCCGCGAGCCTTCCAGCAACCCTGCGCTCCTCGCTCGCCTGGTCGGCCCTCGCCGCAGCAATCACCTCTTCCAGCCGGAGGTCAAGGTCTCCGCCGGCACCCTCGCCTTCAAGGAGGACCACGAGCGCGCCCTCTTTGAACTGTTCCAGGACGGTCCACGGACCGTGGCCGAGACCTTCGATCCCCTCTGGGCCATGGGGAAAAACAACGCCATGGCACTCTCCACCCTCTCCCGCATGGTCGCCTGCGATCTGCTCCGCCCCTGGGCGCACCGCCCTCCCGAGCTTCGCCTCAGCGACCGGGGACGTTACCGCTTTCCTCTTCCTCTCAACGAGCAGCTCGTGGGGGACATCGTCGCCAACCGGGCGAAGAAGCAGCTCGTCGCCGCCCCGCGCGCCGGCACGGGCATCGGCATCAACGTCCGCGAGGCGTACCTGCTCCACGGCATCACCGCGGCGGGCCTCCGGGACGCTGTCCCCCACGCCATCACCACCCTGGAGGGCGCCAACCGTCGCCTCATCATCGACGGGCGTCCTCTTCAGGGACGCAAGGCCCACGAGGAGGAGCTGGGCCGGGAGCTGGATCGCTTCCAGCGCCACAAGCTCGCCCACTTCCTCCGCCTCGGCGTGCTGGAGCCCGCGTGACCCCCCGCTACTTGCACTTGCCGAGCACGTAATTCGCCTCGCACTCGCAGCGGCAGATCGCCGGGTCTGCGGCCAGATCGCCGCAGCTCGGTTTCACCCGGATCCTGGCGATCCCCTTGCGGGGAGGGACCACGTAAAGCTCGGTGGCCCGCACCTCCAGGAAATACTCGTGGTCCACCATGGGGATGGGCTCGTAGTTGGGGCACAGCGGGAGGTGCGTCACCTGGCTGCGGGTCCGGATATCCGACTGCTTCCGCGAGGGATCTCCGGGGACCGGGCGGACCACGACGGTGCGCGCCTCCTCCGCCACCAGGACGCCGCTCTCCTTGTCGATCAGCCGGGCACGAAGCTCGACGGTGTCTCCTTGCACCCCTTCGAGCTGCGCTCCGACCAGGGCGACGTGGCCTCCCTGGGTGGCGTTCCAGAGGTCGAGGGGGTCGCCGTCGGAGAGCAGGCGCAAGGGTTCGTCCTCGCGGGTGAAAAGCGCAGGATGGACGACCAGCTCCCCCGCTTCGACCGGGGGAGGCTCCGGCGGGGGAGGCTCTGCAGGTTCCCCGGGGCACCCTCCCAGCAGCAAGAGCGCCACCCCCATCCCCATCCCCACTAGCCCGCCATCCGTCCCCTTCCTTCTCCCCCCTCTGCCCTTGAGGGAGAGGGGGGCCAGGGGAGGTGAGGTCTTTCCGTGAGCGGGCATCAGAAGCAGTTGATGTCGGTGTCGGGCCGCTTGGGGTAGTAATAAACGAAGGCGTTGCAGTGCTCGTTCTGCTCGACCTTGGGGCCGAAGGTGAAGCAGCACTGCTTCTCCGGGTCGCCGCAGGTATCGGGGGCGACGGTGAACTCGCAGGTGTAGCTGACGCCGCCGCCGGGGGGGACGAGCACGCTGAGGTTGCGCTCGAAGGGGGGCTCATCCCAGGCCTTGCTCTCGTAGAAGAGCTGGTCGGAGGCGCCCTCGAATTTATCCCAGACGGACATGGTGAAGCGGCGCCCGCGGCTGTGGAAATGCCCGTTGGCGGCGACGATGGTGACCGGCGTATCCTTGGCGATCTTGCAATGGGTCTCGAAGCGTTTGTCCTTCTCGCCGGGGCAGATCTCGATGCCCTGGTTGGTGGCGAAGGCGGTGCCCAGCTCGTGCTTGAACTTCTCCGGGGGGATGCGCTCGAAGTTGACCGCCGCCTTGCCGCCGAGCGGCGCCTTCTGGGTGGTGGCGTTGACGAAGTGCGTCTGGACCATGAGCAATTCGCGGGGCTCGAAGCGGTGAGCAACCCCCTCGGGGAGCTGCCACTCCGTGATTCCCTTGGATTGCATGTTGGAGACAAGGGGCCAGTCGGACCAGTTGATGGAGTTCCAGCACTCGCCGCCCTTGACCACCTCCCCGTGCTTGCCCGAAAGTCCCTTGATCGTCTTCACCCGGAAGACGTTGAAGTGGTGTGAACCCTCGTTCTGCCCCACGGTGATCTTGTTGACGTAGACCGGCTCGTCGTAGGGCACTTCGAAGAAGTAACAATCCTGGATCTCTTCCCCAGAATTCACCTCGAAGCGTGGGATATCGAATTGCCACCCCTGCTCCGGCGAGGCGGGTGCCCGGAGAAGGACCACCTCTGCGGCAGCCCCTCCGGCTCCTCCTCCCGCTGGTTCCTCCCCGTCGGAGCAGCCCCCCAGCAGCCCCAGCAACCCCACCCCCAGCAAACCCCGGATCACGCCGTTCAGCAAGCGCTTCATCCCGGGGATGCTAGCAAACGCCGTGCCCCCAACATCCAAATTCAGGGGAGGTTCATCTCGACGCGGATCCGGCGAGCCCGCTCGGCCACCGCCTCGCGCACCGCCAGGAAGCGAGGATCGTCCCGGAGCGGCGCCAGCAACGGACAGCCATCCACCCAGAGCAGGTCAAAAAGACCCTCCTGAAGCGCCGCCTGGAGCGCCCGGAGCGCGTCGTCGATCTTGCCAGCGCTGGCGGCGAACTCGCAGGTTCCCTGGTGGAAGAGGGCGCGACCTCGCCAGGTGGCGTGGGGCGAGGTGAAGGCAGGCATCGTGGCGAACTGGGCCAGGAAGCGGTCGCTGGGCTCGAGGACGTAGTCGAGCAGCTCCCGGGAGAAGACCGTGCCCTTGATGCCCGGGTGATCCTGGTACTCCCGGGCACGCTCCCGGTCCATGGTCCAGACCACCAGCCGGGCGAAGGTGACCCACGCGCTGTTGTTGCCGTGGCTGGTGTCCTCCCGGATCCGATCGATGTAGGCGAAGGCCTCCTCGAAGCGGCCTTCGAGGGCCATCGCCCGCGGGACGTTGCTCAGCGTATGGCGGAAGGCCGGGTCGGTCTGGGCGGCGCGCTCCAGGTGCTCGCAGCCGCGGCGCACGGGCCCGGACTCGATGAGGATCTTGCCGAGGAGGTCGTGGGCGTCGGGGAGGTCGGGGTTGAGCTGGATGGCCTTGCGGAGCAGCCGGACCGCGCCCGGCACGTCGTTGGTGAAGAACAGGTGGGAGGCGAGGGCCACCAGGGGCTCGGCGCGCTGGGGCGCGAGCTGGATGGCCCGCTCGGCGGCCTCCCGCGCCTGCTCGCTGCGCCCCGGCGTGCCGAAGAACCAGTGGCGCGTGCAGGCCAGCGCGTAGCCCGCCAGGATCATCGGATCGTCGGGCGCCAGCGCCTTCGCTTCCTCCAGGTAGGAGACCGCCCGGGTGAGGTCCTCGGGGGTGTACTTGTGGTACTCGAAGCGACCCCGGAAGTAGGCCTCCAGCGCCCTCGGATCGGTGGGGGCCACCCGCTTGTGGTCGGTCTGCGCGGCGACGGTGAGCGCCTCGGCGATGGCCTGGGCCAGCTCGTCGCTCAGGGAAAGCATGCCCGCCGGGGTGCTGTCGAAGCGCCGGGCCCAGAGCTGGAACCCGTCCGCCACGCTGATCAACCGCGCGTTGAGCCGCAGCCGCTCCCCCGCGCGGCGGAGCGACCCCTCGACCACCACCTGCACCCCGAGCTCCCGCCCCAGCTCGCGGGCGTCCCGGTCGGAGCCCGCCAGGTGCATCACCGCCCCACGGGGCCTCACCCGCAGCCCCTGGGTCATGGAAAGCTGGTCGATCAGATCCTCCACGAGGCCGTCGACGAGGTACGCGTCGTCCGGGGACCCGGCGTTGCGGAAGGGCAGCACCGCCACCGCCTTGCCCGCGGGCTCCGGGGCCAGCATCGGGGACATCCGGGTGGCCCGGATCGACGGGACCGGCCCCGTGTGGAGCCCGTCCAGGCGCAGCGAGGTGAGGGCGCGCTCCAGCTCGGCGGCCGTCTGGTAGCGCTCCGAGGGGCGGCGCGCCAGGCACCGCAGCAGCACCTGCACCAGCTCCTCCGGCAGCTCGGGGCGGAGCGTACGCGGGTCCGGGGGCGCCTGGTGGAGCCGGGCGATGGCCACGGAGAACACCGAATCCCCTCGCCACGGCAGATCGCCCGTGAACAGCTCGAACAGCATCACCCCGAGCGCGTACAGGTCGGCGGCGGCGGTGAGATCCCGGGAGCCCTCGACCTGCTCCGGCGCCATGTACGCGGGGGTCCCCAGCACCGCCCCCAGGGTCTTCCGCAACCCGGCGTCGAAGACGCCCCGGGCGATGCCGAAGTCGGTGATGACGATCCGGTCGTCGTTGCCGACCAGGATGTTCTCCGGCTTGAGGTCGCAGTGGATGACGCCGACCGCGTGGGCCGCCGAGAGCCCCTGGCAGACGGCGCGGGCGATTTCGAGGATCCGCTTGCTGGAGAAGCCCTGGCGCCGGAGGAGCTGCTGCGCCAGCGGCTCGCCGTCGATGTACTCCATCGTGAGGAAGCGCTGGTCCTTGTCCTCGCCGATGTCGTGGGCCCGGGCCACGTTCCGGTGGGTGACGCGGCGGGCCAGCTTGAGCTCCCGCCGGAAGCGGTCGAGCATCCCGGGCGTCGCCACCACCTCGGGGCGCAGCACCTTGAGGGCCACCACGTCGTCCAGCTCCAGATCGCGGGCGCGGTACACCGTCCCCATGCCCCCGACGCCCACCAGCGCCAGCAGCTCGTAGCGCCCCGCCAGCACCACCGGGGCCGAGCCAGCGCCACCGGGGAGCGAGGAGCCCGTGCCCGACGAGGTGACCACGGAGGTCATCGGCGAGGACGCGGTCGAGTCGGCCAGGACCGTATCCTGGCTGTGGGGCGTCTGGCGCGAGCTCATGGGAGCGGGAAGCTTGGGTCCGCCGCGGCCCCGCAGCAACCCCGCCCTGGCCCACGGCGCGTGGGAAACACAATTCTTCGCGCCGGCAGGGGCATCTTCCTCCCGGCGGTCACCCCCGCAGGCGCCGGTGCTGGAGGCTGGGGAGGCGGGCGCGGACCTGGCGCAGGCGCTCCCGGTCGAGGGTGGCGGTCACCAGCCCCACCCCCTCGCTGGCCTGGGCGATGACGTCGCCCCAGGGGTCCGCGATCAGGCTCTTGCCGAAGGTGGCGCGGCCTCGCGGGTGGGTGCCCCACTGGGCGGCGGCGACCACGTAGCACTGGCCCTCGATGGCCCGGGCCCGCAGGAGCACGTGCCAGTGATCCTTGCCGGTGACCAGGGTGAAGGCGGCGGGGACCAGCAGCACCTCGGCGCCCAGGTCCACCAGCCGGCGGTACAGCTCGGGGAAGCGCAGGTCGTAGCAGATCGACAGCCCCACCGGCACCCCCTGGATCTCCACCACCACCGGGGTAGCTCCCGGGGTGACCGCGGCGCTCTCCTGGTAGCTCTGCCCGTCGCCCACCTCCACGTCGAACAGGTGGATCTTCCGGTAGACGGCCTTCACCTCCCCGTCCGGGCCCACGACCACCGCGGCGTTGTGGGGGCGATCCGGGTCCGCGGTCCGCTCGGGGAAGCCCCCGCCGATCACCGTGAGGTCGTGCTCCCGCGAAAGGCGCCGCAGCGCCGACAGGATCGGCCCGTCGCCGTCGACCGCCTCGGCCACGGCGCGCCGCTGCTCGTCGCTCCCGCCCATGAAGGCGAAGTTCTCTGGGAGCAGCAGCGCCGAGGCCCCCTGCCGCCGGGCCTCCCCCGCCAGCCGCTCCACCACGGCGAGGTTCTTGGCGACGTCATCCTGGCTGTTGAGCTGGGCGGCGGCGATGCGAAGGTCGGTCATGGCGTCACACCGGCGGGACGAGGTGCTTGCGGAGCGGGCGGGGCTCGTCCTTGCGGGCGTAGCGGGCGAAGCGCGCGGCGATCTGGCCGCGCAGCTCGGAGGGAGCGATCACGTCGTCGATCACCAGCTCGCTGGCCAGCTTGGCCAGGTCGACGTCCTGGCGGTACTCGTCCCGCAGCCGGGTCACTTCGGCCTCACGCATGGGCCCCTCGGGGATCTCCTGGATCTTGTTGTAGAAGACCGCGTTGACTGCGGCCTGGGGGCCCATGACGGCGATGCTGGCGGAGGGGAGCGCGAGGCAGCAGTCGGGCTCGAAGGCGGGGCCGCACATGGCGTAGAGGCCGGCGCCGTAGGCCTTGCGGATCACCACGGAGACCTTGGGCACGGTGGCCTCGCTGACGGCGGCGATCATCTTGGCGCCGGCCCGGATGATGCCCTGGCGCTCCACCTTGGTGCCGATCATGAAGCCGGGGACGTCGGCCAGGTAGAGCAGCGGGATGTTGAAGGCGTCGCAGAGCCAGATGAAGCGGGCGGCCTTGTCGGCGCTGTCGACGAAGAGGACGCCGCCGAGCCATTTGGGCTGGTTGGCGACGATGCCGACGGGGCGGCCGTCGATGCGGGCGAGGCCGGTGATCAGCTCCCGGGCGAAGAGCTTCTTGATCTCGCAGAAGGAGCCCTCGTCGACGATGTGCTCGATCACCTGCATCATGTCGAAGGACTTGTTCTCGTCCTGGGGGATGATCTCCTCGACGGGCTTGAGGCCCTCCCTGGGCCCCTTGCGCTCGCCGGCGGGGGGGGGCTCCTCCCAGTTCGACGGGAAGTAGCCGATGTAGCGCCGGGCGAAGCTCAGCGCCTCCTCCTCGGTCTTGACCAGCACGTCGCCGCAGCCGCTCACGGAGCAGTGCATCTTGGCGCCGCCCATCTCTTCGAGGGAGACCTTCTCTCCGATGACCATCTCGGCCATCCGGGGGGAGCCCAGGTACATGCTGGCGTTGCCGTCGACCATCACCACGACGTCGCAGAAGGCAGGGATGTAGGCCCCTCCCGCCGCCGACGGGCCGAACAGCAGGCACACCTGCGGGATGCGCCCGCTCAGCTTCACCTGGTTGTAGAAGATCCGACCGGCGCCCCGCCGCCCGGGGAACATCTGCACCTGGTCGGTGATCCGCGCCCCGGCGGAGTCCACCAGGTAAAAGAGCGGACACTTGAGCCGCTCCGCGGTCTCCTGGATCCGCAGGATCTTCTCCACGGTCCGCGCCCCCCAGGATCCTGCCTTGATGGTCGAGTCGTTGGCCATCACCGCGACGATCCGGCCGTCGATGGTCCCGGTGCCGGTGACCACGCCGTCGGCGGGCAGCTCCGGGTTGAGGTTGTTCGCCAGCGCCGCGTCCTCGACGAAGCTCCCCGGGTCCAGCAGCAGCTCGATGCGCCTCCGGGCGAAGAGCTTCTTCTGCTCCGCGTTCTTCTGGTGGTACCTGGGCGCGCCTCCCTGCTCGACGCGGGCACGGATCTCGGCGAATCGCTTGCTCACGGACATGGCCCAGCGCCCTACCAGAACCTCACCCCCGCGGCGAGCGCCGAGCCCTTCCTGTGTGGGATCCCGCGGGCTGGTCGGCAGGGCTACGGCGAGAACCGAAGGGCAAAATCTTCCGCGGACATCTCGCAGCCCACGAGGCGCCGAAATTCATGCTCCTTGAGCAGCAAGCTCCGGGCGCAGTTCCCTATTTCGTGCCCTTTCATGTCGTCGGATCCCCTCGATACAAGGACAAACCCGACGTAAACATCCCCGATGTAGACGCGCAAAAGATCGTGCTTTGAAGCACTTTCTTCGACGATCTGTCCGGATTTTTTGCTGAGAGCACGCCGGACCTCGTTCCACTTCATTCGGCGGCTTCCCCCGCGCCGTGAGGCTGCTCCTCGATCAAGGCCGAGAGCGCCCGCCACGTCCGTAGCGCGGGAGGGCCCAGCTGGTGGGTGCGTTGCACCGCGACGAGGTGTCGATGCTCCCGTTCGATGGCTTCCCGCAGATCGGCCAGCGCCTCTGCGGCGTCGTTGCCTTGCCCAAACAGGAGCGCATCGTAGAGGTGGGCGTAGACCACGCCGTCTGGCCAGGTTTCGAGGGTGACCGGGATAGCACCTCCCTTGATCCGCAGACCCGACAGGAAAAAGAGATGACTTGGGGCGTAGTGTCGTGGGGCCTCCGAGGGGCCCTTGAAAGGTTCAGCCTGTGTCATGCCCGAAATAGGGCCACAGCCCGGTCGATAGCGCAAGCCCACCACGGGCCCGGTGCCCTACCAGAACCTCACCCCCGCGGCGAGATCCCACGGGGGGTAAGCTCCCAGCGCTTCGTGCTCGTCCACGCCGCACGGCAGCAGCCACGGACCCAGCGCCCGCGCCAGCTCTCGGCTCGCCTCCAGCGCCACCGGGCCGTCCCACAGGTGCGTCACCACCACGCCCTTCCCTCTCCCTCTTGCTCGCTCCGCAAGACGCAGCGCCCCGAACCACCCCAGAACCGCAGGCTTCACCACCCAGAAACCGCACACCGGGTTGGCCAGCAGCTCCTCGCTGCGCCGCTGGAGCGACTCGTCGGCCCCCCAGAGCAGCCCCTGCGGCGGAGGCGGCAGCCCGGACCAGCACTCCGGAGCCACCGGCTCCTCGATCTCGGCCACGCTCCCGCCGCACAGCCGCGCCGCCAGCCAGACCGCTTGCTCCGGCGCGTAGACCCCGTTGGCGTCGAGGCGCAGGCGAACCGCAGGTCCAAGCGCCTTCTGGAGGGCCAGCAGCCGTTCCACCTCGGCCGCAAGCGGGAGCTCGCCCACCTTGAGCTTCAGGCAGCAGAGCCCCCGCGCCACCTTGCTCCGCGCCACCTCGATCAGCTCCTCCGTGCTGGCTCCCTGGAGCAGCCCGCTCACCGGCAGCGGCGCCGTGTCCGGGCGAAAGAGCCTGTGTACCGGGACGCCTCGCCGCTTGCCCAGCAGATCCAGCAGCGCGTACTCCGCGGCAAAGCGCGCCGACGGGCCCGCCAGGTGCGCCCCGCAGAGCGCCTCGATCTCGCAGGGATCCTCCGGATAGCCCGGGAGCGCGTCGAGGACCGGGAGGAACCGCCGCAGCTCTCCCTCCGCGTCGGCGAGATCGTCCGGGGAGTACCCGGGGAGCGGCGAGGCCTCTCCCCACCCGACCCGGTCGCCGTCGGAGACCGCCAGCCAGAGCCCTCGCCGCGCGGTCCATCGGGACCGGGCGTTGCGCAACGTCCGGGGCGTCTCCCCGCCCACCGCGCGGAGGGACGCCCTCACCCCCTTGCCCCGCGGGCCAGCCCCGCCGCGAACAGCAGGCCGAAGAAGAAGAGCAGGCGCGCCGTCCCCACCAGGCACCGGTTGAGCGCGGGGCCGGAGCGCTCGGCGCGGAGCGTGCTCCAGAGGCGCAGGCCCAGCGGCACGGTCAGCAGCGGGAGCAGCGCCCACGGTCCAGCGAGGCCGAGGGCCCAGAGCCCCGCGGGGGCCACCCAGGAGAGCAGCAGGAACACCAGGTACATCCCGACCCCGAAGGAGCGACCGAAGCGGACCGCCAGGGTGCGCTTGCCCGCGACCCGATCCGTCTCGTGATCCCGCACGTTGTTCACCACCAGCACCGCCGAGGCCAGCGACCCCACCGGGATCGCCGCGAGCCACGCCGCCGGGAGCACCGTCCCCGCCTGCACAAAGACCGTCCCCGGCACCGCCACAAGGCCGAAGAACAGGAACACAAAGACCTCCCCCAGCCCGTTGTACCCCAGCGGATAAGGCCCCCCCGTGTAGGCCACCGCCGCGGCGATGGAGCACAGGCCGATCACCACGATGGGCCAGCCCGCCACCGCGGTCAGGTAGATCCCCGCCGCGAAGGCCAGCGCGAAGCTGAGCACCATCCCGGCCTTCACCTGCCGCGGCGTCAGCAGCCCCGCCTGCGTCGCCCTCGTGGGCCCCAGCCGCGCCTCCGTGTCGGCGCCCTTCTCGTGGTCGAACACGTCGTTGGCGAGGTTGGACCCGATCTGCAGGAAGATCGACCCCCACAGCGCCGCCGCCGCCGGTCCCCACCGGTGCCTCCCCTGCCCCGCGGCCAGCGCCGTCCCCACCAGCACCGGCACCAGCCCCACCAGAAGCGTCGCCGGCCTCGCCGCCAGCACCCACGCCCTCACCGATCCGGGTGACACGCCGCTCACGCCGCCTCCACGAGCCACCGATCCAGGTGACTTCTCACGATCTGCGCGGAAGCCTGCGGGGCCTCAAGGGGTACGTTGTGACCCGATCCGGTGACCTGGAGGTGCGTGGCTCCGGAGGAGGCGGCTCGCCTGGCCAGCTCCGTGAACTTCGCGTCCAGCTCGCCGGTCACCAGGAGGATCCTCCCCGGAAGGCGGGGGAAGAGCTCCCAGCACGGCGGCATGGTCCCCAGCCCGAGGGAGCGCAGCGCCCAGGCGACGGAGGCCGGATCGTGGCCCAGGCGCGTCGCCCGCTGCCCCTCCAGGAGGGAGGCAGGGAGCGCGCGCTGGGTGGCGAAAAGCGGCAGGCGCTCCCAGCGCGCGGCGAAGGCCGGGAGCCCTTCCTCCTCGATCTGGCGGGCGAGGGAGCCGTCCTCCTCGACGCGAGGACCACGCTCGCTGCGGAGCTCCAGCCCCGGGTGACCCCCGAAGGCGATGATCCCGCGAAAACGCCCCGGGTACAGGCCAAGGAGGGAGAGCGCCAGGCGAGCCCCGAAGGAGTAGCCCACCAGGACGGCGTCCGCCGGGAGCGTCGCGGCGAAGGCCTCCAGGATGGGGTCAAACCCGTCGACCCCAGGAGGAGGCCGCCAGGGGTCCGGGCCGTGCCCCGGGAGCCACCGGTGCTCGACCGCGCAGGGCCAGCCAGCCACGGAGGAGAAGCAGCGTTCCCAGAGGGAAGGCGCCCCCAGGAAGCCGTGGAGGGTGACGAGGACAGGTCGGCTCACGGGATGGCCTCCAGGCGAGCGGAGAGCGCGGCCCCGAAGGCCGCGCGGCGGCGGGCGCTCTCCCCGGGATCGACGGCGGCCTCGACCAGCGTGGGCCC
>CAZSDX010000024.1:0-24569 GCA_964605685.1 uncultured Polyangiaceae bacterium
CCGCCCCCAGCGCCGCCCCCGCCAGCGCCGCCCAGAGCAGCGCCCTGCCGCCGGGGAGCACCAGCACCCCCGGCGCCGCCACCAGCGTCAGGCAAGGGAAGCCGATCATCCGCTCGAAGAACACCGTGGACCAGCCCCGGTGCGGTGCCCCCGCCTGGCGCCCGCAGCGGATCGCTCGCACCACGTCCCCCCCCACCGACGACGGCAGGATCATCGTGTACGCCGACGCCACCAGCGTGTGCTCCACCAGGGAGCGCAAAGGGAGGTCAGATCCAACCCTCTTCAGGAGGCGCCGCCACCGCTGGGCCCCGGCGAGGAGCTGGAGCACCAGGGTCAGCGCCCCCAGGGCCAGCCCGCTCGCCGGGAACGACCGGAACGCCGCCGCCAGCTCGCCCAGGGGGATCCTCGCCAGCAGCCCCGCCAGCAACGCCAGGGACACCAGCACCCGGAGCGCCGCGAGTGCCCTGGCCCTGGCCTCCGGGCTCATGGCTCGGGGCGACGGAAGATCAGCAGGCGATAGTCCGCGGAGGGGGAGAGCAGCGGGGAGCCCTCCAGGAGGCGTTCGCCCGCGGCGAAGGCCGGGTCCACCAGCCAGGAGGGGGCGTCGAGGCTGGAGAAGAGCAGGCGTACCGGCAGGAAGCCCATGCCGGCGGAGGCGTCGAGGGCGAGCCCGGCGGCCTCGGCCTCCCGGATCCAGTCGCCGACGGAGGCCCGGAGCACCCGACCTACCAGGCGGTTGCGGTGGATGGGCTCCAGCAGGACGACGCGGCCGCCCGGGCGCGTGGCGCGGGCCATGGCGCCGAGGCAGGCCCAGAGAGAAGGCAGGTCGCGGCAGGCCACCGCGAGGCAACCCACGGTCAGCGCCAGGTCGAAGGAGCCCGGCGCGCAGGGGAGCGCCCCGGAGGTGACGTCGGCCACCTCGAAGGTCAGCTCGCCCCGGGCCGGAGCGCCCTCGCCCCGGGCAGCCTCGACGGTGGCGGGGCTGAAGTCGTAGCCCACCACCCGGGCGCCCTCCTCCGCCAGGAAGCGGCTGATGCGCCCGGTGCCGCAGCCCACGTCCGCCACCCGGAGCCCCTCGAAGGGACCGAGGGCGGAGCGCAGCAAGGCGCGCTGGCGCCGATCCCAGGCGAGGCTGAAGGCCTCCGCATGCCAGACCGAGCGGGCGAAGCCGGAGCGCGTCCTGGCGCGCTCGTCCCAGTAAGCCGCGTCGGCCATCGCCTGCTTCTGGCGACGATCCCGGAGCACCTGAACCATCCGTTGGAGCAGCACCGGCGCCTCTTAGCACGAAATCAGGCGCCGCCGCGGGGCTCATCCGGAGGCCCCCGGCTCCGTCAGGACGCGGTAGGCCTGGGTCAACCGGGTGAAGGCCCCGGTGAGCTCGGCGCGGCGCTCCTCGGAGGCCCCGGGGTGCCGGTCCGGGTGCAACACCAGCGCCTGGGCCCGGAAGGCCCGCTGGATCTCCCGGGGGGTGGCCGTCGGCGGCAGGCCCAAGATCGCCAGGGCCCGGCGCCGCAGCAGGGAGC
Source organism: uncultured Polyangiaceae bacterium (assembly GCA_964605685.1). Classification (GTDB taxonomy): domain Bacteria; phylum Myxococcota_A; class Polyangia; order Polyangiales; family Polyangiaceae; genus JANWXX01. The sequence continues at coordinate 1,524 of CAZSDX010000024.1, forward strand.
CCTCGGGGGCGCTCCCCCGGCGGCGATCCCGGCCCCGCGGGCGCCCGTGGAGGAATTCCACCGGGGTCAGCGGCGCCTCCAGCCCGCCACCGCGCCGGGCGACGTGGAAGCTAAGCTCCGCGTCGTCGAGGCGGAAGAGCTCCTCCAGGCGCTGCCGGACCTGGAGGCGATCGAGGTGCTCCGGGGGCGAACCCACCGCCTCGACGGAGACGATGAGGCCCCGGCGGAGGTGGATCCGGTGGCAGCGGCCGGCGGTGGCCCCCTGGAGCTCCCGGAGCGCCAGGGTGCCGGAGATCCCGGCGCGGTGGAGCGTGCCGAGGAGATCCCCCAGGGTCGACAGGCGGAGCTTGCCGGGGAGGTTCATGGGCTCCGGGGGTAACCCCCCGGGGAGCGTGGGGCCAAGTTTTCCAGCGAGCCCGGGTGCACCCGGGAGAAAGAGTGCTAGAACGCGAGAACAGAGTGGACAGAACCCCGAATCTGTGGCTAAAGGGGCCGGTGCGGTGCACCGCCCGCCTGGTCCCGAAGATTCCTGCGAGAGGGTGGGGAATTTTGCTTGAGAACAAAGGGCGGCGATGGAACGTCCCGACTTACCGGGGGAAGACCGCAACGTGGAGGGCTTACAGCGCACCGTCCGCGCGGATGGGGCGTTGTGGATCGTCGGAGCGTAGTCCATGAGCAAATCCAAGGAGAAGAGCAAGGAGGCCGCGAGGTCCTCGTCGAAGATCCCCGCAGCGCGGGAGTCGTCGTCGAAGATCCCCACGACCCGGGAGTCGTCGTCGAAGATCCCCACGACCCGGGAGTCGTCGTCGAAGATCCCCGCGGCGCGGGAGTCCGTGCCGAAGATCTCCGTCTCGCGGGAGTCCTCCTCCCGCATCCCGATGGCGCGGGAGTCGTCGTCGAAGATCCCCGCGGTGCGGGAGTCGTCGTCGAAGATCCCCGCAGCGCGGCCGAGCGCCCCGGAGGAGGTCGGCCGCGGGTCCGTCGGGAAGATGAAGGCCGCGGAGGCCCGCGACAGCGCCAAGAGCCGCGCCGCCAGGGCCGCTGAGCCCCCCCCCGAGCCCTCCGAGGCGCTCGAGGACTACGACGACGAGGACGGGGAGGACAACAACCACCCCAAGCGGGCCATGGGGCTCCGCGGGGCTGCCCCTTGGGCCGCGCGCCACGCCGCCAAGCACGCCGCCGAGGCCAGGAAGCGTGCCGCTGAGCCTCCCCCCCCCGGCAGCGCCCGGGCCACCATCCGGACCCCCTCTGGCGTCGAGGAAATCAAGGCCCGCATCGCCGAGTTGCACAACGCCGTCGAGCGGGTCAAGGCCCTCCGCAAGAACCTCTCCAAGAGCTTCTTTGACCTGGGGTTGGTGCTCCGCGACATCCAGGACCAGCGGCTGTTCGAGGCCAAAGGCTTCCAGAATTTCGAAGCCTTCGTCGAGCGCGAGATCGACTTGAGCAAATCCGCCGCGCTCCGGCTGGTCAAGCTGGTGTCGACGTTCACCCGGGAGCAGTCCACCGAGCTGGGGCTCGAGCGCGCGCTGGAGGCGCTGGCCCAGCTCGAAGGCAACGAGAGCGCCCAGGCCATCAGCGACTCCAAGCTCCCCATCGCCAAGCCCCTGATGCCCACCAGCGTCACCCGGGGCCCCATCGTCGGCCGCTTAGCGCTCGGGCCTCGGCGGTCGCTCGGCGGACCAGCGGGGTAGCCTCAGCCTCACCCTGGTCCCCAGGCCCGGCGCCGAGTCGATGGAGATCTCGCCCCGGTGCTGGGCCAGGATCTTCCGGACGATGGCGAGGCCCAGGCCGGTGCCGGCCTCCTTGGTGGTGAAGAACGGGTCGAACACGCTGGCCAGGATGGCTTGCTCGATCCCGGGGCCGCTGTCGCTGACCTCCACCGCCGGCTCCTCGCCGCCGCTCACCCGGATCGACAGCTTGCCGCCCTGCGGCATGGCGTCGCGGGCGTTGGCGATCAGGTTGAGGAGCACCTGCTTGAGCTTCTCCGGGTCGCCGGCGGCGGGGGCGCAGGGCTCGTTGATCTGGGTGATGGTGATGCCCTTGAGCGCCAGGGTCTCGCCTTCGAGGGCGATGACGCCCTCGACAAGCCGGGCGAGGTCTACCGGCTCGACGTGGATGCCGCGGGGGCGGGCCAGCTCCAGGAACTCGGTGAGGAGCCGCTCCAGGCGGCCGATCTCCGTCTCGACGATGGTGACCCGGCGCTTCATCTGCTCGCGGACGTCCAGGTCGAGGCGGTCGATGGCGCGGCCCAGCAGGTGGAGCTGGAGTACCGCGGCGTTGAGCGGGTTGCGGATCTCGTGGGCCAGGCCCAGCGCCAGGGCGCCCATGGCGGAGAGGGCCTCGGCCTCGGCGGCGCGTTTCTCCAGGGCGCGGCGCTCGGTGACATCGACGCCGATGCCGTAGACCAGGCCCGGCTGGTCGTCGCTGCCACGGACCGCGGAGAGGTACCAGTGGATCCGGCGAGGAGGGTTCCGGTCGCCTCCGTCGACGAAGCCGGCCTCGACCTCGACGTCGGGCTGCCCGTCGCGGGCCTTGCGCAGCGCGCTGGCCACCCGCTCCCTGCTGTCCTCGCTGACCCAGCTCTCCAGCACCGGGCGCCCCTCCGCCGCCGGGATCCCCTCGGCGGTCATCCCCGCCACCTTCGGGTTGTAGAGCACCAGCCGGTCGTCCCGGTCGACGGCGACGATCAGGACGCCGGCGGTCTCGATGAGCGCCCGCTGGCGCCGCTGGAGCTCCTCCCGCTCGCGCTTGAGCTGCACCTTGGCGAAGGCCTGCTCCACGGTGGAGAGCAGCTCCTCCGGGCGGAACGACTTGAGCAGGAAGGCGAAGGCTCCGGCCCGGAGCGCCGCCACCGCGCTGTCCACGGTGGCGAAGCCGGTGATGAGCACGACCTCGCCCTGGGGGCAGGCCTCCCGCAGGGCCTGCACCACGTCGACGCCGCTCCCGTCGGGGAGCTTCACGTCCACCAGGGCCACGTCGAAGCCGACCTCCTGGGCCAGACGCACGGCGCTGCGGCCGTCCATCGCCGTCGCCACCCGCACCCCCGGGAGCGCCGCGCCCTCCAGGATGTCGCGCAGGTTGTCGATCAGGGCGGCGTTGTCGTCGACGATCAGAATCCTTGCGGCCATCGCCCTTGCGTAGGGCCGCCCCTCCGTGCGCCGCAAGGGGCTCGGTCGCCCGGATGCGGGGGGCCCGTGGTGGATCCCGGGGGCGTGTCCCTGCTCCTTCCCCTGAGCCCCGGTGGGGGCTAGAAAGCCCTGATGGGCTGGGCAAGGTGCGGCGCGGCGAGGTACCGGCGGGGGGCTCTTCTGCTCGTCGGGGCGCTCCTCTGGGCGTGGCTCGCGGGGCCTGGCGAGGCCTCCGCCGAGGAGCAGAAGGAGGGGGACGAGGGGCGCTGGTGCGCGCCGGAGCTGACGGCGCTGGACGGGGAGGTCTGCTGGGCAGAGCCGAGGCAACGGGCCCCGGGGCCCCGGACGCTGGTGATCTTCCTGCACGGCGTCGTGCAGCCGGGCTCCGGCTGGCAACACAACCAGCAGCGAGCCGCCGCCCGCGCCGCGGAGCAGCACGGCTTCACGGCGCTGATGCCGAGGGGGCGCCGAGGCAACGGCCCGGAGGGGATGCGAGACTGGTGGACCTGGCCCGCGGGCGCGGCTCACGCGGCGAGCGAGGACGAGGTGATCGGGGAGTGGGCCCGCGCCCGGGAAGCGATCGAGAAGAACGGTGCACGCTTCGAGCGCGTGTGGATCATGGGGTTCTCCAACGGGGCTTACTTCGCCACCTCCCTCGCCATGCGGGCACGCCTCGGTCCCGGCAGAGAGATCACCGCCGACGGTTTCGCGGCCTTCGCGGGCGGAGATGGAGCCCCTTACCTGGAGAAGATCGCGAAAAAACAGCCCCACCGCGCTCCCTTCTTCGTCGGCTGGGGCGGGCTCGACAAGGCCCACCGCGATCAGGTTCGCCTGGCCAGGATGCTCGCGCGGCTCCGCTGGCCGTCGCGCTCCGCGGGGGCACCCAAAGCAGGCCACGCCATGGTCGACCGGCACGTCGCGGAGGCCGTACGCTTCCTTGATCGCTCGAAGAGAGCAGCCCCGAGCAGGGACCGATAGGGGAGGTCGAGCTCGTGCGCGTCGGATCGACGGCGTGGTACCCTGGCGAGGATGCACCGCTCTTTCCTGCCGTGCTGGGTGCTCTCTTTCCTGACCCTCCTGGCCTGCAACCGCCCCGCCACCTCGACCTCCAGTCCGGAGCCGGTCGCGAGCGCCTCGCCTGCGGCAAGCGCGTCGTCCGCTTCCGGGGGGCCTGCTCCGGCGGATCCGCTCCGCGATCTGCTGCGTCGGCTACCCCTGTACGAGCAGCCCCGGGAGGCGACGCTGGCCCACGAGGGCTACCAGGCGCTGCTGGCGTCGGTGCTCGACGTGGTGCGCCGCCGCTTCGACGGGATCCCCGAGGAGCAGGTGAAGCTCCAGGTGATCCCGCTCCTGAGCGACGCGAGGGCGGTGCTGCTCCACGCCCCAGGCCACGGGGCGAGGCCGCTGATCGTGGCCCTCGACGCGCAGCGATCGATGCTCTGGATCAAGGAGCGCGTGATCGATGATCTCTCCCCCGACATCTCCGCCGTGGCCCTGTGTCCCGGGCCCGATGGCGAGCTGATCCTGTTCTTTCATGACCCTCCCACGGGCCTCCTCGGGGCGCGCCGCTGGATGTCTTCCGGCGGGATCCTGGCTGACTTCCAGGTGGCCTCTTCGCTCCCCCCGGACGCCCTCGGCGCGCTCTACTGGCCGGGCCGCGGCTGGGTGGTAGCGACCACCTCGAACGGCACCGTGCGAGCACAATTGCTGGGCGAAGACGGCAAGGCCCGCTGGGGAGCAGAGGGCAGGCGGATCGCCCAGGAAAGCGCGCTTCCGGGGCCGCTGCGGCTGGCGCTCGACACCGAGGTGAGCGTCCATCTGCTCTGGCCCGGCAAAGGCCTCACCGGCCGCCACCACCTCGCCATGCGCCTCGACTTCGAGGGCGTGCCGCTCTGGCGCGCCCCCGTCGACCTCGGCGACGCCGCGGAAGGCCCCGACCCCGGGCGCGTCGAGCGCGTGGAGAACGGCCTTGTCCGGGCCCACCTCGCGGGCCGCGTGGCCCCCTACACCGTCGAGGTCACGGCGGAGGGGAAGGTTCGCATCCCGTGAGGCGAGGGCCACCCCCGCGGTAGCCCGGCTCTCCCTGCGCTGTCCTTGCGGATCTGCGGCCCCTGGTAGATGAGCTGGCTCGCCAGGTCTCCGGTGGCCTTGCGCCGCGTGGTCTCCTCGCTGCTGGGGCCCGGGTGATCCCGGCCCTTCAGGCCCCGAGCGACGCGGAGGCCCCGTTGGTCCGGGCGCCCGCTGCGGCCTCCTGGGTCATCCAGCCGCACATCGCCTGGATCGCCAGGTAAGTCTGGAGCATGTGGGTCTCCAGGAACGCCTCGTCCACGGGCTGATCTTCCGCCGCCGTCAGCGCCCGGGAGCCGTCGAAATCCACCAGCGCCAGCCGCAGGCACAGCGCCTCCGGAGCCATGCCGAACTCGCTCCCAGGGAGCAACGCCACGCCGGTCTCGGCGAGCAGCCGCGCCGCCAGCGTCCGGTCGTCGTGGATCCCCCGGGCGGCGAGGCTCCGGCGGAGTGGGGACAGGTCGGGGAAGAGGTAATAGGCCGCGTCCGGCTCGTGGACCCGCGCCCCGGCGGCGCGCAGCCTGCCGGTGGCCCAGCCCATCAGGCCGCGGAGGACGGCGCGGCAGCGGCGCAGGTACCGCTCCAGATCCGGCCCCCCGCGGAACGCTCGCACCGCCGCGTACTGGACCGGCGCGCTGGTGGACGAGTAGGTCTCGCTGGCGACCGCCCCCATCGCCTCGATCAACCATCGGAGCTGCGGCGGGAACAGGAACGTCCCCAGCCTCCAGCCGCCGGCCCCGCACCACTTGGAGAGCCCGCTCGACACGATGGTCCCTTCCTCGTAGTAACGGGCGAAGGACGTGTGCGACCCGTCGTAGCGCATCTCCCCATAAATCTCGTCGGAGAGCACCAGCACCCCGTGGCGCCGACACACCTCCGCCAGCGCCACGCTCTCGTCCGGGCGGAGCGCCGTGCCCACCGGGTTGGACGGCGAGTTGAGCACCAGCATCCGGGGACGCGATCCCGCCTCGGTGCACACCCGGTCGAGGGAGTGGGCCTGGGGGAGCCACCGATCCTCGAAGGTGGTGGGTACGCGCCGCAGCGGTCGGCCCGCGACTTGCGCCTGGGGGGCGTAAGAGACCCACGCGGGGGTCGGGACCAGCAGCTCGACATCCAGGCAGAGCTGGGCGAGGAAGAGCAGCTCCTTGGAGCCGGGGCCGACGAGCACGTCCTCGGGGGTGCGGGCGATGCCGTGGCGGCTACGGTGGAACTGGGCCACCGCCTCCCGGAGCATCAGGAGCCCCCGGACCGGGAGGTAGTCCTTCTCGGCGGCGTGGGCCCGGAGCGACTCGACCACCGGGAGCGGGACCGGGAAGGGGGACTGGCCCAGGCCGAAGCGGAAGATCTGCTCGCCACGGGCGACGCGGGCGGCGCTGGCCTCCTGGATGGCGAGGGTGGCGGAGGGCTGGAGCCCCCGGACGCGAGGATCGAGGAAGGGCGCTCGGTCGCTCACGCCGCCACTTCCTTGCCGGGGCGGGCCCGGAGCTGGATCAGGGACTGGCGCCCCTGGAGCCAGGGGCGAGGGTTGTGGGTGGCGATCATCTGGCGCAGCTCCGGTTCGAAGAAGAATTCCTCCTGGCCGAGGGCAGGACGCAGCTCGTCGAGCCAGGTGGCGGCGGGATCGTAGCGGGCAAAGAAGGGGATGCCCACCCAGTCCGGGTTGCGAGCCTGGAGAAGCCGCAGCACGAAGACCTCCTCGCCGTGGATCTCGGCCACGCCGTCGACGACCACCTTGCCCGGGGTGGCGCTCATCGACGGGCCGCGCACGGTGCGGGCCAGGCCCGAGACCTGGGCGAAGGCGTCCCGGAAGATCTGCGAGGCCCTGCCCAGCGGCACCTCGAAGTAGCGCTTGGCGCCGGTGTCGCGGGCCACGAACATGTAGTAAGGCACGGCCCCGAGGCGGACCTGGCGCCGCCAGAGGTCGGCCCACACCTCGGCGCTGTCGTTGACGTGGCGGATCAGCGGCGCCTGGCACCGGACCACCGCGCCGGTGGAGAGGATCAGCGACAGGGCCCGCTCCGCCGCGGGGGTCGAGAGCTCCTGCGGGTGGCTGTAGTGGGCCATCAGCGCCAGGGTGTAGCCCTTGCGCACGATCTGCTCGAAGAGGCGGAGCAGGTCGTCCGCGTCGCTGTCGGCGAAGAAGCGGTAGGGCCAGAAGGCCACCGATTTGGTGCCGATGCGGATGCTGTTCAGCCCCGGGAGGTCCGCCGAGAGCAGCGGCTCGATGTAGCGACGCAGCAGCGTGGTCCGCATCACCAGCGGGTCGCCCCCGGTGAAGAGCACGCTGGTCACCTCCGGGTGCTTCTCCAGGTAGGATACGAGCGTCCCGGCCTCGGCGCTGGCGAACTGCTCGTCGAAGCCCACGAACTGGGGCCACCGGAAGCAGTAGCTGCAGTAGGCGTGGCAGGTCTGCCCCTGCTTGGGGAAGAACAGCACCGTCTCCCGGTACTTGTGCTGCATCCCGTCCAGCGGCGTCCCCTCGTCCTCCGGGACGTTCAGCGTCGACTGCCCCGCCGGGTGCGGGTTGAGCCAGGTACGGATCTGACGCACCAGCCGCTCCACCTCCTCCTCTGGCGCGCCGCGTCGGAGCAGGCCCTTTACCGCGTCTAGATCGGCGGGGTCGAGCATGCCCTCCTGGGGGAAGGTGAGCTGGTAGATGGGATCGTCCGGGATGTTGGACCAGTCGATCAGCTCGTCGATCACGTAGCCGCTCGCACGGAACGGCAGCACCGTGGCGACCGCTTTCATGCCGAGGCGTCGCTCCGGCGAGAGCCCCGAGAGCTGGGGCATCGCGTCAAGATCGCGGCGACCGACGGTGCGGAATTTCGCTTGCATGAGACCTCCTTGGACGCTCTGGCATAAGCCCCCGGGTGCTTGTGTTCTATGTCGAAAATTGAACCTCTCTTGTCGATAAAAACAACAAGAGATCTGTGGAGGGGAGCTGCAGGGGGTTGTCGGGACACCTGCCAAGCCTCGGTGGAACTTTTCGACCCTCTCATCCGACAGCCAGGAGTGATGGATCGTGACCTCCTGACCCGGGCGCTACGCCCGCTGCTGCCCGAGCTGGCGAGCTTCGCCCGCTGGCTCGTGGGGACAAGCCAAGAGGCCGATGAACTGGTGCACGAGGTGGTGCTCCGCGCTTTGGAGCACGCGGCCAGCATAGAGGACCCGTCTCGGCTACGTGCGTGGCTCTTCCGGACGGCACGAAACGCTCGCGTGGATCTCTTCCGCGCTGGCGCCGCCCGCGCCCGCTTGATGGTGCTCGAAGGCGGGCTCGAAGAGCTTGAGGACGTGACGCTTCCGTCCGACCCACTCCCGGTGGTCATCGATCGTGTCGACCTCGAGCGTGCGCTCTCGAAGCTGCCCGACCTTGCCCGGTCCGCGGTGCTCCTCGCGGACCTCTGGCAGTTTTCGTACGAGGAAGTGGCGAACATCCTCGACGTTCCGGTCGGAACGGTACGTTCGCGGGTCGCTCGCGCCCGCGCCCGCCTCGCTCAGCTTCTTTTGGCTGACCTGTCTCGGCAAGCGGCAGGAGGGGAACGCGAATGAGCCGACAAGATCATCTCCGCGATGAAGACCTCGGCGAGGCGCTCACGCGCTCGCAGCAGCGGCACCTAGGCGCCTGTTCACGCTGCGCGCAGCGACGAAGCGCCGTCCTTGCCGTCCAGGGGGCGGTGCGCTCCCTGCCGCGGACCGCCGAGCCGCCTGCGTCGGCGCTCGCGCTCCTGGATACGCCTCCACGACGGAGGCGCTTTTCACGGACGTCGAAGCGTTGGCTCCTCGCGGCGTCGCTTGCGGTGGCCGCGACGACCGTCGTCTTCGTCGTCTCGCGACGCCAGGACGGTGTCGACCGAGGTCCGATGGGCGAGGCGCTGGCGCAGGAGATTGCGCTCGACCATCTCCACTACGAGCGCAACGCCGGCGCTGCCGAGGTGTCCGGTGACCTTGAGCGGATCGAGGCGTACTTCGCGAAGTCGTTGAACCGACCACCGCGCCTCGTCCCGATCGAGGGCACCGACGTTGTGGGTGGAAAGCGATGCCGCATCGGCGGCGGGTGGTCGGCGCTCGTGTGGCTCCAGCGCGCTGGCCACTGGCTCTCGTTCTTCTCCATGCCCCAGGACGCCGTGGTGCGCCGCGGCTGTACCAATGTCTCCGGTGTCAACGTCTGCGGGATCCCCGATCCACGCGGAGGCTCTCGCGTCCTCGCTGGCAATCTCCCGGACGCCGAGATGCTACGTCTGCTCGATGAGTCCACCGAATGAAGCTGACCCTCGCCGCGCTGAGACAACCTTACACCGTCGTCGTCGCCGCCCTGATGCTCGTCGCCATCGGCGTGTTTGCTCTGCCACGCATGGCAACGGACTTGTTGCCGCAGTTTCGAACGCCAGCCGTGCAGGTTCTGACGCTCTATCCCGGCATGCCCGCGCCGGTCGTCGAAGCAGACATCACCTCGCGCCTGGAGCGGTGGACAGGACAAGCCAACGGCATCTCGCGCCAGGTTTCTCGCTCGCTCACCGGCGTGTCGATCGTCCGCGACTATTTCCGAGAGGACATCGACCCGAATACCGCGATGAGCCAGGTGAGCGCGCTCGCGGCGAGCGACATGTACTACCTACCGCCCGGCACCTCGCCGCCGATGGTCATGCCATTCGATCCGACCGCCCCGCTGCCGGTGGCACTCCTCGCGGTGTCATCGCCGAAGGCGAGCGAGAAGGAGCTCTATGACATCGCTTACTTCCGGCTGCGCAACCTCTTGCAGGGCATCCCGGGCGTCATCGCGCCCGCCGTCTATGGCGGCAAGATCCGCCGCATCCTCGCGCGCGTCGATCCCGAGCGGCTCCACCACTACGACCTCTCGCCCCTCGACGTCGCGGCGGCGTTGCGCCAGCAGAATACGCTCACGCCCGTCGGCAACGTCCGCATTGGCAACCTCGACTGGCAGCTCGAGACAAACGGCATCCCCGAGCACGTCGAGGAGATGAACCAGTTCCCGCTCACGCTCGGCGCAACCCAGCCGGTGACCATCGCCGACGTCGGCGTCGTCGAGGACACGGCGCAGATCCAGACGAACGTCGTGCGCATCGACGGCCGCCGGCAGGTGTATATCCCGATCTACCGGCAGCCGGGCGCCAACACGCTCGGGGTCGTGCGCGAGCTGCGCTCCGCGCTCGCCGGGCTCCGGACCTCGCTTCCCGAGGGCATCTCGCTCGACATCGTGTTCGATCAGTCGACGTTCGTTCGCCACGCAATCACGGCGCTCGCGATCGAGGCCGCGCTCGGAGCCTTGCTCGCGGCGCTCATGGTCGTGCTCTTCCTGCGGAGCTTCCGCGCCTCCTTCGTCGTCATCCTGACCATCCCGCTGTCGGTGCTTGTCGCGCTGCTCGGGCTCTACTTCGCGGGGCACTCGGTGAACGCGATGACGCTCGGGGGGCTGGCCCTCGCGGTCGGTCGACTCGTCGACGACGCCATCGTCGTACTCGAGAATATCGTGCGGCACCGGCACGAGGGGAGGTCGCTCGACGAGGCCATCGTCGAAGGTACGCGCGAAGTGGGCGCGCCCATCTTCGTGGCGACGGCCGCGACCTGCATCGTCTTCGTGCCGGTCTTCTTCCTCGAAGGGCTCGGCAAGTTCCTCTTCGGCCCGCTCGCGCTCGCGGTCACGTTCGCGATGCTCGCGTCTTACGTGATCGCGCTGACCGTGGTGCCCATCTACGCGAAGCGCTTCCTCCGGGACGGCGTCGGACGCGTGGCGCATGGCGGAGCCGAGAGCGGGAAGCCTGAGGGCCCGCTCTCGCGCGCCTATGTCTTCGTGCTCGGGTATTTCCTGCGCAAGCCTGCGTTCGCCGTGCTCGTCGGTCTCTGCGCGGTCGGCGGCGCCGTCGCGCTCGTGCCGACCTTGGGCTCGGAGCTGTTCCCGCGCTCGGACGCAGGGCAGATCATGGTGCAGCTCCGCGCGCCGACCGGCACGCGTCTCGAGCTCACCGAGCGGATCACCGCCACCGCCGAGCGCGTGGTGCGGCAGGTCATCCCCGAAGACGAGGTCACCAAGGTGATCTCGAACGTGGGCATCCTCTACGACTGGCCCGCCGCGTACACGCCGAACGCGGGGACGAGCGACGCGTTCCTCCTCATCGAGCTCGGCGGTCGGCGCCACGAGAGTGTGGACGACTATGCGAGGCAGCTCCGCGCCGCGCTCGCGCGAGAGCTCCCCGACGTCGAGACCGCGTTCGACACGGGTGGCCTCTTGACCGCGGCGCTCTCGGACGGCGCTGTTTCGCCGATCTCCGTCGTGCTCGAGGGGGCGAGCCAGGCCGACGCGCAGCGGCTCGTCCCGAAGATCATCGACGCCGCGACCACCGTGCCGAACACTGCCGACGTGCGGCTACAGGAGCGCTTCGACTACCCGACGGTGCGCCTCGAAGTCGATCGCCTGCGCGCCGCAGAGGTCGGCTTGACCGAGCAGGACGTCGTGCGCAACGCAGCCTCGGCGCTGACATCGAGCGTGAACTTCGACCCGGCGTTTTGGATCGACCACCGGAACGGAAACCACTACTTCGTCGGCGTCCAGTATCGCGAGAGCGAGATCGAAGACTTCGAGACCATTCTCGACGTGCCGATCACACCGCGGGGAGGAGGTGGTGCTGTGCCGCTCCGGCAGGTCGCGAGCCTGACTCGCACGCAGTCGGTCGGCGAGGTGCGTCACGAGGCCATCCGACGCGTCCAACAAGTGCTCGTGAATGTCGATGGTCGCGACGTTGGCTCCGTCGCGCGTGACATCGAGAGCGCGGTGGCGCGTGTCGAGCTTCCGGTCGGCGCGAAGATCGAGGTACGCGGCGAGGTCGCGCAGATGCGCCGCTCGATGACGGCGCTCGGGGGCGGCCTCGCGCTCGCGGTGGTGCTCGTCTACCTGTTGCTTGTCGCGCAATTCCGCTCCTTCCTCGATCCGCTCTTGGTGCTCGTCGCGGTTCCGCTCGGCGGTGGCGGGGCGCTCGGGTTGCTCCGCGTGACGGGCTCCACCCTCAACGTGCAGTCACTCGTCGGACTGCTCTTCATGGTAGGCATCGCGGTCTCGAACTCCGTGCTCATCGTCGACTTCGCGCGGCGGCTCCTCGCGACCGGGATGTCCTCTGCGGAGGCCGCCTCGCGCGCAGCGGTGGTACGTCTACGGCCCATCCTCATGACAACTCTCGCCGCGTTGCTGGGGCTCTTGCCGATGGCCCTCGGACTCGAGCGCGGCAGCGAGGCAAACGTGCCGCTCGCGCGCGCGGTGATCGGTGGCCTCGCGGCGTCTACGGTGTTGACGCTCGTCGTGGTGCCCGCGTTCTATGCGTGGCTACACCGCGGCGCGCGTGAAAGGCAGACCATGGAGACCGGATCGTGAAGCGCTCTACGTTCCTCGTCGTGCTTGCCCTCGCCGCGAGCGGTTGCCCCGAACGGCCTCGACCTTCCGAGGGGCAGGCTCGGACCGCTACAGCGGCGTCGCTCCGGGTGCGTGGCGTCGCGGCGACCCGTGGACGCATGGATGCGGCGTCGGTCCTGGTGGGCAGACTGGATCCCTACGAGCGCGCGACGCTCGCGGTTCGATTCGCCGGCGTACTCCGCGATGTCCGCGTGGACGTGGGCGACCGCGTGCACGCCGGGCAAGTCCTCGCGACGCTCCAGGTTCCGGGGCTCGCGGCGCAGGCTGAGGCCGCCGTCGCGACGAGCGAGGCCGCGCGAAGCGACGCGGCGCTGCGCGACGACACCGCGGGGCGCGCAGAGACCGTGGCAGACCGCAATCGCGCGGCGATCTCCGCTCAGGAGGTTCTCGCTGCTCGTCGGGCTGCCTCAGCAGCGCAGGCCCGGTCGAGCGCAGCCAGCGCCGAGGCGCGCCGCTTGCGGGACCTGGTGAACGACACCCGGCTCGTCGCGCCGTTCGACGGCGTGGTCGTAGCGCGTCGACGCGATCGCGGCACCAGTGTAAGCCCGGGGGACGTGGTGCTGGAGGTGGCGCGCGTCGACCTCCTCCGTATCCGGATCGAGGTACCCGAGGCACAGGCCGGGTTCGTGCGCGCTGGGGGGCCGGTAGCCGTGACGCTTCCCAGCCTCGGCGGACGACGCCTCGACGCGACCATCAGCCGTCTCTCGCCCGCGCTCGACGTCCGCACGCGCATGCTGCCTGTCGAGATCGACGTGCCGAACCCGGACGGTACGCTCGTCGGCGGCGCGCGCGCCGAGGTCCGCCTCGTCGGCGAGGGACGCGAGGCCGTCCTCGTCCCCTCCGAAGCGCTGCTTCGCGAAGGCGCCGACTCGGTCCTCTACGTGGCCGACGGCCAGACCGCGCGGCGCCGCGTCGTGCTCCCAGGCTACGACAGTGGGCTCCAGATCGAGATTCGCGAAGGGGTATCGGTGGGCGATATCGTCCTGGTCGGTGGTCGAGGGCTGCTCCGCGACGGCGTGGCCATCGAGGTGACACGATGACCTGGAAGAGCCATCTGCGATGGGGTTTCGCGCTGCTCGCCTGCGGCGGCTGCGTGTCAGCGCGCGCGCAGGACCCTACCTCTGCGCTGCTCAGCGATGTCACCAGCGGCACGCTGGCCGATCGCGGGCCGTGCGACGCAGCCCGAGCGACGACCGGCGCCGTCGCGGGCCCGCTTCGACTTGAGGAGGCGATCTCCCTCGCGTCACGTCGCGACCCTCGTATCGCGGTGGCGCAGGCTCGCCGCCGGGTCGCGGAGGCGCGGCGTGACGAGGCGCTGGTGGGCTATGCGCCGGACGTGCTGCTTGGCGCTGCGTATACCGACGGGTTCCCCGGCTCCGGCTCGAACCTGGGCATGCGCGGCATGCTCGGCTCGCCGTTCTTCCGCCACTACGCCGCAGGCGTGGACGCGAGCTGGAACCTCGTGGACCTTCTCCGGACCCCGTTCGCGGTGCGCGCCACCGAGGCCGGCATCGAGGCGACCAACGCCGAAGCAGCAACCGCACGTCGAGAGATCGCGCTTGCGGTCATTGACTTGTTCGAGCGGGTTCTCTCCGCGGCGGAGATGAGGGCGGTCCTCGATGCTGAGCTCGGAGCGCGCCGCCAGCAGATCGGCGCTCTCCGAGCCCGCGTGGAGGCCGGCATGATCGCGGGGGAGCAGCTCCTCCAAGCCGAGGCGAGCCTCGCCGACATCGAGGCTGAGCTCGCGACCGCGCGCTCCGACGAGAACAGCGCGCGGACGGCGCTTTACGCGCTGCTCGGCGACGACCGCGCGCTGACCGCCGAGCTTCGCATCGACGTCCCTGTGGCCATGACCGAGGTGCCTGAGGTCCGGATCGCGCGAGCGTGGCGCCGTCAGGCCAGCGAGCTATCCTCCCTGCGCGACATGGACTGGATCCCACGGCTGACGGTGGGCGGAAGCCTCGGATACGCCAATCCTCCGCCGGGGATCGATGCCGGTTACTACGCGGTGGGCGCGGCGATCACCTTCCCACTCTCCGGTGTGTTCCGTGAGCGGAGCCGGCGGAGCGCCGAGATCGCGAGCGCCGAGGCTCGCGCATCCGAGGCGGATGCGGTGATTCAGCAACTCGCAGTACGCGTCGCGGAGATGGACGGCGCGATCGAAGGGCTCGAGGCAGCGCTCCCGTCCGCGGAGCGCAGCGAGGCAGCGGCGCGTGCCGCGCTTGATGCCGTGACGATCCGCGCCGAAGCTGGTGCCGTACCTTTCGTTGACGTCGAGGCGGCGCGCGCCGCGCTTCGTCGCGCGGAGAGGAGGGTCCGCGCGCTCCGTCTCCGCATCGACGGGCTCCGCGCGCGGCGCGCATTCCTCACGACATCGAGCCGTGCGCGATGATCCTCACGCACCGCTTCGAGCGGGGCCTGTTGGCTCGCTTGCTCGCTGACCGCTGGCGCGTCACGCGGACGAGAGCATGAGCCAGAGTTTGCTGCGCGCGTCAAAGCGGTGCGGTATTCTTCGAACGACAACGGCAGATCGCCATGTCGAAAATGGAACCTCTCTTGTCGAGCGAAACGACAAGAGATAAACCCTGGTCACGATGCCCTCGCGGAACCTCCCTCCTCCGGGGCTGAGCGCCCCATCGCCGGGGGACTGGCTGAACTACCACCACCTGTACTACTTCTGGGTCATCGCCACGGAGGGGGGGGTCTCCCGGGCGGGGAAGCGGCTGAGGCTCACCCACTCGACGCTGAGCGCGCAGCTCAAGACGCTGGAGCAGGCGCTGGGGGCCGAGCTGTTCGAGCGGCGAGGGAAGCGGCTATTTTTGACCCCGCTCGGGGTGGACGTGTACCACCACGCCAGCGAGATCTTCCGGCTGGGCGCGGAGATCCTGGACGTGGCGCAGGGGCGCGCGGTGAGCGGCGGCGTGCTCCGGGTCGGGGCGGTGTCGGCGCTGCCGAAGACAATCACCTACCGGCTCCTGGAGCCGGCGGCAGACCTCGGGCTCCGGCTCCAGGTGCGGCAGGCGGCCCTGGGCGCGCTGCTGGAGGAGCTGGCCGCAGGGCGCCTCCACCTGATCCTGTCGGACGCGCCGCCCCCGCAGGGATCGACCTTCCGAGTGCACGTGCACATGCTGGGGGAGACCGACGTGCTGCTCTACGCCTCCCACCAGCTCTGCTCCTCCTACGCCAAGGGCTTCCCCGGGTCGCTGATGAACGCGCCCTTCCTGCTGCCCTCGGTGGGGACGACGCTGCGCAAGTCCATCGACGACTGGTTCGCCGCCGAGGGGCTCTCGGTGCACGTCGTGGGGGAGTTCGAGGACAACGGCGTGCTGAGGGCCTTCGGGGAGCACGGGCACGGGGTCTTCCCGGTGCGTGCGGCCATGAGCACCGAGGTCGAGGAGGCACAGAACGCCCGGCGCCTGGGCACCCTCGATGGAGTTCGGGAGAGGTACTACGCCATCTCGCTGGAGCGGAAGATCCGCCACCCCGCGGTGGTCGCCATCGTCGAGCAGGCCCGGAGCGAGCTCGACGCCAGGCCCCCCCGGAAGATCCGGAAGCCCCGGAGGGCCTCCACGCGCTAGGCTCGCTCCATGTCCGTCTACCGCGCCCCCGATCTCCCCTCGGTGCTGCCGAGGCCCATCCAGCGGCGACCCCAGGCCGCCGGCGCGCTCCGCTGGTTCCCCCGGATCTTCATCCTGCCGCACGTGCTGGCCGGGCTCGGGGTGCTCTGCGCCCTCGTCGTCGTCGTTGCCAACCCCCTCATCGGCGAGGATGCAACCGCCAGGATCACCGAGGAGAGGACCTCCCGGGTCAAGAACGGCTACTCGTACCAGGTCACCTACGCCTACCCTCCCCAGGGGCACACCATCAAGGGGACGCGCTCCTTCTCCCTGGGGAGCCGCTCCGAGCCCTCCGCCAAGGAGCGATTGGCGCCAGGGACCCCCGTCACCGTGCGCCACATCGGCGTGGGCTGGTGGCGCCACGACGAGCTGCTCCTGCCCGGGGAGAGCCCCTGGAGGACCATCCTGCCGGTCGCTTTCTTCGCCGCCTTCTGGAACGCCATCACGGGGGTCTTCCTGCACCTGCTCTGGTACGTCCCCTGGCGCAACCGCAATCTCGTCCGCTGGGGGACGGCGGTTCCCGGGCGCGTCGTCGAGGTCTACGAGCGCACGGGGAAGAACACCTCGTACCACGTCGACTACGAGTTCACGATGCCCGGAGGCACGCTGCACCGGGGGTCGATGCAGGTCAGCTCGAAGGAGCTCTGGGCGACCGTCCAGGCGGGGCAGGGCGTGACGGTGCTCCGCAGCCCCGACGGCCCCAGACCCAGCATCGTCTACGAGGTCTCCGACTACGAGTGGACCCGGGGCGGGGTGCTGTGATCCCTGCCGTCGCTCAAGGCACTCCACGCGGCGCGCACGGCCAGTCAACACCGGTCAGGGACGGCGCGAGGATCACTGGGCGCTGACGTGGATGTCCTGGGGGGGTGGGGTGGGGGGGGTCCCGCGGCCAGTGAGGCGCCCGAGCAAGGCGGAGAGGTCGTCGAAGAGGGAGTAGGCGACCGGGGTGGCCAGCAGGGTGAGGAGCAGGGCGAGGGTCTGGCCGCCGATGATGACGAAGCCGGTGGCGCGGTTGGTCCCGGAGCCGGCGCCGCTGGACATCACCAGGGGGATCATGCCGGCGACGAAGGCGGCGGTGGTCATCAGGATGGGGCGGAGCCGGTCGCGGTTGGCCTCCAGGATGGCCTCCTCGCGGGGCATGCCGTCCTCCCGGAGCTTGATGGTGTGGTCGATCTGGAGGATGGAGTTCTTCTTGACCACGCCGAAGAGGACCAGGATCCCGAGCATCGAGAAGATGTTGAGGCTCTGGCCGAAGAGGATCACCGACATCAGGGCGAAGGGGACGGTGAGGGGCAGGCTGAGCAGGATGGTGATGGGGTGGAGCCAGGACTCGAACTGGGCGGCGAGGACCAGGTACATGAAGATGAAGGAGAGGCCGAAGGCGAGGGCGAAATTGCGGCCCGCGCGGCCCAGCTCCTTGGACTGGCCGGTGGCGCCCGCGGAGTAGCCCGGGGGCAGGTTCAGCTCCTTCACACCCTTGTCGAGGGCGGCGAGCACGTCCCCCTGGGAGTAGCCCTGGATCAGGTTGGCGGTGAGGGTGACCTGCTTCTGCCGGTTGTAGCGGTCGATACGGGAAGGGCCAGTGCCGTCGACGAAGGAGACCAGGTTGTCGAGGGTGACGGTGCCGAGCTTCTGGGAGGGCACCGCGATGCGGCGCAGATCCTCGGTGGTGCGCCGGAACTCGCCCTGGGCCCGGGCGTAGATCTCGTACTGCTCGCCGCCCTCGCTGAAGGTGGAGACCTCCAGGCCGCCCACCAGCAGCCGCAAGGTGCTGGCCACGTCGGCCACGGCGACCCCGAGATCCGCGGCCTTCTTCCGGTCGATCACCGCCCGTACCTCGGGCTTCCCCAGGATCAGCGAGGTGTCCGCGTCGACGACCCCTGGCTGGGCCTTGAGGCGGGCCAGCAGCGCCGACGAGTACTCGGTGAGCTTGTCCAGGCTGGGCCCGCGGACGATGTACTGGATGGCCGCCGAGGAGCCGCCCCCCCCGGAGAACGCCGGCACGATACCCACGCTGATCCGGAGGTTGTACTGCTTGAACAGGGGGGTCACGTCCCGCCGCGCCTTGTCGATCAGATCTTGCTGGGAGAGCTTGCGCTGGTCCGCGGGCGCCAGCTTCACGTAGACGCTGGCCAGGTTCGGGGTCTTCTGCGGATCGTCGCCGATAGTGACCAGGGTGTAGCTTACCCCGGGCAGCTTCTGGATCTCCGAGGCCATGCGGGTGGCGATCAGCCGGGTGCCGTCGAGGCTGGTGCCCTCGGGGGCGCGGATGGTGACGGCGAACTGGGACTCGTCCTCCGTGGGGAGGAAGTTCTTGGGGGCCTTGGCCCCGAGCACCGGCACCGAGGCGCAGGAGCCGAAGCAGGCGGCGACGATGACCCAGCGGTGGAGCATGGACCAGCGGAGCACCTTCATGTAGCCGGCCTCGATGAGCTTGTAGAAGCGGGAGACCTGGTGGCCGGCGTCCTTGTCCGGGTCCTTGAGCCAGCGGGCGGAGAGCATCGGGGTGAGGGTGAAGCTCACCAGCAGCGACACCAGGATGGAGAAGGCCATGGTGAGGCCGAAGGAGTTCATGAAGCGGCCGACGATGCCGCTCATGAAGGCCACGGGGAGGAAGACGGCGACCAGCGAGAGGGTGGTGGCCAGGACCGCGAGGCCGATCTCGCGGGTGCCCTCGATGGCGGCGACGAAGCGGCTCTCGCCCTTCTCCTCCATGCGGCGGTAGATGTTCTCCAGAACGACGATGGCGTCGTCGATGACGATGCCGACGGCGAGGGTCAGCGCCAGGAGCGTGATGGAGTTGAGGGTGAAGCCGGCGGCCCGCATCACGCCGAAGGTGCTGACGATGCTGGTGGGGATGGCGATGGCGGAGATGACCGTGGAGCGCCAGTTGGCCAGGAACAGGTAGACGATGATGGCGGCCAGGAGGCTGCCGAGCCACAGGTGCTCCTGGACCGCGTGGACCGAGTTCTTGATGAACTCGGATTGATCGCGGGCGACCTCGATCTTGTAGCCCGCCGGGAGCTGGGGCTTCATGTCCTCCAGGGCGGATTTCACGCTGTCGACGACCTCGACGGTGTTGGTGCCGCTCTGCTTGCGGATGCTCAGCAGCACCGCGGAGCGCTGCCCCTGGAAGCCGGCGGACTCGGGCTCGGCCTTGCCGTCCTCGACCTCGGCGATATCCCGGAGCCGGACCGCGTAGCCGTCCCGCAGCGCCACGGTGACGTCCCGCAGCTCCTCGAGGGTGCGGACGCGCCCCCGCAGCCGGAGCGTCACCTGGCGCCCGCCTTGCTCCAGGCGCCCGGCGGGGATCTCCACGTTCTGCGACGCCAGGGATCGGGAGAGATCGGCGGCGGTGAGGCTGTACTTGGCGAGCTTGTCCGGGGATACCCAGAGGTTGATCTGGCGGGAGCGCCCGCCGATGAGGGTGACCTCGCCGACGCCGGGCTTGGACTCCAGGGCGCGGCGCACGGTCTTGTCGCCGAACTCGGTGAGGGCGAGGACGTCGCCGGGGCCGGAGAGCGTGAGGGTCAGAACGGGGGAGGCGTCCGGGTCCATCTTGGTGACGGAGGGCGGGTCGATGCCCTGTGGCAGCGAGGCGAGGACGCTGTTGACCCGGTCGCGGACCTCCTGGGCAGCGACGTTGATGTCCTTCTCCAGCAGGAAGGTGACGTACACCTGGGAGACGCCCTCGACGGAGGCCGAGCGCAGCTCGTCGATGCCGCTGATGGTGTTGACCGCCGACTCGATCTTGTCGGTGATCTCGCTCTCGATCTCGTCGGGGGCGGCCCCCGGCTGGATCGTCGTCACCGTCACCACGGGGAAGTCGACCTTGGGGAACCGGTCGAGGCCGAGCTGGAAGTAAGAGAACAGCCCGACCACCGACAGGATCAGCACGATCACCGAGGCGAAGACCGGGCGCCTCACGCAGATTGCCGCGAGCCACTGCATCGTCGTTCTCCCTTCAGCGGGTCGCCACCCGGGCGCCGTCCGACAGCTTCTCCAGCTCGCTCACCGCGACCTCTTCCCCCTCCTTCACCTCGCCGATCACCTCGATCAGGCCACCGGTCCGGCGCCCGGTGACCACCAGTCGCTCCGCCACCCGGTCGCCCATCCTCACGAACACCCGGGCGCTGGCGCCGGTGCTCCCCACCGCCTGCTGCGGCACCAGCAGCGCCTTGCTGGTCGCCCCCGGCACCACCAGCCGCACCCGGGCGAACATCCCCGGCCGCAGGGCCCCCTCGTCGTTGGCCAGCTCCGCCTCCACCGGCAGCGACCTCGACTGCTGGCGCACGCTGGCGCCGATCCGCTTGATCGTCCCCTCGAAGGAGCGCCCGGGGTAGGCGACCACCATCGCCTCCACCCGCGCCCCGACCTGAACCTTCCCCACGTCCGCCTCCGGCACGTCGATCTTCAGCCGCAGCGGGTTGTCGCTCACCACCACCGCCACCACGCGCCCCGGCGTCGCGTACTCCCCCAGGGAGATCCTCCGCTCCGCCACCGACCCGTCGAACGGCGCGCGGATCACCGTATCCGCGAGGGATTTCCCCGCCAGCCCCGTCGCCGCCGCCGCCCCCTGGAGCGCCGCCTGCGCCTGCTTCGCCCCCGCCAGCGCGCTCGCGAGCTGCGCCTTCGCCTGCTCCGCCCTCGTCCGGGCCTGGTCCCACGCCGCCTGGCTCACCGCGCCGCTTTCGAACAGCGCCCTGGTCCGCTCCGCGTCCGCCTGCGCCAGGTCGTTCGCCTCCTTCGCCGCCCTCACCTCCGGCACCTGCTCCGGATCGAACTTCCCCTGCGTGAGCCCGCTCCCCAGCCGCTCCAGCGCCTGCCGCTGCTGCGCCGAGGCCTGCGCCGCCCTCAGCGACGACTCCCGCCGATCCAGCTCGATCAGCGGATCCCCCCGCTTCACCCGGCTCCCCACGTCCACGTGCACCTCCCTCACCGCCCCCGCCACCAGCGACGCCACCTCGCTGCTCTCCGCCGCCGCCAGCGTCCCGCTCAGCTCAATGGACTGCTCCAGCATCTTCCCCTGGACCCGCTCGAACGTCGCCCCCACCGGCGGCTGCTCCGCCTGCACCTCCTGCGTGGCCGCGCCTTCCTTCGGGGGGCGCTTGCAGCCTGCGACCAGCGCCGCCAGCGTCGTCAACGTCAGGAGCGGCAGGATCCACCGGGAGAATTTGCGTGTCGTCATGGAGGTCTCGGTGCGTGGTTGCTAGCACCGATGCCCAGGATGGGGCCGCCATCACGCCGCTCTCGCCCCGTACATCACGGCAAATGTCCGAAATTACACGAATCTTCGTCGTTGAAGAAGCGTGAAGTCGCCCGCCCCAGAACGTGTCATCCGTGTGACGGAAACCCCGCCTGCGTGACATTTCTGATCTCGAACGTCGTTCCGTTGACAGGGGGGCGTCTTTCTTGCGACTGAGCCCGCGGGCGCGGCCCTGCCCGGCAGGAGGAACGCCGCACCCAGGGAAGGGCTTTTTCTCATGCGCACGATCCTCATCGCGGCGTTCGGGGCGACATTTCTCCTGGGCTCAGGGGCCCAGGCCCAGGCAAACAAGACCTACGCGGTCTCCTCTGCCACGCGGCCAGGCTCCGATGCGCCTTCCCTCGTCCCTCCGGGTGCGAGGCACCCGTGGTACGAACGGCTGAGTATCCGGGGGTACACCCAGGTCCGCTACAACACCCTTGGTCGCGAGCTCTCCTCGGCGGTCGAGACCAACGACCGCTACACGATGCCCCAGGATCGCTCCGTGGGCGGCTCCGGAGGGTTCCTCATCCGGCGAGCGCGGATCATCGTCTCCGGCGACGTCCACGAGCGCCTCTTCGTCTACCTCCAGCCCGACTTCGCCGGCGCCTCCTCGGGGAACACCCAGCACATCGCCGCCATCCGTGACTTCTACGCCGACGCCGCCGTGGACAGGGCCCGAGAGTTCCGCTTTCGCATCGGCCAGTCCAAGGTCCCCTACGGCTGGGAGAACATGCAGTCGAGCAGCAACCGCCTCGCCATGGACCGCTCCGAGGCCATCAACACGGCTGCCCCTGGGGAGCGCGACCTCGGCGTCTTCTTCTACTACGCCCCCAGGCACGTTCGCGCCCTGTTCAAGTACCTCGTCGACGGCAACCTCAAGGGCTCCGGGGACTACGGAATGCTCGCCCTCGGTGTCTACAACGGCCAGAGCGTCAACGAGCGCGAGGTGAACCGCAACCGCCACCTCGTCGCCCGCGTCGCCTATCCGTTCCACGTCGGCTCGCAGATCATCGAGCTGGCGGGCGGCGGGTACACCGGGAAGTTCCGCCCGCGACTGGCCCAGGGGGTCCGCGCCGAGCGCCTCGATCTCCGGGATGCCCGGGCTCACGCCACCTTGGTGCTGTACCCACAGCCCTTCGGGATCCAGGCAGAGTACAACGTGGGGCGGGGCCCCGAGTTGATCGGCAACGCCAAGGATCCATCCTCCAACCCCACGGTGCGCGAGCGCTTCCTTCACGGAGGATACCTGCAGCTGATGTATCGCCACGGACCGGTCATCGGGTTCGCGCGGATCCAGCACTACCGGGGCGGCCGCAAGGCGGAGGAGAACGCCCCGAGCGGCGACACGAAGGAGGTGGAAGGCGGTGTGGAGTGGCAATTCCACAAGGCGCTGGAGCTGACGGTGAGCTACGGAGCGGGGCAGCGCCAGTCGCTGTCGAACCCGGCGAAGACGGAGGAGGGCCGGGTATTGCGCCTCCAGGCGCAGTTCAATTATTGAGGTTCAATTCTCAATCACCGAGTCGGTGACGGTGACGGGGGTCTCGGGGTGGTGGGAGAGCTGCGGGT
>CAZSDX010000025.1:0-24254 GCA_964605685.1 uncultured Polyangiaceae bacterium
CCACAACCCAGATAGCTGCATAAATGCCGGGAAACGCTGCCAGACACCCTCTGAATACATTTCCTCGTTTGGTTTCGCTTGCGATGGTTCTCGTTGCTTGTCGGATGGAGGGAATCGATGTAGGGGGGGGGGTAAGACAAATGTTGATGGCGTGGTCGGTAGGCAAACATCCGCCGTTCAGAACGGCTCCGTACTCCCTTCTTCTCCGGAAACGGATCGAGTTGTCATCTTTCAAGCGGCAAACGGTACAGATTGTTCTGGTACCCTGATTACTCCCAACCACATCCTCACTGCGGCGCATTGTGCGCTTGATCCTGTTTTGGACCCGAGCATTCCTGACGAATTGCCCAAGAACATCTGGTTTGTTTCCGAAAAAATTACCCCTTCTTCCGAGCGAATTGCATCCGTCGTCGACGTTTTTGTGAACCCTGACGCGGATGTTAATGGCGACAAACTGGTCACGTCCGTCGAGAGTTACTCCGATGTGGCAATCCTGAAAATTAATCGGAGGATACCCTCGTCGATTGCCATCCCAAAGCGCCCCTATCTGGATTTGTCAACTCTCCTTGGATCCGTTCAACCGCTGAAGTTTACGGGCTTTGGGCCCCCTGTATCGAAGGAGTGTTCGAGCGATAGTGTTCCAGGTTCCCTTGGAACAAGGCGCCAAGGAGCCAACAATTTCCTGATCGCTGCAAACATCATAAAATTGGAAATTCCATCTTCTCAGCGCTTTTTGCAAGATACGACAACGCCGGGAGACTCCGGTGGACCTCTGGAATTCGCGCAAGGAAACGGTTCATTGTTGATTGGTTTGATTGGTGGTGGATTTTGTGAAGGGGAAGAAAACAAATACTATACCGAAATCCATGCCAACTTTTCCTTCGATTCCAATAGAAAATTCATTCTCTCGGTCATGGAAAGGGAAGCAAACCTTGGGGGTTGGGTTGGGGAACTCTTGAGCGGAGAGTCGCCCAAAGATCCTGATGAGGACGGGATTCCAAACAACGGAGAGGATAACTGTCCTGACTACAACCCGGATCAACTGGATTCCGACATGGATGGATTGGGTGATGTATGCGATCCGACACCACTCATCCATACAAGTAAACAAAAAGAACCCGCCCGAAACTCGAATTATGGCGCAGAACTCGTCAATTATGAGCGAGTTTTTCAGGATGATCGACCCATAACCAAGGAAGATCCCCCTGAGTTTGCGCAAAAGAAGGCACTTCATTACCATGTGGATGAAACGGAAAAGATTGCGCTCGCGCGTGCCTCCTTGATGCAGGAGCCAATCAGTCCCACCCTTTGTCAGGGGAACG
This sequence comes from uncultured Polyangiaceae bacterium, assembly GCA_964605685.1. GTDB lineage: Bacteria > Myxococcota_A > Polyangia > Polyangiales > Polyangiaceae > JANWXX01. The sequence goes on from CAZSDX010000025.1 coordinate 1,323, forward strand.
TTTGCGCGTTGGCAAAGGGAAATACCAGGATCGATACGGATCTCATCACCTCTTTCGGATTCGCGAGTGATTTCCAACACGGATTTCGTTTCTGTAAGTGTGAAAATGTAGATATCAACCTCAAAACGGAGAAGGGCCGGGTCGAGTGCGATGAACGTAACATTTGCCCATACCGAGGTGAATTTTTTGAATCCAAACCTACAAATCCTTGGAAGAGGATTCATCTTCAGGGACAGCCGTTCGGAGATGATTTTATCCATCCTTACGGTTCCCTTTCCTTTAATTCCGATATCAGATTCCACTCCTATTCCTGGGATGTTGTCCTTGATCCGGAACTTTGGGTCACCCCTCCGACGCCGGAAAATCCTCTTGCACTTACCACACGAGGGATCCTCTGGTCTCACACGGTACCTCCTTCCGAGCCTTCGATCTTCAACGCTCAACAGGGAGATGTCGGGCCAGATCCAGACTGGGAAGTTCCGTATCTAGATCGTTCCAATGTCTTTTTCGACGGTAGTATTCAATTTGAAACTGACCTGCTGATGAAGCCCCCCAAGAGCGAAAACCTCTTGCTTTGCCCGTGGGACTTCTGCCCCCACTGCCCCATCGGAACCAAAAATCCTTTCCTCTACCTGGGGAACCCTGGCGACGACAAAATGTTTGCCGTCTCCAAGGAGATCCTTTTCGATGTCACCCCGTTCATCTCGGCTTCGGCCAGGGAAGTTCTCCGGAAAAAAGACGGAATCTTGATCTCCGCTAGCGAGCCCGTGTGGTTGCGAAAGTACCAGGCTGCGGAGCCCTGGCTGGTGGTAGCGCTTGGTGGCGACCTCTCTCTTCGAGACGTCCTGCGCAGTGGACCGCAAGGACTCCAAACGTCGGGCCGTCGCGTGGTGGAACGTGCGCAGGGACCCTCCTCCTCTCCGGCCTCTTCGCTCACACAAGGAGCTGTGTTGGTTGGTTCTTCCTCGCAGGATGCGGTGTTTCGGGTGGGGGGGCTGACTCCCCAGGGAACCCCGGAGAATCACCTCTGGCGGCTATCGGTCTCCGAGGGAACCTGGTCGACCCTTCCTCTGGTGGGCGAGGTTCGTCCCGGGAAGGTGTTGGCTGCCACCTACCGCTTCTCTGATCAAGCGCTCTACGTGGTGGACGAAGAAACCATCGGAAAGAAAAAAACGCAAGCCCGTTTGCTACGGATCCGTCGCTCGGGGCTCGTCGAGGAGGTGGCCACCTGGCCCCGCGTGCTCAAGACAGACGTCTCCTTGTCGGTGAGCAGTCTGGATGAACTGGTGTTCTCTTTCTCCAAGGAAGGGGCCCACGCTGTGGTGATCACCAAGGTGACCACGGGAGGGAAATTCCAGCCAACGCATTGGATCATCCGTCCGGGTACGCTGCTGGTCGCCCCTCGCCTTTCGGAGCAATGGTTGACCGAGGCAATCCGGAAGGGTGCAACGACCTCGCTGGAGGACGTGGCGCGGAGCAAGTTCCTCCCCGTGCAGGGAGCCTGTGGAGCCATGTGGTGGTGAACCGGCGACGTTTCCTCTGGGGTACGAGCCTCCTCCTTGGGTTCCTGGGGGGAAGTGCGTTGTATTCCTGTGCTTCTTCTCCAACCCAGGAGGCAAGCCTCACGGACGCTGGACTTGCAGGAGCAGACGGCGGAACCGAGGCGGGGGCCGGAACGGGGGGGAGCAAGGACGCAGGGAAGGACAGTTCTTCGGGCGGAAGCAGCGGCTCCGCAGGAAAAATCCCTTCGCGATGGGACGGATGGGAACACGTGGGCAACGACGATACCTGTCGCGTCTATCGCCCTCTCTCCTTGAAGGAGCAGGTAGAGCCCATCACCTGGTCAGCGACCTTCCCCTGCCCCTCCGAGGGGGACTGTCTTCGCATGGATACGCCGTGGACGAGCTGGTTTGAAGGAGGCCGAGCTCAGACGGTTGCGAGACCCTTGATGAGCAAGGTGGGAGATAGAAAGCTTTTCTCCATCGACATCCGCGAACCTAAAGATTACTGGGATCCGTACAGCGACACGGCACGATACATCTCACCCTTCTACGATCTGTCGAACAAGGGGGAGCCCATCGTGGCGTTTGGATCGAACTGCGGCGTGGTGGGGTTCTTTTCGGTCTGGAAGGATCAGGCCATCTACGTTTACCATTCGGATCCATGGGATACGCATTTTTTCTGGGATCAGGTGGATCACATGGCTACATTGACCAAGCCGACTGCTTCCTATACAGATAGTGAAATTGGCAAAAGTATGGCCGAGTTGAGCCTGGGAGACGAGTTTTTTACCTGGAGAAATGGTTATCTTGACAAGAAGGATATGAAGCCGATTTCTAACCATATTCCAGGTCGAATTATTAGAAGTCCTCTCGCCTGGGGTAAGGATGCATTTCATCTTGATATCACAGATCCATCCTATTTTTTGTGGGTTCGTCGATCGGATGGCTCTCATGAAAAATTGATACAACCTTACGGATACAGCGTTTCAAAATTCAGTACGGATGGAAAAACAATGGCTTGGATCCAGGTCAAGGATGCAACTCCAGGGAAAAATTCTGGATACTTTGAAACCTGGGAATTGTGGAGTTCTCCCTACACAACAGACCCTGACCAACTGAAACCATCCAGAGTTGCAAATCTTTCTCATATGAAAGGAGAATATGCTAGCTGGTCGCTTATGGATCTGGTTGTTCATGAGAATCATATCTCGTTCAATAACTCCAGGGTATACCGGATCTCGGATGGTTCGTGGCGTCCGATTCCGAAGCCTGCCGGGGTTGGATTTCTCTACTGGGAAACCGTCTACGTGGATGATGAAGAGGTGGTCATGTGGGTGAAGGAAGGCAGCACGGATCGAACTGTGTTGCGATTCCGTTTGGAGGCGCTCCCCCTTCAACCCCCAGAACTTTGAAGGACGGATCACCTCGGGTCTGTCCGCGATTCGTGAGGCCGAGGGAGCGCCTCACGAATCGCGGGCAGACCCATCACCTCTCTCCAAGCGACCTGCCATCGCCGGCGATCCAGCTCCACTTCTGACGCGCGTCCGCGTCGTGGTCAGCTCCGTGCGCAGCGGAACCCTATCCAGGACATCCGCTCCTCCGGCAGCGCCATCAGCCGCGACGCTCCCCTCAACCACGGCGCCCCGTGCAGGTAGCTCCCCCCGCGGATCACCCGGAACGGACTCCGGCTGCTCGCCGGTCCCCTCGGGTCCGTCACCGCTTCTTCTCCGTAACGTGGCTCGTAGAGATCCTCCACCCACTCGGCCACGTTGCCTGCCAGGTCATCCAGGCCGTCGGGGGTCCGTCCGTCCGGGAAGCTCCCCGCCGGGGCCAGCTCCGTGTACCCGTCCCGGTCATCGTGGTCCGGCGTCGACACCTTCTCGCGCCGTCTTCCCTGGAGCGGGTCGTTGAAGACCCGGAAGGTGGTCCCCAGCAGCCCGTGGTTGGCGTTGCGGCGGTTGTAGGCGTTGCCCCAGGGGAAGGTGCGGCCCGCGAGGCCCCGGGCGGCGCGCTCCCACTCGGCCTCCGTGGGCAGCCGCTTCCCGCGCCAGGCGCAGTAGATCCGGGCGTCCTGCCAGCTCACGTAGCTCACGGGGAAGGTCGGCTGGGCAAAGCGACGCGCGCCGACGTCGTAAGGAGGTCTCTGGCAGGGGCCGACCTCGACGCAGCGCAGGTACTCTTCGACGGTCACCTCGCGTTGGTCGATCCAGAAGGGAGAGAGGGTGACCGTGTGGGGCTCCATCTCGTTGGCCAGAAGCTCCTCGGGGCGGACGCCGTCGAGGTTCCCGTGGAGCTGGGTCTCCCGGAGCATCGGCAGCCCGCAGGCCCCGGCCTTCGCCTCCAGCTTGCAGAGATCCATGGCCCGGAGCAGCTCGTGCATCGCCGACCCCATGGTGAAGGAGCCCGCGCCGATGCGAATCTCGGAGGGCGGCGGCGCCCGGAGCACCAGGATCCCGCCGGGGAGCCCGCTGGCCGCGGGAGGAGAAGGAAGGAGGGCAGGACGCGAGGGGCGGCGGGGGCGCGCTCCGCTGGTCGGGGCGGCAGCCAGGAGCAGGGCCGCCGCGGCGGTCGCCAGCAGCCAGGGGAGCGCCCGCTCGCTCACGGCCCCAGGAGGATCTGCATGGGGCGCTCGATCAGGGACCGGAGCTCCGCCAGGAAGCGGGCGCCCACGGCGCCGTCGATGACTCGGTGGTCGCAGGAGAGGGTCATCGCCAGGCGCTTCCCCGGGACCACGGCGCCGTCCCGGACCACTGGCTCGTCGCGCACCCGGCCCACCGCCAGGATGGCCCCCTCCGGCGGGTTGATGACCGCGGCGAACTCGTCGATCCCGAACATCCCGAGGTTGGAGATGGAGAACGTCCCGTTGCTCATCTCCTCGGGGGCGAGCTTCTTGTTCCTCGCGCGGCTGGCCAGGTCACGGATGACCCTTCCGATCTCCAGCACGCTCTTCCGGTCCGCGTCCCGGAGCACCGGGGTCACCAGCCCCTCGGGTACGGCGACCGCCACGGAGATGTCCACCCGCCGGTGCACCAGGATCGCGTCGCCGGAGAACTGCGCGTTGCACTCGGGGACACGCCGCAGCGCCGCCGCGCACGCCTTCACGATCAGATCGTTGAGGGAGACCTTCTCCGGCTCCTCGCCCTTGCGGGTCGCCGCCGCGATCTCCCCGTTGATCTGCTCGCGGAACGCTACCAGCGCCCCCGCGTCCACGTTGATGTTCAGGTAGAAGTGCGGGACCGTCTGCTTCGCCTCCGTCAGCCGCCGCGCGATGGTCTTGCGCATCATGCTCAGCGGGCGAGCCTCCGGGGCAAGGAGACCGGCTGGCGCCGCGATCCCTGCGGAGGTTTCGGCCGGTGCTGCGGCTGTGGCTGTAGCCGCAGGCTGCACCCTCTCCTCCGCCCTCGGCCCTTGAGGGAGAGGGGGGCTGGGGGGGGGGAGGTCCCTCGCCACGATCCTCCCGCCGGGGCCGCTCCCCTGGATGGCGCGGAGGTCGAGGTCCTGCTCGCGGGCCAGCTTGCGCACGTAAGGCGACGCCTTGACCCGCCCGCTCGCCTCCGTCCCCGTCCCCGTCCCCGTGCTCGTGCCCGCACTCGTGTTCGTGCTCGTGCTCGTGCTCGTCGTCGTGGCCGTGGCCGTGCTCGTCCCCAGGAGGTGAGAGAAGTCCTCGCCGGGGGAGCCGATGATGGCGACGGGCTGGCCGAGCTTGACGAGGCTGTTGGCGGGGACGAGGATCTTGAGGAGCGTTCCCTTGTCGAAGGAGCGGAACTCCATGGTCGCCTTGTCGGTCTCGACCTCGGCGAGGAGGTCGTCGACGGCGATGACGTCGCCTTCCTTCTTGTGCCAGACGGCGAGCTGGCCCTCCTCCATGGTGGGGGAGAGTTTGGGCATATCGAGGAGCTTGGCCATGGGGGGTCTCCGTCAGCGGGCGTAGACGGCGGCGCGGGCCGCCTCGACGATGCGAGGGACGTTGGGGAGGACGAGCTGCTCGAGGGCAGCGTTGTAGGGCATGGGGACGTCGAGGAAGCCGACGCGGGAGATGGGGGCGTCCAGCTCGTCGAAGGCGAGGCGCTGGATGCGGTCGGAGATCTCGGCGCCGACGCCGCCGTAGGTCCACCCTTCGTGGGCGACGACGGCGCGGTGGGTCTTGCTCACGGAGCGGACGAGGGCCTCCTCGTCGAGGGGGCGGAGGGAGCGGAGGTCGATGACCTCGGCGTCGATGCCCTGCCTGGCCAGGACGGCGGCGGCTTCGAGGCAGACGTGGACGATGCGAGACCAGGAGACGAGGGTGACGTCACGGCCCTCGCGGGCGACGCGGGCGACGCCGAAGGGGACGGTGAAATCGGGGTCGTCGGGGACCTCATCCTTGAAGCTGTAGAGGGTCTCGCTCTCGAAGAGCAGGACGGGGTTGTCGTCGCGGATGGCGGTCTTGAGCATGCCGTAGGCGTCCGCGGGGGTGGCGGGGGCGATGCACTTGAGGCCGGGGATGTGGGCGTAGAAGTGCTCCATGGCGTGGGAGTGCTGGGATCCTACCTGGCGCGCGGAGCCGTTGGGGGCGCGGAAGACGATGGGGACCTGGAGCTGGCCGCCGGACATCTGCCGGAGCTTGGCGGCGTTGTTGAGGATCTGGTCGAAGGCGACGGCGGAGAAGTTCCAGGTCATGAACTCGACGATGGGGCGCAGGCCGACCATGGCGGCGCCGATAGCGATGCCGGCGAAGCCGCTCTCGGCGATGGGGGTGTCGAGGACGCGCCTGGGGCCGAATTTTTCGAGGAGCCCCTCGGTGACCTTGTAAGCGCCCTGGTAGTGGCCGACCTCCTCGCCGAGGAGGAAGACGGACTCGTCGCGCTCCATTTCTTCGAGCATGGCGGCGCGGAGCGCCTCGCGAAACCGCATCGGACGGGTACCCATGGTGTCTTCTATCCCTCGATCTAGCGGGCGAAGGGCCCGACGTAGGTGGTGGCTTCCAGGAGGTCGGCGGAGGGCTCGGGGGAGGTCTCGGCGAACTGGACAGCGTCCTGCACCTCGGCCTCCACCTCGTCGTCGATGCGCTGGGCGTCGGCGCCCCGGCCCGCCTCGACGAGCTGGTTGCGAGCGCGGAGCAGGGGGTCGCGGGCCTTGTGGGCCTCGACCTCCTCGCGGCTGCGGTACTTCCCCGGGTCGCTCATCGAGTGGCCGCGGAAGCGGTAGGTACGCAGCTCGATCAGGGCGGGCTCGTTCTCCTCCCGGGCGCGGTCGATGGCCTTGCGCATGTGGGCCTCGACCTCCAGCACGTCCTCGACCACCAGCCGGTCGCTCTTCATCCCGTAGCCGGGGGCCTTGAGGGTCACGTCCTCCACGCTGAGGGTTCGCGACAGGGGGGTACCCATGGCGAACTCGTTGTTCTCGCAGACGAACACCACCGGCAGCTTCCAGAGGGCGGCCAGCGACAGTCCCTCGTGGAAATCCCCGATGGGGACCGCCCCCTCGCCGAAGAAGCAGAGGGTGACCGCCTTCTCGTTCCGGTACTTGCTGGCGAAGGCCACCCCCGCGGCGATGGGGATGTGGCCTCCCACGATGCCGTAGCCCCCCAGCATGTGGTTCTTCGCGTCGAACAGGTGCATCGACCCGCCGAGCCCCCGGGAGCACCCGGTGTCCTTGCCGTACAGCTCTGCCATCAGCGCCCGGGCGCTCATCCCTCGCGCCAGCGCCATCCCGTGGTCCCGGTAGGTGCCGATCATCGTGTCCCCGGGGCGCATCGCCGCCGAGCACCCGACCGCCACCGCCTCCTGGCCGATGTAAAGGTGCAGAAACCCTCCAATTTTGCCCCGGGCATAGGCCGCCGCCGCCTCCTCCTCGACGCGGCGGATAAGCTGCATCTGGCGGTAGAGGTGCAGCAGGTGATCGAGCTGGGATGGATCCGTCATCTCGCCTCGCTTGCGATGCCCCCGTCCTCGGGGGCGCCGCGTGACTATCGACGGGACCGCGCCGCCGCGCAAGCGCGGGGGAACTCCCCGGGTCCAGAAGACCCTGGAACGGCGTATCCTGCCGCCGTGATCGATCTCCTCGCCGAGCATCCCTTGTTGTTGCTGTTCCTGGTGGTGGCGCTCGGGTTCCTGGCGGGGCATGTGCGCCTCGGGAGCTTCCGCATCGGCGTCGCCGCCGTGCTCTTTGTCGGCTTGGCCTTCGGGGCCCTGGACCCCAGGCTGACCCTGCCGGAGGTGCTCTCCACCCTGGGCCTGGTGCTGTTCGTCTACAGCGTGGGCGTGTCGAGCGGCCCCGGCTTCTTTGGCGCGCTGCGTCGCCGCGGACTGAAGGTGAACCTGCTGGTGCTCGGGGCGCTGCTCGTGACCGCCGGGGGGGCGGTGTTGCTGGGGGTGCTGTCCGGGATCCAGGGGCCGAAGATGACCGGCGTGTTCGCCGGGGCGACCACCAACACCCCGGCGCTGGCGGGCGTGCTCGACGCGCTGGCCAAGAGCAAGTCCGCAGGGGACGCGGCGCGGCTGGCCCCGGTGGTCGGCTATTCCATCGCTTACCCCTTCGGGGTGCTCGGATCGCTGGCGGCGATCTTCCTCGCCCGGCGCCTGCTGGCTTCCCGGGAGGGCGACGCGCCCCCGCCCAGCCGCACCTTCGCCTCCACCGTGGGGGAGACCATCGCCTCGACCACGATCCTCGTCGAGAAGGAGCTCCCCGTCGTGCCGGTGCTCAAGCTCAAGGAACTGCTCGACCTCCACGTCGTCTTCGGTCGCCTGCGCCGCGACGGCCACGTCTCCACGGTGACCGACGAGATGATCCTCCAGGGGGGCGACGTGGTATCGGCGGTGGGAGCCCCGATCCGGCTCGACGCCGCCGTCCACGCCCTCGGCCGGCGTACCGAGGAGCACCTGGAATTCGACCGGGAAGAGGTCGACTTCCGGAGGATCTTCGTCTCCCGCTCCGAGGTCGTGGAGCGCCCCCTGCGGTCCCTCGACCTCGGGAAAAACTTCGGCGCCGTCGTCACCCGGGTCCGCCGCGGTGACATCGAGTTCATCCCCGAGGAAGACACCGAGCTGGAGCTGGGCGACCGGGTGCGCGTCGTCGCCCCTCGCCAGCAGATGGACGCCGTATCCCGCTACCTGGGCGACTCCTACAAGGCGCTCTCCGAGGTGGACCTCGTCCCCTTTGGCCTCGGGGTCGCCCTCGGGCTCCTCCTCGGGGCTGTACCGATTCCCCTCGGGGGAGGCGCCAGCTTTCGCCTGGGCTTCGCGGGGGGACCCCTGCTGGTGGGCCTCCTCCTCGGTCGATTGGGTAGAACTGGACCCATCGTGTGGTCGCTGCCCTACAGCGCCGGGATGACACTGCGGCAGCTCGGGGTGGTCTTCTTCCTGGCGGGGGTGGGGACGCGCTCCGGCTGGGCGCTGGCCACGACGCTGAGGTCTGGCGGGGCGTTGCCGCTGTTCCTGCTGGGGGCGGGGCTCACCGCGGCGGTGACGCTGGTGCTGGTGCTGGGGGGGCTGGCGCTGAAGATCCCCTCGGGGATGCTCCTGGGCGTGATCGCCGGGGCGCAGACCCAGCCCGCGGACCTGACCTTTGCGCTGGAGCAGGCCAGGGACGAGATGCCCACGGTGGGTTACGCCAGCGTGTACCCACTGGCGACCATCGCCAAGATCGTGCTGGCCCAGGCGGTGCTCCTGGCGCTGGAGCGGCTGGGCTAAAGGGGCTCACTTCTTCGGGAGCCGGATGGCCGGAGGGCGCCCGCCGGGGGGGGCGGTCGTGGTGGCCGGGGGGGGCGCCGCGACGGAGACGGTGGCGGTGGCGGTCGTGGTGGGGACGGGGGCGCCGAGCACATCCTCCTGGAGGATCCAGCCGAGGCGCATCTGGCCATCGGTGAAGGGGAACTCGACCAGGAAGAAGGGCCCCTTGCGGGCCTTCTTGTTGATGGCGGTGCCGGTGCCGATGCGGTGGATGATCTCGGAGCCCTGATCGGCGGCCTTGCGGGCCAGGGCGACGCGGCGCACCGTGGTGGTCCCGATCTCCGGCCCCTCGTCGGAGTAGCGCTGGACGTCCGAGGCGGGGGCGGGCATCAACCCGGTGCCGGGGCCGGTGTTGATCTGGATGCCAGGACCACCTTGCTGGCCGCTCGGGGCGGGCTCTTCTTCCTTCTTCTTGCAGGCGACGAGGGGGATCGTGGCCACGAGGAGCGCAGCCAGCGGGCGGGACAGGGAGCGTGGATCCATCAGGAAAAACCTCTAGCAGCAGTCTACGCTCCCCACGAGCAAGAGTTGCCCACCGCCGGGGCACTTTTCCCCGGAGCATGGCCCTGTTTTTTCCCAGGATCACTCTCCCAGCACCTTCAGGAAGGCCACCAACTCCTTGTTGTGGCCCCCCAGGAACCCCCCCAGCGCCGGATCCCGCTCCCCCACGGTGCCGGGGGGCTTCTTCCCCGACACGAGCGCCTGCCCATAGTGCGCCACCGCGTCCTCCAGCGTGGCGAAGGTTCCCCCGTGGCCCCAGGGGCCGGTGCTCGCCACGTTCCGGAGCGTCGGCGTCTTCACCTGGCCCAAAAGCTCCGGCGCCGCCACCAGCCCCGCCAGCCCCGCGCCCGCGGAGGGAGCGTCGCTGTAGGGGCCGTCCTTCCGGAACGGGCTCCCCAGCAGCGCGGGGATTCCGTCGATTCGCCCCCGGTCGCCGGGGCCTCCGCTCGACGGCATCAGGATGTTGTGGAACGCCCCGTCGGAGAGCGACGGCCCGTGGTGGCAATTGACGCAGCCGCTGTGGAGGAACGCTTGCAACCCGTCTCGCTCCAGCGGGGTCAGCGCCTCGAAATCCCCCGCGGCATAGGCCGATAGCCGGGTCGGCGGCGGGCGCAGCGTCCGCTCGTAGGCGGCGATGGCCTTGCCCACCCGCACAAAGATCCGGGTGACCGCCTCTTGATCTTCCGGCGTCATCCCGTCAAAGGAGGGATCGCCTGGCTTGCCTTCCGCAGGGAAGCGCCCTGCGTCTTCCAGGGGCGGAAGCGACCCGAAGAGGGCCTCGTAGCTGGCCCGGTGCGCCGTCCCGATCCGGTGGGCGACGTGGAGGCGGCTCCCTCCGGTCTCCGACGGGTTCTCCAGGGGGCCCAGCGCCTGGGACCAGAGGCTATCGGCGCGTCCATCCCAGAAGAACCACCGCTGGAGGGACGCCAGCGCCGTCGGCGTGTTGATCGTCCCCACGGCGACGCCCTTGGCCGTCGCCCGCCCGTCGGCGAACCCCTTGGCGGCTGCGTGGCAGCTCGCGCAGGAGACGTCGTTGTTCCCCGCGAGCATCGGGTCGTGGAAGAGGTCTTCCCCCAGCTTGGCCGCCGCCGGGTCGTCGGCGAAGGCGTTGGAGGGGTCCGGCGGGGGCTCCCAGGGGGCTGCCATCTGCTCGATCAGCGCCCAGGCGAAGGCATCGAAGCGGCCATCTCTGGGCGGAGGCTCCTCCAGGGCGGGGGGGGCGATGACCGGGCCGCCGACCTCCGCCAGCGAGTCCGCCACCTGCCGGAGCAGGAACCACTCCTCGGGAGCCTCCAACGCCTGGACGATGCGCAGGGTCCGGGCGTCCACCAGGTAGACCATCGGCACCGTGCCGTGGCCCCGCACCAGCGCTCCGGCGTCGCCTCCGTCGGGCCGCAGTAGCCTCCCGGGCAAGGAGGGGTGGGCCTCGCTCCAGGCCAGCAGATCGCCGTCGGTGGTGGGCGCGTTGTCGGGGCCCGCGTAGAGGAGCGTCTCCACCGCAAGGTGCTCCCCGGCGAAGGGGGCCAGCAGCGCGGCGGTCCGGTCGGCGCGGAGCCCGCAGGGGCCGCACCAGGCCGGCTCCACCCGGAGCACCAGCAGCCGGGGCCGCTCACAGGCAGAGCGCAGCCCATGGAGCGAGGCCAGGGGAGGGGAGCCGGGGGAAGGGCGCACCGGGAGATCCGGCAGCGTGTCGTCGATGTCGTCACCGGCAGGGGCGGACCAGAGGGCACAGGGGTCGGCGGGCTGGGTGGCTCCGGCGGCTCCGGCGCCCCCCGGGGAGCCGGAGGGGGCAGGGGAGGGGTCGCCGCAGGCCAGGAGCAGGGCGAGTGCCCAGGCAACGTGGTGGGAGTTCATGGCGCAACTCCGACGCCGCCGGGGATCAGCGACCAGTAAACGAGGAGCAACAGCAGCAGCATCAGGGCGGCGGTGACGAGGTAGGTACTGCGGGGATTCTCCTCGCGGGTGGACCAGGCGTCGGCGTAGAACTTCCCCTGGGAGCGCGTGCGCAGCCGCCCTTGTACCCCCTTGAGCAGATCTTTCTGGGGGGGCGGCACCGGGGCCTCCGCGGCGCGGCGGAGCAGGTTCTTGAGCTTGTCGGAGTCCGGCGGGGGCTCCTCTGGCTCGCCGGTCTCGGGGGCGTCGGGGGGGGGGGATTGGGTCATGTTACAGCTTCTCCCCGAGGGCTTCTTCCACCAGGGCCTTGAGCTGGGAGCGGCCCCGGTGGATGCGGCTCTTGACGGTGCCTTCTGGCAGCTCGGTGATCTGGGCGATCTCCTCGTAGCTCAGCTCCTCGACGTCCCGCAGGATGAGCACCGAGCGGAAGTCGTCGTCCACCTTGGAGATGCACACCTGGACGATGCGCTCGACCTCGTGGCCATCGTAGAGATCATCAGGGCGGTCGACGGTCGCGGTGGTGACCCCCTTGGCCTGGTGCAGCGGCACCCGCTCCGCCACCGCCGCCAAGTCGTCCTGCTCGTCGGTGTGGCGCCGGGACAGGTACTTCGAGCGGTTCTTGCAGAGGTTGACGGCGATCCGGTAGACCCAGGTCGATAGCTTCGAGTCCCCGCGGAACTGGTCGATGGCCTTGAAGACCTGGACAAAGACCTCCTGGGTCATGTCCTCCGCCTCGTCCCGGCGCCCCAGCATCCGGAAGACCAGCCCGTAGACGCGGCGCTCGTAGAGGCGGACCAGCTCGTTGAAGGCCCGCTCGTCCCGGAGCTTCAGCCGCTCGACGAAGCGCTCGTCTTCGGGGGCACCCTTCATGTCACGCGCGGAGCAGCCGGCCCAGGTGCTCGCGCTCCCAGGCGAGGGCCCGATCGTAGGCCAGGAAGGCCCGCTCTCGCTCGCAGAACTCGGGCGGGTGGAGGATCGCTCGCCCGCCGACCCGGCTGGTCGGGATCACGTGATGGAGCATCTCGTGGTAGAGCACGTACTCTAGGAAGTACCGCGGAACCCAGACCTTGTCGAGGGCCGGATGCACCCGGATCAGGCGCTCGATGGCGCTGTAGCTCCCCAGCTTGATCGACCGGCGCGATGGCCGCTGCCCCGGCTCCGGCGCCGACCGCGGGCGACTCGCCCTCCCCCAGGTGACCAGCGCGTCGTGGCTCCCGCCGAAGTACCGGTCGTTCACCCTCCGGAACAACCGCAGCAGGTCGTGGTGCTTCCCCTGGGTCTTGAGCGGGTTCAGCGGCGGCCTCGACGCCTTGATCCGGTGGTGGTTCTCGTGGATGTACCGCCCGATCAGCAGCGACGCCGCGCGCCCCTCCTCGCTCCCGCTCTCCGCCGTCACGTACCGGATCAGCGCCTCGACCACCGGCCCCGGCGCGTCCAGGAACATGTGGTGCAGCCCCACCCGCAGCTGCCCCCCCCGCTCCCTCAGCGTGATCACGCTGTGCACGTTGTCGTTGATGTGCAGCGACACCGGCCCCTTCACCGCCCCGAAGAGCCGCCGCTCCAGCGCCTGCCTCGCCCCCTCGTGCACGAACACCTGCGGCAGGCTGTGGGTGAACACCAGCGGCACCTGGATGTGGATCGGGTGCGGTACCCGCAGCGCCGACGGCGCCATCCGGGGCGCCAGCGTGCTCACCCGCTTGCCCCTCACCCGGGAGCCCGGGTGGGCCTGGAAGAAGGGGAACATGATTTGTCCTGCCATCCGTGTTTTTCCTGGGTTGGGAGGCCCGCGAGCCAGCGTCTCCTGAGCTTAGGCGGGCCGCCGATCCAAGGCCACCGTTCTGCACGATCCGCTCCCACCGGAAGAGACAGACAAGGACAGGGTTGTTTTTGACCCGCCCCCCCTGCCCCCCCGCCTCGTTACCTGCTTGGGTAAGTGCATCACCGTGGCGTTATCAAAGGATTTTTCGTGGCGAATCCGGAAGCGCTCGCGGTGGTGACGGCAAATCACCGGGAAAAATGCCGTTTTTCGCCGGAATCATCCCGCACTTTTGGCCTCTTTGGCCCCGGAAGGCTACCGTTTTTCCTGTGTGGGTCCGTCGAGCAGCTATCCGCCCTGTGCCTCCGTATGCGAGGGTGCCCGAGCAGGTGCTCGAGCGCGTCGAGGAGAGCCTTACCGCCTCGGAGGGGGTAGGAATCGACCTGTTCTCGGAGAAGCTGGCCCTCTTCGAGGAGGCGCAGCCCGCCCTCTCGGCCAGGGTCACTTCTACCCTGGCCCGTCCCATGGGGGAGACCCCCCTCGCGCTGGGGTACTTTTTGTCCCTGTCCGTCTGGATGTCCTTCGATCTGCTCTTCGGGGCGCGGGTGCGTCAGGTGACCGAGGAGGAGGTGCAGGCGGCGATGGAGGCGCTCCAGCTCGACGAGGAGCTGCGGCAGGAGGCGCCGGACGAGGCGCTGGAGACCGACGACGTGATCGCCATGGAACAGCCGGAGCTGGTCGATTACATCCGGGAGCACATCGACGTGGCGCTGGAGGCGGATCCGATCGGGGTCGAGGTGGAGGAGGTCGACGTGATCTACCGGATGGTGCTGCTCCTGGTGGTGGCGCTCTCCTACGCGGTGGATCCGCCCCCGGCGGCGCCGGACGGGGGAGCCCACAAGGGCGAGTGGCAGGCCTGACGGAGCTGCAGCAGGGCGGGGGTTGCGGCGGAGGCTCCGTCGGGTAAGAACCGCCTGGCCATGGGAGCCTCGAAGATCCTGGTTGTGCTCTGCCTGCCCCTCGGGGCGGCGGCGCTCGTGGCGGGCTGCAAGCGCGGCGTGGCCGAGGGCAAGGCCGAGGCGGCCACCTCCGAGGGGGCCTCCCGCCTGGTCGAGCACCACGCGGCCCCGGAGCCCCGCAAGCGCGGCGAGATCCCGGTCCCTGATGGTCCTCTCCTCGGGGTCATCGCCGGGCAAGCCAACATCCTGGCGGAGCCCAACCCCGGCGCCCGGCGCATCGGGTACTTCCGGCTGGGCGCGATCGTCAGGCGTGAGCCGGAGATCGTCGGTAGGGCGGGGTGCCCGGGGGGCTGGTACAAGGTCCACCCCCGCGGCTACGTCTGCGCCAACGACGAGGTCACTACCGATCGGGATCACCCGATCCTCAAGGCCGCCAGCATCGTCCGCCCCCAGCTCGACGAGGCCATGCCCTACCGCTACGGCTTCGTCCGCGCGGTGCTCCCTCTCTACCTTCGCGTCCCCACCCGCGACGAGCAGTTCAAATCCGAGATGTCCCTCAAGGAGCACCTCGAAAAGTGGGAGGCCCAGAAGGACGAGCTCAACAAGGTCACCCTCGGCGCTTACGATGTTCCCCTCGACGAGCGCGGCATCGCTCTCCTTGGTAAAAAGGTCGGCGAGGTCCCTCATCCCTCCACCTCGCTGGGCCAGGGCGTGCTCTTCGGCGCCCAGGGCGAGGACGACCCCATCCCCTGGTGGCTGGAGGGTGGCCGCAAGATCCCCAACCTGGCTGACTTCAAGGTCCCTCCCTACGCCGTCTTCGCCGACCGGGCCCGCCGCCACACGGGGCTCAGCTTCGTCGGCTCCTTCCCCACGGGGCCCGAGTCCCTCCACCGCCGCTTCGCCATCACCACCGACCTGCGGCTGGCCCCGGTGAGCAAGGTCAAACCTGACACCGGCTCCCCCTGGCACGGCCTGGACCTCAGCAACCCGGCCAAGGCGCCGCCGATGCCCTTCGCCTGGGTACGCACCTCGGACGCGAAGGCGTACAAGATCGACGGCGACGGCAAGCCGAAGGACCGCGGCGCCCTGGAGAAGCGGAGCGTGGTCCTGCTCACCGGCCGCAAGGTGCCGGGCCCCGACGGCTACTACTGGGAGCTGAAGAACGGGCTGTTCATCCGGGCGAGCCAGGCGGGGGTGGTGAAGGCCCCGGACGAGTGGCCCGACGCGGCGAAGAAGAACCAGAAGTGGATCGAGGTCTCCATCGACAACCAGACGCTGGTCCTCTGGGAAGGGAAGACCCCGGTGTTCGCCACGCTGACCTCCACGGGGCAGGACGGCAAGGGGGACCCGAAGAAGACCAAGAGCACCGTGCAGGGGGTCTTTTCGGTGCAGAGCAAGCACGTCACCGCGACGATGGACTCCAACGAGGGCTCCGGGAGCGGCTCGGGGCCCAAGAAGGAGGCGGCCCCGGCGAAGAAGGGCAGCGACAAGGGGGACAAAGGCGAGAAGAACGCCAAGAAGGGTGAGAAGGGCGGCGAGAAGTACGCCGCCGCCGTGTCCAAGACCGCCGAAAAGCGGGCCGTCGACCCCGAGTACGGCGTCACCAAGCGGCGCGGCGAGGGGACCTTCTGGCTCCGCGATGTCCCCTACGTCCAGTTCTTCGAGAAGAGCTACGCGCTGCACGTGGCCTACTGGCACGACGTCTTCGGCATCGCCCGCAGCCACGGCTGCATCAACCTCTCTCCCCTCGACGGCCGCTACATCAACAGCTGGACCGACCCGCAGATCCCCGAGGGCTGGCACGGCGTCTTCGCCGGCCCGGATGCCCCCGGCACCGTCGTCGTGGTCCACGAGTGATCCCCGACGGCTTCGCGCTCCGCCCCGCCCGCGACGAGGACAGCGCGGCCTTCCTGGCCATCCTGGAGGCCGTCTTCGCCGAGTATCCGGGCTGCGTCCTGGTCCTCGACGAGGAGCCAGAGATGCAGCGCCCCGCCTCCGCCTTCGCGGCCCTCGGCGGCCAGATCTGGGCCCTGGAGCGCGCCGGCAAGGTGCTCGGCATGGTCGCCCTCAAGCCGTCGGAGCCCGGGTCGATCGAGCTGAAGAAGCTCTACCTCCTGCCGCCGGCCCGGGGCCTCGGCCTGGGGCGCGCCCTGATCGAGCACGTCGAGGCGGAGGCCCGGCGCCGCGGCGCCCTCCGCGTTCATCTCTGGTCCGACACCCGCTTCACCGCCGCCCACCGGGTCTACGAGCGCCTGGGCTACCGGCGCCTCCCGGAGACCCGCGACCTCCACGACGTCAGCGCCACCGTCGAGTTCCACTACGAAAAATGCTTCCCCGAGGGTACCCCGAACACCACCAACCGATGAAGTTCCTTGCCTTGTGTGTCCTGGTGGGGCTGCCGCTCGCGCTCGGCTGCTCGCCCGCCAGGAAGTCTGGACCCCGGACGCACGAGCGCGTGCTGCTTCGCACCCCCGACGCCAGCGTCCGCCACAACGACACCCTCGACAGCGACTGCGACGGCCTCTCCGACGCGGAGGAGTTCCGTGGCGGCACCAACCCGGCCAGGTGGGATACCGACGACGACGGGCTCTCTGACGGCGTGGAGCGGGGAACCGCTCGGCCCATCGAGCCAGGGTGCCCCTTCGTGCAGGTGGACGGCGACCGGCGAGCCGGGAGCGATCCGATGCGCAAGGACACGGATGGCGACGGCATCCCCGACGGCGTCGAGGACCGGAACCAGAACGGCGTCGTGGACAAGGGTGAGACGGATCCGCGCGATGACGACAGCGACCGCGACGGCGTGAAGGACGCGGAAGAGGTGCGCCGCGGCTCGGACCCGCTCTCGGCCTGGAGCCGCCCCGACATCCCCGAGCCCATGGTCTTTGACCTGGTGCGCCCCCTCGGCGCTCGCAAGGGCGAGCTGGAGATGAACGCCCTCGCCCTCTGGTCCCGTCGCGGCGGCTTCGCCTGGGCCCCCGAGATCGAGTACGCCTTCCTCGACAACCACGCCATCGAGCTCGAGCTGCCGATGCACGCCAGCAGGCTGGAAGCCCTCAAGGTGGCCTACCAGCCCACCTTCGGCCCGGCGCTGGGCAAGGGCATCCACGGGCTCCAGTTCATCACCGAGGCCGGCATCCACGGCGGCCCCGCCCACGGCACCGCCCTCTACCTGCTGGGCTACCGCTGGTCACCCACCTTCTCCGGCCTGCTGATGGTCGGCGCCCGCTCCGCCTTCGGGGATCACCCCTGCCGCTCCGGGTGCGCTCTGCTCAACGCGAGCGCCTTCGCCGAGGCCAGCCGCAGCGTCCAGCTCGGCCTGGAGTCCACGCTGCAAGCAAGCTCGAGGGGCTCCGAGTGGATGGTGATGCCGCAGCTCCGCTGGCACTCCAGCCAGCACACCAACCTCCAGGTCGGCGCCGGCCTCCAGCGGGAGCCCTCCCGGCAGCCTGCCCTCCTCGGGGGCCTCCGCTTCGTGGTCGAGCTGTAAGCCGGAGCGCCGATGTTGGCGCTGGAGAGCCGCAGCCTCTTCTCGTCGGCCACCACGCACTTCGCGTTCCTGATGTCTCCGTCAGGGCGAGAGACAACGGCGGCCCTGCTGTGTACCCTGCTGGCCCATGAACCATGCAGAACTACTCCCCCGCCGCCTCTCCCTCGCCGGTTGCAAGATCGTCGGAACTCGCCTCCGTACTGCCCTCGCGGATCTGAAATCTCGCAACCTCTTCCTCGCCGCCAAGTCCGCCGCCCGCGCCGCGGAGGTCCAGGAGCGCACCGCCGCCTTCGACGCACTCCCCTCCGACGAGGTGGCCATGATCTCCCTCGATAACGCCGCGGACCGGGCCGTCGCCGCCTTCCACGATGCCCTGGAGGCCATCGAGCGCTCCTTCGACCACGGCCACCTGCTCCCCCTCGACGCAGCCCAGAGCGCCCGCAAGGAGGCCGCCTCTTCCCTCCGCCGTTCCCTCTTCCCCGCCGGCACGGGCTTCCTCCGCCTCCCTTACCTCCAGCAATGGAGCAGCCTCGATTCCCTCGGCAAGGCCCTCGCCGCCAGCGCCAAGGCCATCCAGGACCTCGGCCTCGCCCTCGAAGCCGCTCGACTCCGCTCCTGGATTGACCTCTACGGCGCTCGTCTCGGCATCACCCAGCCTCCCACGACCCAGACCGATCAGGCGGCCCAGGCGGTCCAGGCCTGGCACGAGGCCTGGGGCAAGTTCCTTTCTGCCGTGTTCACCGAGCACGATTCCGAGCAGGAGGAAGACCTCCAGTTCCGGGCGCTCCTCCGGTTTTACCCCGACCAGGCTGTCGAGGAGCGCGCCCGCGAGGAGCGCGCCCGCAAGAAGCCCGAAAATCCCTGACCCCACCTCCTCGCCATGGGCTCTCCCGACCAGCTCTCCAAGCGCGTCTTCGCCGAGGAGATCCCCTCCCTCTTCGGTCCCAGCATCACCTTCCGCGCCGGTGTGGAGCTCGCCTTCGCCGAGTTCCGCCTCGACGGCTTGCTCCACCTCGCCTCTCCCTTCGACCTGTCCGCCCTGCCCGGACCCTGGCCCTTCTTTCGCCAGGGTTACGTCGTCGTCGAGATCAAGATGCCCGGCGACCACACCAACCGCACCGCCTTCGCCCGGGCCATGGCACGGCGGCAGCTTGTGGCCATCGACCTGCTGGAGCGCAAGCCTTCCGACACGAGCCCCGTGGCGCTGTGGGCCTTGTTCACAAGGCCGACCACGGGCCCGCCGACGAGGCCGCCGGGGTGAACCCCGGCGCCGGGACGAGGGGGAAGGGAAACGAGGAGGGGAAGCCCTCCTTCGAGGGCTCGCTTCGGCACGAATCGAGGCCGCCACAGCGGCCTTCTCCCTGGCGTTGCCCCCTGCACATGTTCCGGCGCCGGGCTTGAGCCCGGCTGCCTCGTCGACGGGACCCCTCCCCGTGGACAGGCCCGTGGACGGCCTTGTGAACAAGGCCGCGCTGTGGATGGTGGCCCCCAACGCCCCCGAGTGGCTGTGGGACGACCACAGGCCGCAGTGGGTGGACCTCGGCTGCTACCGCCTGCCCCACGGCCCCATCGAGGTGCTGTGGATCGCGGCCAACGAGCTGCCGTTGCGTGAGTCGTTGCTGCCGTTCCTGGTGGCGCGCAGCGGTCGAAGCCTTGCGGAGTTCGTGAGGTGGTCGCTGGGCAAGCGCCCTGCGGCGTGGGTGGCGCGTGTGCTAACGTGGTCGAGCATGTCCCCGGAAGTGATGCGAGAGCTGGAAGCGGAGATGAAGGCGTACGGGCTGGAGCGAGGGGAGACGGAGGAGGAGCGGGAGAGGCAGAGGCAGGCAGCCAAGCTGATGCTGCTGATGGTGCCCGAGGTGAGCGAAGAGCTGCGTCACCAGGGGGAACTCGCCGGTCTGCGCGAGGGTCGAGAGGAGGCGCAGCGGGTGGCGATCCTGGACCTGTGCGAGGTTCTGGGCCTGGCGGTGACGGCAGAGCAACACGCCGACCTGCAAGCCCGGGACCTCGCTGGCCTGGAAGCCCTCCGCATCCACCTCAAGACCCACCGCTCCTGGCCCTGATCCACCCCCAGGCTCGCCCAGACACCCTCGCAAGAAGCTCGCCGCCCCAAAAACGTCGTCTTTTTCCGGTAAGCTACCGGTGCCGGGTGTCCCTGCTCCGGTAAGCTACCGGCGTTCGGTGTCCCCGCCCCGGTAAGCTACCGCAGCCGGATCCCCCCATTCCGGTTGCCTACCGGCGTGGGGGCTCCCCGCCCCGGTCCACCACCGGAGCCGGGCCCCGGGGTGCTTGGTGGTGGGCGCTCCCCCCTCTGCCCTTGAGGGAGAGGGGGGCTGGGGGGGGTGAGGTCCCCGGCGGGCCCGGCGGAGCCCCGGGTCAGGCGGGCGCCAGGTAGTGGACAGCGCGACCCGCGTGGTGGACGATCCGGTCCATCCAGCGGATGGCTTCGAGGCGGCGGAGGGAGGCCTCGATGGGGAGATCCCCCTCGGCGGTGCGCCGGAGCACCTCCTTGCGCTGGTCGGCGATGGCCTGGGCGAAGTTCCGCTCGACCTTGGGGGCGCCGAGGCGCTGCCCCTCGCCGCGGAGCGCGGCGACGGAGGTCTGGAGGATCTCCAAAAAGCTGTCGCGGATCGGCTTCATGTCCTCCTCGGTCGAGGTCTTTCCGCTGCGCGTGTCCGCGGCGAAGCCGCCGAGCTGCACCAGGTGATCGAGGGCGTGGAGGACCGAGAGGTGGCGCTGGGTCTCCTGCTCGGTCTCCGGCTCGACGGAGATCTTGCCCATGAATTCCCGGATGGCGGTGATCGCTCCGTCGACGCGGTTGAGGCGCTCCTCGGCCTTGAATTCCGGGTCGGAGGAGACGGAGGCGAGCAGGTCGAGGACCTCCTGGGCGACGTCGTGGGTGGTGCGGCGCGCGGTCTCGATGGCGACGTCGGCGATGTGGGTGACGCTGGGGTCGAGGTGGCGGGTGAGCGGGGGGCCCTCCTCGGGGATCATGGCCTCGATGCGGGCGGCGAAGCCCCGGGTGAAGGGGAGGAAGAGGGCGACCCCCAGCACGTTGAAGGCAGTGTGGAAGGCCGCGATCTTCACCGCCGGGTCGCCGTCGCCGACCAGCTCGGCCACCGCCCGGATGAAGACCGGCAGGATGAGGAAGGCGACCAGGCCGGTGACGCCGTTGAACATCACGTGGGCCAGGGCCGTGCGCCGGGCAGGGACGGAGGCCCCGATGGCGGCGATCCCGGCGGTGACGGTGGTCCCGATGTTCTGGCCGACCACCAGGGCGGCGGCCTGCTCGATGTCGAGGGTGCCGGCGTGGAGCGCCGCCAGCGTGGTGGCCACCGCCGCGCTGGACGACTGCATCACCATCGTCATCACCGTGCCGACCAGCACCAGCAGCAGCCGCGCCCCCACGCCGCCCCGCGGGAAGCGGGACGGGTCGAAGCTCTGGGAGAAGGTCTTCATCCCCGCCTGGAGCGTGTCGATGCCGACGAAGATCAGCCCGAACCCCGCCAGCGCCAGCCCCACGGATGCCACCCGCCCCCGCCCCAGCAGCCTCAGCAGCGCTCCCACGCCGATCAGCGGCAGCGCCAGCGTGGACACGTTGAGCTTGAGGCCGATGGTGGACACGATCCAGCCGGTGCTGGTGGTCCCCACGTTGGCCCCCAGGATCACCCCCACCGACTGGGAAAATGTCAGCAACCCCGCGCTCACAAACCCGATGGTCGCCAGGGTCGTGGCGCTCGACGACTGCACCAGCGCCGTCAGCGCTGCCCCCGACAGCAGCGCCGAGATCGGCCCCCCGGTGAACCGCCCCAGCACCTTCCGGAGCGTCTCGCCGGCGACCGCCTTGAGCCCGTCGGTCATCAGGGACATCCCCAGCAGGAACAGACCGACCCCGCCCAGCAGGTTCGCGATCATGTCACCATCTTGCCCCCATCCCGCCACGGGGGGAACCGGCGCGCAGGGGGGTCTTTGTGGCCGCAGAGGGGCGGGGGCTCCGGATCGATCAAAAGCGCAGAAGGGGGACGGAGCGCTACCCGAGCGTCCCCTGGTCCGCGGCGCGCTCGGTGGTGAGCGCCACCGTCAACACCACCCCCGCCACGAGGACCGCCCCTGCCCCCGCCCACAGCCACCAGCGCGAGGGCTTGGCCTTCTTCTCCAGGTCGACGTCCAGCTCGCGGCGCTCCCCGGCGGCGAGCACCACGGCCAGGGACGTGTCTTTGTGCCCCTCGGCCAGCAGGGAGATCCGGTGTTCCCCCGGATCGAGCCGCACCTCGGCGGGCGCTCCTCCCAGCGGACGCCCGTCCACCAGCACCCTGGCGCCGGGGACGGGGGAGCGCACGATCAGCAGCCCGCCAGCTTGCTGCCTGGGGGTGAGGTTCAGCTCCAGGGTCATCGACTCACCTCCCTGGAGCGTGATCTTCCTGGCGAGGGGCTCGTGCCCGTCGGAGAGGAGCTCGATGTCGGCCTCTCCGGCCAGCAAGCGCACCGCCCGGAGGGGGGTCTTGCCGATCTCCTTCTTGCGCACGAGCACCCTGGCGCCCGCCACGTTGCTCGTCAGCGTCACCGTCGTGACCTTCTTGCGGGCCTCCGCCACGGTCTCCTCCAGCCCCTGGACCTTGGCCTTCAGCTCGGGAGAGGCCGCCGCGAGGAAGGCTTCGAACGCGCCGAGCGCCTCGGGCGCCTCGTTGAGGAGCTGGTGAGCCCGGCCGATGTTGTAGAGCAGGGCCGGGTCACCGCTGAGCTGGTACGACTCCTTGTAGAGCGCCAGGGCCTCCGCGTAGCGCTGCTCGTCGAAGTGCTGGTGCCCTTGTTTCCGTAGCTCCTTGGCCCTGGCGAGGTCGGCGGGGGCCCTGGGGGTCGTGGGCGCAGGCCCGGGCTGGGCCCACGCCGCGCCCGGAGAGGCGACAAGAAGCAACGCGAAGAGAACGATGGACCGGGGCATGGTTCAATCGAGGCGTTCCGTACGCTTGGCGGTGGGGGGAGGGGGAGCAGGGGGAGGGAGCTTGATCGTCGTCTTGCCCTTTGAGCCCGCGCTCACCCTGGGCTGGGCGCTCGCTTCGGGGGGCTCGCCGGTCACCTCGGGAGCCGGAGGAGCCGCGCTGGCCAGGGCGCTGGCGGAGGCCCTGGC
>CAZSDX010000026.1:0-8915 GCA_964605685.1 uncultured Polyangiaceae bacterium
GCGATGCAGGGGCGTTTCGCGGCGAGCGGCGGATTCAGGGAGAAAAAAATGATTCCCGGCGGGGCTCACCGGGGGCCACGGGCCGCCGCGGGGGGCCGGGCAGGGGAGGGGGCCGCGAGGCGCGGGAGGTGGGAGACGCGCGCGTGGGTGATGGCGATGGCCAGGGCGTCGGAGGCGTCCACCGGGGGAGGCCGCGCGAGCTGGAGGATCGCCGTGATCACCAGCGCCACCTGCCGTTTGTCCGCCAGCCCTGTGCCGACCACGGTGCGCTTGACCAGGGTGGGCGCGTACTCGGCGAAGGGGACGCAGGCCCGCTGGAGCCCCAGCAGCACCACCCCCCGCGCGTGGCCCAGCTTGGCCGCCGCCTGGGCGTCCTTGCCGAAAAAGAGGCTCTCGACGCCGGCGCCCTCGGGGCGGTGGGCCGCCAGCACCTCCCGCAGCGCGTCGTCGATCACCACCAGGCGCTCGGCCAGGGGTCGGTCGACCGGGGGGTTGATGACGCCGTGGGCCACGTGCTTCACCCGCGTCCCCTCGGCCCGCACCAGCCCCCAGCCGAGGTGCCGCGTCCCCGGATCGATGCCCAGCACCAGCATCAGGGGCAGCTCACCGCGATGGGCCCGCTGGTCACCGGCGTCGTCTTGCCCCGCGCCCCGTCGAGGATCGTCCCGGTGTAGCGCACCTGTCCGGCGGCGCACAGCGCCCCCACCGGCACCGGCTTGTCGTGCCCCAGCGTGTAGGTGTAGCGCTGGGTCGAGTCCACCTCGACCCGGAACGAGGTCGGGGCGCCGGGCTGGAGCAGCACCGGAGCCAGCAGGGCCTCCTCGCTGGAGGCGCTCACCACGGCGAACTGCTGCACAGTGACGTTGGAGCCCCCGGAGGCGTACTTGCCCAGGCTCAGCGTCAGGGTGAAGGCGCCCTCCGGGGTGCCCTGGGGAGCGTCTGCAGTGCCGAAGGGCGACTTCTTGATCGACAGGGTGGCCCCCTCGATGGAGGCGGCGACCTCGAGATCCTCGACGTCGGGCTCGCAGGCGGCGCCGAGGAGGGAGGTCAGGGCAAGGAGCAGGGCAGGGTGGGGGAGCTTCATTCGATGGGGGGAGAGGTGATGCCATTACGGCGCGCTTCCTCGCAGACTAGCGCGACGTCCGTCGTCTTGCCGCCGTTGACGACGATCTTGAACTCGACCCGGCGGTTCTTGTCGAAGGCCTCCGCCGTGGAGCCCGGGTCGATCGGGCAGAAGGATCCGTAGCCCATGGCGCGGAGCCGCTTGGGGTCGATGCCTCGACTGATCAACGCCTTCATGACGGAGGTGGCCCGGTCCCTGGTGAGCTTGAGGTTGAGGGCCTTGCTGCCCCGCGCATCCGCGTGACCCTGGACCTCCAGGAGCTGGAACTCGGGGTGATCCTTGAGGGTGGCGGCCACCGCGTCCAGGAGCTTGTTGGACTCGGGGCGGATCCTGGCGGAGCCGGTCTCGAACTGGATCTTCTCCAGGATCAAGATGCTGTTGTCCTGGATCACCACGGGGCCGGTGCTGTCGGGGCAGCCGTCCTCGTCCTGGAACTCGTTGAAGGTCTCGGCCTCGTTGGGGCACTTGTCCCGCGCGTCGGGGATACCATCGCCGTCGTTGTCCGGGTCGGGGCAGCCGTCCTCATCCTGGAATTTGTCGAAATCTTCCGGATCGTTGGGGCAATTGTCGTTGATGTCGAGGATGCCATCCTTGTCGTTGTCCGGGTCAGGGCAGCCGTCGTCGTCCTCGAATTTGTCGAAGTCCTCGGGTTCGTTGGGGCATTTGTCCCGGGAGTCCGGGATGCCGTCCTTGTCCCGGTCCCGGTCGTCCACGTCGGGGCAGCCGTCCTCGTCCTTGTAGCCGTTCTTGATCTCCGGGTCGTTGGGGCACTCGTCGTTGACGTCCGGGATACCATCCTTGTCGTTGTCCGGGTCGGGGCAGCCGTCCGCGTCCTCGAACCCGTCCTTGTCCTCCGGCTGGTCGGGGCACGGATCGTCCTCGTCCAGGATCCCATCGCCGTCCCTGTCCGTGATCGACGGCTCGAAGAGGAAGCCGATGAACCCCCGCTGATCCGCCGCCATGTAGCCGTCGCCGATGCGGACGCCGCCGCCGAGCATCAGGTACGAGTTCTTCTCGACGAAGATCTTGAGGCCGCCGACGACCTCCTGCGAGAGCGCCACTGGCGCCGCGGATTTCCCGTCGAGCTGGCGGGCCAGGTAAGTCTCCCCGATGAATTCCAGCTTGTCCAGCGCCCGCACCGCCACCGCCGCCCCCGCGGTCGCCAGGGCCTTGCTCGACTCGAAGCGCCCCCCCTGGAGCTGCTCGAAGCGGGTAATCCCCCCCGGGTTGCTGCCCCGGTAGCCCACGTTCGCCCCCAGCCGCACCGCCCGCTTCCCGAAGTGCTTCTCGAGGACGAGCTGGGGCCAGTACCAGGGCTTGGGGTCGGCCCCCAGGTTGCGCGCGTCGCCCAGCGGGTAGCCGCCCTGGGCCAGCACGGCCAGCCCCACCGCCTGGTTGGGCCGCAGCAGGTTGATCTTCAGGTGCAGGGCGGCGAAGCCGAATTTTTGCGAGTCGAGCCGCTGGGAGTCGTAGAGGTTCCCCGCGGAGCCCACCTGCTCGACCCCCTCGCCGCCGAGGAGGTCCACCGGCAAGTGGACCCCCAGCACCAGCCGCTGGGTCAGCCCTACGTTGAAGCTGAACGTCCCCTGGAACGAGTGGGAGACCAGCGCGTCGGCGCCGTACCCCTTCTTGAGCCGCATCAGGTTGCGCCCGTAGTCGGTCACCAGGCCGAAGCTGATGTTGCCCGCCCCCAGGGTGTCGCTGCCGTTGACCGCGAAGAACCCCTTGGAGTCGATGGCAGGGCGAAACAGGTGGGTGTCAAGGCCAGGACCGTTGAAGGAAGGTACGCGCTCCTGCGCCCGGGCTGGTCCTGCCGAGGCCGCCAGGGTGGCGAGGATCACCAGGCCGATTTTGCGTGTGCGCATGGCTGCGACCCTAGCACCTGGCCAGAAAGGAGGGCAACGAACCCAAGTCCGGCTAGAATCCTCTGGACCTTGCGCCGTCCTGTCCTCCCTCGTGGGCCCCTGTCCGCCTCGCGCACGGGCGTGTTCCTCCTCGCCCTCTCCTGCGCTCCCGCCGCGCTGGCGCAGGAGCGACCCACCCTCGCCGGTACCTGGAACGCCAGCGCCCTCACCGAGGTGTGGAACCTCGGGGACTGGGGGGAAGCCTGCGGCCCTCGCCCGTCCCCCCGGGGCGTCGGCGGCGGCGTGGTGGCCATCGCCGAGTCCGGCGGGGAGCTGACCTTCAGCGGCGGCAGCTACCCCCGCACCAGCGGCTGCTACGAGATGGGCGGAGGCATCAGCGTCTCCTCCCACTCGGCCTCGCCCCGCGGCTGGCGTACCACCTGCTCCACCCCCCCCAACGACCCCCGGCGCGCCACCATCATCACCACCCTCTCCGCCACCGACCGGCTGATCTCCTTCGACGAGACCGGGCAGTACCAGTTCCTGATCCAGGGTCAAAACTGTACCGCCAGCGTCCGCCGTAGCCGGACCTACACGCTGATCCGCCGACAGGGAGAGGATCCCCCCCCGGCCGCCTCCTCCGCTGCGCCCGCGGCGACCTCCGCTGCGAAGCCGATCCCCGAGGCCCCGAGGCCGGAGCCGAAGCCGCAACCCGCCTGCGACAGCCCCGGGGAGCCGGCGAGGATCGAGATCCGCCCGGGGCGCAAGGTGCTGAAGCCCGGCGAGACCTTCGCGGCGAAGGCCGTGCTGCTGGACGAGGCCGGGTGTCGGCTCGGGGGGGCGCTTGTCTGGTCGGTGCCGCAGGCGGGCTCCGGGGTGACGGTGGGGCCGACGGGCCAGATCACCGTGGCGCAAGGGGCCAGCGAAGGGGAGGTGGTGGTGCTGGCCGGGATCAGCGGCAAGGCGGCCCGGATGATCGTGGAGGTGGTGTCGCCGGAGCGCTACGCGCAGCTCCTGGCGGCGGGGACCGAGCGGCGCGGGGAGGACGAGGTGGCGGTGGCGATGCTGGCGGCCGGGAGCGTCGGTTCCTCGGAGGCGGTGGCGCAGGACGGCTCGGGCAAGCGCCGCATGATCTTCCTCGGGGTGGTCGGGGGGGTGGTGGTCGCGCTGGTGGGGGTCGGTCTGGTGCTTCTCAAGCGGACCCGCCCGGAGGTGGAGGAGGTGGAGGAGCTGGTCCCGGCGGAGCCGACCCAGCAGGTCGTGCGGAGGAAGCGCGTGGTGGTCAAGGTGTCCTCGTCCTCGGCGCTCTTCTGCCCGTCGTGCAAGCGAGGATACTCCTCCGGGCCGATCTTCTGCCCGGAGGACGGCACCCGGCTGGAACCGAACCCGGACTGGAAGCCCCCCGGAGCCGGTCCTTGACCGCGTCCGCGTCACAAGCGATGGATCGCCCGGCTGGATCGCGCGTCTAACCGGGACAACGGCCCCGCCGTTCTTCCCTACCCCGCGTGGACTGAACTACCCTGAAGGTCGCGATGAAGATCACGTGCTCCTCTTGCTCCGCCAAGTACACCATCGCCGACGAGAAAGTCCGCGGTCGAACCGTCAAGATCAAGTGCAAGAAGTGCGGGGCAACGATAACCGCCGGCCCCGACGGCGAGGGAGCTGCGGGGGCCAGCGCGGAGACCAACCTCGCCGGCCAGGCCAGCGGCGAGTGGCTGGCCAACGTGGGCGAGGGCGACCAGCGCTCCCTGACCGCCGAGCAGGTCGTCGAGCTGTACCAGCAGGGCGTGATCTCCGAAGACACTTACCTGTGGCGCGACGGCATGGCCGAGTGGCTGCCGCTGGCGTCCGTGTCCGAGCTATCCTCGCTGCTCCCCGCCCGGGCCCCCGCCGCTCCGCCCGACGAGATGGACGACGGGATGCCCACCATGATGGCGCCCGCCTTTGGCTTCAACCCCTCTGCCCCTGCCCCTGCGGCGCCCTTGCCTGCCGCCGGGGCCCCGGCGCCTGCCGCAGCACGCCGCTCCGCCTCCAAGGGACGCGACCTCTTTGCCGCCCCCGACGACGCGGTGGCCGCCGGGTTTGCTGCTCCGACCACCCCCACCGGGCCTCCGCCCCCTCGCCGCCCCGAGCCCCCCGCTCCCGGGATGATGAACAGCGATGAAGCCTCCGGGATCCTCGACATCCGCAAGCTCCAGGGCGCCCTCGATACCAAGGACAGCGCCCCCAGGAAGGACGAGAAGGTCGACGACATCATGAACCTGGGAGGCGGGGCCCTCTTCTCGTCCCCGATGGCGCCTCCCGATTTCAACGCGCTGGCGCCCCCTGACTTCTCCGCGCCGCCTCCCCCCGAGCCGGAGCCCCCCAGGCCCGTCGCCGCCGTCGCCGCGGCGGCCCCGATGGTGGCGGCTCCGATCCCCGCCGAGCAACCCAAAAAAACCAAGACCACGCTGCTGGCGTTGGGCGGCGTCGCCATCCTGGTGCTGGGGATCGGCGGAACCGTGATGGTGATGGGTGGCAAGAAGGGCGGCGAGGAGGAAGGCAAGACCGCCGCGGTGGCCTCCGCCGACACCGAGAAGAAGGCCGACGGTGTCGCCAAGGCCGACGAGAAGAAGGACGAGCCCAAGGTCGACTCCGCCCACAACGACGAGAAGAAGGACGACAAGAAGCCCGTGGAGATCGACGCCGAGGAGCCGCCCCCCGGCAAGGAGCTCACCCCCGAGGAGAAGAAGCGCCGCGAGGAGGCCTACAAGAAGAGGAAGGAAGAGGAGAAAAAGAAGAAGGAAGAAGAAGAGGCCAAGAAGAAGGCGGCCAAGGAAGAGGAAGAGAAGAAGAAGAAGGCCGAGGCCGAGAACACCGCGGCGGCCGCCGCTCCCGGCGGCGACAAACCCTTCGACCGGGCCGCCGCCAACTCCGCCCTCAGCTCCATCGCCGCCTCCGCCGCGAGCTGCAAGAAGCCTGACGGCCCCACCGGCTCCGGCAAGGTGGCGGTCACCTTCGCGCCCTCCGGCAAGGCCACCACCGCCACCATCGAGGGCTCCTTCGCCGGGACCAGCGTCGGGAGCTGCGTCGCCGGCCGCTTCCGCGGCGCCAAGGTCCCCCCGTTCGCCGGTAGCCCCGTCACCGTCCGCAAGACCTTCACCATCAACTGAGCCAGCAGGGCCCGTCCTCGTTGCGGCCCGCGCCGGGCAGAGGCATACACCTCGCCTCATGCGCGCCCTCCTTGCTGCCCTCGCCCTGCCCTTGCTCCTGCTGACCGCCTGCGATGACGAGGAGCCCCGGCTGCCGCAGGGCCAGGGTGCCGCAGGCTCTGGTGGGTCTGGAGGATCCGGAGGATCCGGACAGGCGGGCTCCGGTGGGTCTGCGGGGCAGGCGCCCGCGCAGCTCCCCCGGCTGAGCGAGCTGAAGGTGGGGACGCTCAACCGGTTGGAGCCGGGGGGTGACACCATCTGCTCCCGGGGGACTCCCTTTGCGTTCTATGTGAGCCCGGGCACCTCCGACAACGTCATCGTCGAGTTCAGCGGGGGCGGGGCCTGCTGGAACGACGTGACCTGCGGGGTGGCGGACTCACTGTTCTCCGACGAGGTGATCGAGCCCAAGCCGGAGGATATCCGCGGGTTCTACGACCACACCAACCCCAAGCATCCGATGAAGGACTGGACCCATGTGTTCATCCCTTACTGCACCGGGGACATCCACTGGGGCGACAGCGTGCAGACCTACGGCAAGGGGTCGAAGCAGGTCACCATCCACCACAAGGGCGCCGTCAACACCAAGGCGGTGCTCGCCTGGGTGTACGAGAACTTCGCCGAGCCAGGCAAGGCGTTCGTCACCGGGTGCAGCGCCGGCTCCTACGGGAGCATCCTCTGGTCGGCGCACCTCCGAGAGCACTACAAGGGCAAGAAGACGAAGCTCTACCAGTTCGGCGACAGCGGGGCCGGGGTGATCACCGCCGACTTCTTCCAGCAGAGCTTCCCCGCGTGGAACCCCCAGGCCAACTTCCCCTCCTGGCTCGGCGTCGACTTCTCCTCCCTGGACCGCCTGGCGCTCCTCTACAACGCCATCGGGAACACCTACAAGAGCGACCGCTTCGCCCAGTTCAACTACCGCTTCGACGAAACCCAGGTGTTCTTCTTCACCGCCATGGGGGGCAAGGACGAGGTCGCCTGGAACAGCGAGATGCGCGCTTCCATGGCGGAGATCCGGGAGAAGAACGAGAATTTTCGCTACTTCCTCCCGGAGGGGAAGCAGCACTGCACCCTCCCCTACGAGCGCTTTTACACCGACAAGGTGGGCGATAAGTTGCTGGTCGACTGGCTCGACGACTACGTCAACGACCGGGACGTGAGCGACCTGGCCTGCGACGGCTGCGCCCCCTGAGCGCGTTGTCCCCTCCGGGCCGCCGGGAATCGTGGCACCCTGGGGGGCCATGACGACCCAGAACCGCAGGGCGCAGGCCACCGAGCCCTACAGCGAGAATGACGCGGTGCAGGTGCTCAACGAGCTGGTGGGGCGCGCTCTCCAGTCCAACGCGAGCGACCTGCACCTGGAGCCCAAGCGCGATGTCCTCCAGGTACGCTTCCGCATCGACGGGACGATGGTGGAGCAGCACGGCATCGAGTACAGCGTCGCACCCCAGGTAATCCAGCGGATCAAGGTGCTGGCTCGCATGGATATCGCCGAGCGGAGGGTGCCTCAGGACGGGCAATTTTCCCTGGATTTTGGCCAGCCTGTGCATCTGCGCGCCTCCACCTTCCCCTGCTCCCAGGGGGAGAAGGTCGTGCTCCGGCTGCTGCGGGGGCAGAGCCTGATCGCCTTCGCCAAGCTGGGGCTGGAGCCGGACGATCTGCGCCGGGTGCGGGATGTCGTGGGGCGTCCTCAGGGCTTCGTCGTGACCTGCGGACCCACCGGGAGCGGCAAGACGTCCACCCTCTACTCGATGCTTCAGCTCATCGACACCACGCGGGTCAACGTGGTCACCCTGGAGGATCCCATCGAGGTCGAGCTGATGTCCATCACCCAGGGACAGACCAACCCCCGGGCCGGGTTCACCTTCGCCACCGGGCTCCGGGCCATTTTGCGGCAGGATCCGGACGTGATCCTGGTCGGTGAGATCCGCGACCCCGAGACCGCCGCCATCGCCCTGCAGGCCTCCCTCACCGGCCACCTGGTGCTCTCCACCCTCCACACCTCCGACACCGTGGAGACGGTGGTGCGCCTGGTGGACCTGGGCGTCGAGCCCTGGATCATCGCCAACGCCCTCTCCTCGGTCATCGCCCAGCGCCTTGTCCGCGTCACCTGCCCCCTGTGCAAGGCCCACGTGAAGCTGGAGGACGACTTCTGGGACGGCGACGAGGTGCTGCTACCCGCCGGGAGCGAGGTGATCCGCCCCACCGGCTGCAACGATTGCCACCGCACCGGCTACAAGGGCCGCACCGGGATCTTCGAGGTGCTGGAGCTGGACGACGAGCTGCGGGAGCTGGTCAAGAGCAAGGCCACCGCCCCGGCCTACCGGGAGATCCTCCGCCGACGGAGGATCCGCACGCTCCGCGGAGCAGGTTTTTCCAAGGTCCAGGCCGGGATCACCACCATCGACGAGGTGCTCCGCGTGACGACGTGAGGGCCCTCCCCCTGGGGCCTTGTTCCGATCCCCGTCCACCTTCATCGAGCAGGAGCACGGGCACGAGCACAGGCTCCGTGGGCGGACTTCGTGGACGAGGACGGAGTCAACCGGGCCAGTGCTTGTGCTGCTTGAGCGAGGTACGGAGCTGGCGCAATTCGGACAGATCCAGGATGGATAGCTGGTGGCGGCGTTCCTCCGTCACTTCGATGCTCAACAGCTCACACAGATCCACGATGGCTTCCCGCAAGGCCTTCGTTTCCGCTTCCTTCGCCTTCGTTTCCGCTTCCTTCGCCTTCGTGTCCGCCTCCTTCGCCTTCGTTTCCGC
>CAZSDX010000026.1:9015-24135 GCA_964605685.1 uncultured Polyangiaceae bacterium
TTCCTTCGCCTTCGTTTCCGCTTCCTTCGCCTTCGTTTCCGCTTCCTTCGCCTTCGTTTCCGCTTCCTTCGCCTTCTCTTCTGCCGCCTGGCGTGCCTGCACCTCCGCTTTCGCCTTCTCTGCCGCCGCTTCCGCCACCTCCCTCTTGGCGTTCTCCCACACTGCTTCTTCCTTTAGCTTGAATAGCTCATCCTCGGACGCTTTCCCCCTCTCGATCTCCCCGATCACTTCCCTCATCAGCGGGTCGCTGTACCTCGTCTCGTCCACTTCTTCGTCCAGGCTATCTTCGATCAGCTCCATCCAACGCCTCACTCCCTCCGGTGTCCCTTCTTTCTTCGCTCGCGCGTTCACGAACACCAGGCGGTGACCGAAGTCCTTCAGTTCTTCTCCTTCCAGTGTGGTCAGCTTGCTGTTCAGCACCCCCACGTCGAACTGCAACGCCTCCTTCGACGGAAACCGGGTCAACACCACCACCGTGTAGACTTTCCTCTGGAATCGGTACGTTTCTGACCCCTGAACCTGCTCCACCTGCCCGATCAGGTGGTAATACAGAAAGCGGTCGAAGGTATCGTCGTCGCGGATGTGCTGCATCTCGACGACGGTGCGGCGGGTGGGGTCTTCCGCGAAGAGGTCGTAACGGATGTTGACGCGGCCCACCGGAGGTTGAAAAGCGTATTCCTCGAAAACCTCCTTCGCCTCGAACTCGATGCCGAGGATATCCCGGACGAAGGCGCTGTAGATATGGGGCTTGCGGAAGGCTTTTTTGAAGGCGGTTCCGTAGCGGAGAGGGATGACCTTGCGCATGAAAGGGAAGGTAGCATGGGGAGGGAGAGGGAAGCAAGCGACCTCACCCCCCCCAACCCCCCTCTCCCTGGCGGGCCGAGGGGGGAGGCAGCCCGTTTCGCTTCCTCCCTTCTTCCTCGTGCTGGTGTTCACAAGGCTGCCGGCTCTACCTGCCGTTCTTGTGGGAGCAGGCTCGGCGTCGGAATGGATGACGAGGCAAAAGTCAGGGGTTTATTGCACCCACTCGCCCTCCCCGGGAGGGTCGTCGTCGAGCTGAGGAGGACGCCGCCGGAGCAGCTCGACGGCGGCAGCACGGACCGGGGCGTTGGCCTCCGTCAGCTCGTGGACCAGGCGCAGCTCGGGGTTGACCAGGAGCAGCACCATGGGGACGGCGATCTCCGGCGGAGTCGCGGGGTTGAGCACCAGCGCCATGCGGACCCGGGGGCGGGTGGACCAGCGGACGCAGCGGGCGATCTCCGCGAGGATGTCGGGGAAATTTGGCCGCCGCGCCGCCAGCCGCACCACGTCGTCCTCGGTGAGCCTCGGGTTGCTCAGGAGCATGCGGATCACGTCCGGGTGAGGGTCGCGGAGCAGCCGGTCGAAGGCGCGGCGATCCGGGCGGCGAGCCAGCGATTTCCGCTCACCCAGGGTCAGCGCACGGCCCGCCCCCTGAGGGAGCGCGCGGCCCTGCGGGTCCGTGGCGCGGGGCTGGTAGGTGGGCCACCGCAGGAAGCGATCCAGCGACAGGAGCGAGCCTGCGGCGGCCTCCTCCCGGAGGCGCTGGGCCAGCTCCGCGGAGTCCTCGTGGAGCAGCGCGCGGATCGCCGAGAGGAGCACGACGCGGGCCCGGGAGGACGCCTGCTCCGCCTCCTGGCAGAGCTGATCGAGGGCGCGAGCCGCCTCCGGCAGCGGGGCCCGGTGGAGCTGGTCCCGGAGCCAGGCGTCGCGCATCGGCAGATCGACCAAGGCGAGGGCCCCGGCTCGGAGGGCATCGTGGAGAGGGCGCGGGTCCATGACAGAGAGGGGAGGGCGGCTCAGGGATCGAGGAAGCCGTCGACAACCTCCAGGGCCAGCTCGTAGCGCTCCAGCGGGGGCATGATGTAGGCGCCGGCGACCCGGTGCTTGACGGCGGCGAGCATCTCCCGGGCGATGGCGACGCCCTCGCGGCGGGCGTCCGGGCCGGAGCCCACCTTGCGCATGCGCTCCCGGATGGCGTCAGGGATCTGCATCCCGGGGACCTCGTTGTGGAGGAACTCGGCGTTCCGGTGGCTGGCCAGCGGCAGCAGCCCGACCAACACCGGCAGGTCGAGCGGGGCGATGTCGTCGAGGAAGCGCCCGAGGATCGCCGGATCGTAGACCGGCTGCGTCATCACCAGCTCCGCACCGGCGGCCTTCTTCATCCGGAGCCTCCGCAGCTCCCGCTCGTAGTTCATCGCGGCGGGCTCGGCGCCGGTGGCCAGCAGGAATGAGGTCGGATTGCCCATGGCGCGGCCCCCCGGGTCGAGTCCCCGGTTGAGCCCCGAGGCCAGCCGCAGCAGCCCCACCGAGTCCAGGTCGTAGACCGCGGTGGCGTCCGGAAACTCGCCCATCCGGGGGGGATCTCCGGTGACGATCACCAGGTTGCGCACCCCCAAGGCGTGGGCGCCCAGCAGGTGGGCGAGCTGCGCCAGGAGGTTCCGGTCGCGGCCGCAGACGTGGAGGATGGTCTCGATCCCCAGCTTCTGCTGCATCTCCACCGCCAGCGCCAGGTTGCCCATGCGGGCCTGGGCGCGTGCCCCGTCGGCGATGTTGATCACGTCGACCCCGGCGGAGGTGAGCATGCGGGCCGCCTCCAGGGGGCGGGCCAGGTCGAGGCCGATGGGCGGGTTGACCTCGACGGACACCACGAAGCGCTTGCCCAGCCTGGACGCCAGCCGGCTCTTCTCCGCCTGGGGGGTCGGATTGACCCCATGCGGCGGAGGCGGGAGCGAGTCGACCTCGACGGCGGGGTGCTCGTCGGCGGGATCCGGCTGGGAGGAGGCGCTGGCCTCCATGCGGGCGGCGGCGGCGATCTTCTTGATGTGCTCGGGGGTGGTGCCGCAGCAGCCGCCGACGAGCTTGACGCCGAGCTTGAAGAAGCGGCGGGCGAAGCGGAGGAAATAGTCCGGGGTGGAGACGTAGATCAGCCGGTCGTCGACCTTGTGAGGGAGGCCGGCGTTGGGCATCACGGAGACCGGGAGGCCGAGGCCCATCAGCTTCTCGGCGGCGTCGAGGACGATCTGGGGTCCGACGGAGCAGTTGAGGCCGAGGCCGTCGGCGCCGAGGTCGCGGAGGCGCTGGCCGACCGCGGCGACGCCGACGCCATCGACCAGCTCGCAGCGTTCGCTGGGGGAGATCTGGACGATCACGGGGATCTTCCCGGCGACGGACCGGGCGGCGCGGAGCGCCAGCTCGGCCTCGATGGACTGGTGCATGGTCTCGATGAGGAGCACGTCGACGCCGGCCTCGACCAGGGCCTCGGCCTGCTCGCGGAAGGCCTCCTGGACCTGCTCCCGCTCCTCGCCGGAGACGCCGAGGAGGGACTGGCCGGTGGGGCCGATGGCGCCGGCGACGTAGGCGGCGCCGCCGGCGGATTTTCTGGCGATGCGCACCGCGGCGAGGTTGATCTCCCGGGTCTTGCCGTCGAGGCCGTGGCGGTGGAGGCGGAAGCGGTTGGCGCCGAAGGTGTTGGTCTCGATGACCTGGGCGCCGGCGCGGAGGTACGCCTCGTGGATGCGGTGGATCAGCTCGGGGCGGGAGAGGTTCAGCTCCTCGTAGTTGAGGTTGAAGACCACGCCGCGCTCGTAGAGCTGGGTACCCATGGCGCCGTCGGCCACGAGCGCGCCGGCGCGCAGGGCGTCGAGGAAAGGCAAGGAGAGATCCACCGGAGGCATGGAGCGGGACCGTAGAACGTGGCCCCCGGATCGGCAATCGCCACCTTATTTTCCCACGGCGGGTACCCATCGGGTGCATAGTCCATGGGTGCTGTGGCTCATCAAGTTCGCGATGATCTCGATGATGCCCCGCGCCGCGGGGCTCCCGGGGATCGAGGACACGGACCTGGACGGCTTCCTCAGGAGGATGCGCCGGGAGACCGATCCGCTCTACTGGCTGGGGCTGGTGGCCGGGGCGGCGCTGTTCGCCGTGACGCCCCTGGTGACCGTGGGGGTGCCGCTGCCGGCGTTCTTCCTGCCGGTAAAGCTTCGCCACCGCCACGCGGAAAAACTGCTCGCTCACCCGCTCTACCTGCTGCGCCAGGGGGCCTTCCTGGTGCGCCTGTCCGCAGGGATGTGCTGGGGGGCCGACCCGCAGGTGCGCGCCCGCTTTGCCCTCGCCCCCTACGGCCCTGATCCGGGGACGTTCCGATCATGAGCCACCTGAGCTTCCAGCCGGGGAAGAGCCCGGTCGAGGTCGAGGCCGACTACGTGGTGGTGGGGAGCGGAGCCGGCGGCGCCACCGCCGCGGTCACCCTCGCCCGGGGAGGCGCCCGGGTCGCCGTCGTCGAGGCGGGGCCGTGGCGCGACCCGGAGGATTACCCCCGCTCGGTCTACGGAGCCATGCGAGACATGATCGACGCATGGGGGTCCAACTTCACCCGTGGCCGGGCCTTCTGGCCCATCGTCCAGGGGTCACTGGTGGGCGGGTCGACGGTGATCAACTCGGCCATTGCGGTGCGCACCCCGGCGGACATCTTCGAGCGGTGGGAGCGGGAGCACGGGGTGGGCGGCAAGGAGATGGCAGAGCACGCCGCCAGGATCCAGGACGCCATCGAGCGGGAGCTGTGCGTGGAGGAGGTACCTCCGGGCTCCCGGGGGCGCTCCAACCTGCTGGCGCGCCAGGGCGCCGACGCGCTCGGCTACGAGAGCCACTACATGCGCCGCTACATCAAGGGCTGCCTGGGCCACGGCCAGTGCCTCCAGGGCTGCCGGGAGGACCGGAAGCAGAGCCTCAACCGGAACTACATCCCCGAGGTGCTCTCCCGCGGGGGCGAGGTGCTCTCCTGCGCGCCGGCGGAGAAGATCCTGCTGAGGGGGCGGCGCGCGGTCGGGGTATCCGGGCGCTTCCGCCACCCGCAGACCCGGGAGAAGGGGGCGCCCTTCGTGGTGCGGGCGAGGAAGGCGGTGCTGGTGGCGGCGTCGGTGGTCCACACGCCGCGGCTGCTCGCGGCCTCTGGGGTGAGGAGCCCGATGCTGGGCAAGGGGTTCCGCGCCCACCCGGGGACGCCGGTCTTCGGCGTGTACGACGAGCCGGTGGACATGAACACCGGGGCCACCCAGGGGTGGGCGTCCACGGCCTTCCGGGAAAAACCCGGCTTCAAGCTGGAGACCCTCAGCCTGCCCCTGGATATGCTCGCGGGGCGGCTGTCCGGCGCGGGGCCGACGCTGATGGAGCGGCTGTCCGAGTTCCGCCACATCGCCATGTGGGTCCAGGCCTGCCGGGCGGAGGCGGTGGGGGAGGTGCAGACCTTGTTCGGAAAGCCGGCGGTGTATTACACGCTGGGCCGCGACGACATGCTCAGGTTCCGGGAGGCGATGCACCTGATCGCCCGGACCCACGTGGCCGCCGGGGCGAAGGCGGTGCTGCCGGCGATCCACGGGATGCCCTACAAGCTGGAGCCGGATCAGATCGATCTCCTCAAGGAAGCCCCCCTGGACCCGCGCTGCTACGTGGCCATCCTGTCGCACCTGTTCGGCGGCTGCGTCATGGGGAAGGACCCGGCGCGGTCCGTCTGCGACGGAAGGGGGAGGGTGCACGGGTACGAGGGGCTGGCGGTGGTGGACGCGGCGGCGATCCCGACGAACCTCGGGGTGAACCCCCAGCACACCATCATGGCGCTGGCGTGGCGCTGGGCGGAGCAGCTCCTGGAGGAGGGCTGACCTTCGCTTGCCGCTTGCAAGGGGCCGCAGGTGTCCGATGATACCAGGCCATGAAGATTCTCTACGGGGTGGTCGGCGAGGGGATGGGCCACGCGATGCGCTCGCGGGTGGTGCTGGAGCACCTGATCGAGCAGGGGCACGAGGTCGAGATCATGGTGTCGGGGAGGGCGGAGCAGTTCCTCAGGAAGCGCTTCGACGGGGTGAACCGCATCCACGGCTTCCACATCATCTACGAAGAGAACCGGGTACGTCGCGGGTCGACGCTGCTGTCGAACGTGCTCCAGGGGACGGCGGGGCTGCCGGACAACATCCGGGCGTACTTCGACCTGATCCGGGACTTCAAGCCAGAGCTGGTGATCTCCGACTTCGAGTCCTGGACGTACGTGTACGGGCAGACGCACCGGCTGCCGATCCTCTCCATCGACAACATGCAGATCATCAACCGGTGCACCCACGCCCCGGAGATCCTGGAGGGGTACCGGACCGACTTCGAGGTGACCAAGGCGTTCATCAAGGGCAAGCTGCCCTTCTGCAAGCACTACCTGATCACCACCTTCTTCTACCCCGAGATCCGCAAGGAACGGACGACCCTGGTGCCGCCCATCCTGAGGCCGGAGATCCTCGAAGCGCGCCCCTCCCAGGGGGATCACCTGCTGGTTTACCAGACCGGAGAGGGCTACTCGACGCTCCTGGAGACGCTGCAGAAGAGCGGTTTGGAGTGCCGGATCTACGGCATGCGGCGCAACATCACCGAGGAGCAGGTCGAGGGGAACCTGCGCTTCCGCCCCTTCAGCGAGCGGGTCTTCATCGACGATCTGGCCTCCTCTCGCGGGGTGATCGCCGGTGGAGGCTTCACCACCATGGGCGAGGCGGTGTACCTGCGCAAGCCGATGCTGGCGGTCCCGGTGGACCACCAGTTCGAGCAGGTGATGAACGCCCGGTACCTGGAGCAGCTCGGCTACGGGCGCTACGCGAAGGACCTGGACGATAGCGCGCTGATCCGCGCGTTCCTCGAGGCCATCCCCGGGTGCCAGGAGAGGCTCGCCGGCTACCAGCAGGACGGCAACCGCAAGCTCTTCGAGGCCCTCGATGCCCTGCTGGACAAGGGCGCCGCCGGGCTGCTCTAACCCGCCAGCCACCGGAGCACGGCCCGGTTGAAGGCGTCCGGGTTCTCGATGCAGGACAGGTGCCCGGCGCCGGGGATCTCCTCGGTGACCCCGAGGGGGGTCAGGTCCATCATGGCCCGGGTCTCCTCCGGGGGCGTGAGCGCGTCGAGGGCGCCCACCAGCCCCAGCACCGGCACCCGGCAGGCCCGCAGCGTCTCCGTGTGGTCGGCCCGATCCCGCAGCGCCACCACCGCCCCGGAGACCGAGGAGACCGCCTGATCCAGGGCGATCTGGCGCAGCTCCTCCCGGATGGCGTCGCCGGTGGTGGCGCCCACCAGCCTCGGCAGGAGCTGCTCGAAGAACCCCGCGACGCCGTCTCCACCGTGGAGCACCGCGAGCTGCCTCGCCCGCCCCTGCCTCGCCTCGGGGCTGTCGGCGCTCGCCCGGCTGTCGCACAGGATCAGCCGCTCGACCTTCTCCGGGCGCCTCGCCAGCAGCGACAGCGCCACGTACCCGCCCATCGATAGCCCCGCCACCCGCGCCCGCTCGATCCCCAGCCCGTCCAGCAGGGCCGCGACGTCGTCCGCCATCTGATCCATCGAGGCCGGCGGCCCCAGCCCCCGGGAGCGCCCGAAGCCGCGGAGATCCGGGGCGATCACCCGGTGCGTCGCCCCGAAGGCCCCGAGCTGCGCCCGCCACAGCCGCCCGTCCAGGGGGAAGGCGTGGAGGAGCAGCAAACAGGGGCCCGCCCCGTGGGAGGTGTACGCCAGCTCGGCCATGGCCCCGGAGGGTGAACCCGGAAGAAGCGGCGCGGCAAGGCTTGACGGGGGGGAGAATGGGTTCTATTGAACTTTCAAAAGTTTCTGAAAGATCAAGGGGAAGTACACGATGACGACGACCCATCCCTCGCACCCGGCGGTGTTGCTCGCGGCGGACGCCGTGGGGGACGTGATCGAGTACTGGGGGTTTCGGAAGGCGCTGGGGCGCGTGTGGGCGGTGCTGTACCTGTGGGACGGGCCGCTGTCGGCGGGGGACATCGGGGAGCGACTGCAGATGTCGGCGGGGGCGGTGAGCATGGCGCTGACGGAGCTGCAGCGGTGGGCGGTGGTGAAGCGGGTGTGGCTGCCGGGGGAGCGGCGGGAGTTCTTCGAGGCGGAGGTGGATCTCTGGAAGATGATCGCGAAGGTGATCAGCGAGCGGGAGAGGTACCTGGCCAGGGGGGTGAGGGAGCGGCTGGAGCAGGCGGGGAGGCTGCTGGCGGAGAGCGGCGGGGGCGTGAAGGGTCAGCGAGAGAAGCTGGAGAAGCTGGTGTCGGTGGCGCAGCTCGCCGAGCGCGTGATCGAGGCGTTCATCCAGTCGAGGATGGCGGATTTTTCGACGTTCACCGGGGCGCTGGTCGAGCCCGAGGGGCGTCCTTCGAAGGTGCGCAAGGCGAGGTGAGTGCGATGACGGAGGAAGCGATGATCGGGCAAGACGAGGGGATGCTGCGGCGGCTGGAGTCGAGCGCCCGCGGCGGCGGCGCGGCGGCGGTGGCGGACAAGCTGGTGGGGCTGAGGGCGTTCCTGGAGGACGATCTCCGGCAGGTGGAGGAGGACCTGGCGGCGGTGGAGACGAAGGCGACGCCGCTGCACCGGAGCGCGCGGCACCTGCTGGATCTCGGGGGCAAGCGGCTGAGGCCGACCTGCGTGGCGCTGGCGTCGCGGGTGGGGCGAGGCTTCGTGCCGGCGGCGAGGGAGCTGGCGGTGGCGGTGGAGCTCATCCACAGCGCGACGCTGCTCCACGACGACGTGGTGGACGTGGGGGACCTACGGCGAGGGGCTCCGGCGGCGCGGGTGCTCTACGGCAACGCAGCGTCGATCTTCGCGGGGGACTGGCTGCTGGTGGACGCGCTCCAGCGGATCCAGCGGGCCGGTGTCTCCGGGCTGCTGGAGCGGGTGCTCGGGGTGCTCAAGGAGATGCTGGACGCGGAGGCGTTGCAGCTGGAAAACCGGGGAAAGATCCGGGTACCGCGCGCGGACTACTTCCGGGTCATCGAGGGGAAGACCGCGTCGCTGTTCCGCTGGGGGATGTTCGCCGGGGGGCGGGCGGGCGAGGCGAGCCCGGGGCAGTGCGAGGCGCTGGCCTGCTTCGGTCAGTCGCTGGGGGTGGCCTTCCAGGTGATCGACGACGTGCTGGATGTGGCCGGTGACGGTGCCGAGGTGGGGAAGACCATGTTCGCGGATCTGCGGGAGGGCAAGGTGACCTTTCCGCTGCTGGTCGCCCTCGACCGGGACGCGGGGCTGGAGGCGATGCTCCGGGAGGTCCTCGGCGGCGAGGGGGCCACCGAGGCGGACATCGCCCGGAGGATCCGCGCCAGCGGCGCCGTCGAGGAGAGCCGGGCCCTGGCCTCCCGGCTCTCGTCGGAGGCGCTGGGGCACCTGGCGTCGTTGCCCTCGGGTCCGGTGCGGGATGCCCTCGAAGGGGTGGCCCTCGCCATGCTCCACCGCGTTCAGTGAGGACAGACCATGGTAATTTATCTCAAGCCAGGGGCCGACGCGGACCGCGTGAAGCGCGCGCTCGTCGCCCGGGGTCAGTGGGTCCAGCAGGCGGAGAAGGGGCGCGACGGCGAGGTGATCAGCCTCCAGATCGCCTCCTTCT
Source organism: uncultured Polyangiaceae bacterium (assembly GCA_964605685.1). GTDB lineage: Bacteria > Myxococcota_A > Polyangia > Polyangiales > Polyangiaceae > JANWXX01. The sequence goes on from CAZSDX010000026.1 coordinate 18,437, forward strand.
CCATGGCCATCCCCGCCGCGGAGCTGGAGGGTATCGAGGGGGTCGCCCGGGTCGGCGCTCCCGCCAGCGAGCACCCCCGCGTCGATGCCCAGGGCCCGCGGGTCTCCGTGGGCGGCGTCGAGGTGGGCGGCGACGCCCCCCCGGTGCTGCTCTCGGGGCCCTGCGCCGTCGAGTCCGAGGAGCGTATCCACGCCATCGCCCGCCAGCTCGCCCCCCTCGGCGTCTCCTTCCTCCGCGGCGGCGCCTACAAGCCCCGCACCTCCCCTTACGCCTTCCAGGGGCACGGCGCCGAGGCCCTCCGGTGGCTGCGCCGCGCCGCCGACGCCCACGGGCTCAAGGTGGTCACCGAGGCCATGAGCGAGGCGGATGTCCCCCTCGTCGCCGAGTTCGCCGACCTGCTCCAGATCGGCTCGCGCAACATGCAGAACTTCTCCCTGCTCAAGGTTGCCGGCAAGGCCGGGCGCCCGGTGCTGCTCAAGCGCGCCATGGCCGCCACCGTCGAGGAGTGGCTCCTGGCAGGGGAGTACCTTTTGACCCACGGGGCCCCCGGCGTGATCTTCTGCGAGCGAGGGATCCGGGGGTTCGACGGTTCGACGAGGAACCTGCTGGATCTCGGGGCGGTGGCGCTGCTGTCGGCGGTGTACCGGCTGCCGGTGGTGGTGGATCCGTCGCACGCGACGGGGCGGAGGGATCTGGTGCTGCCGCTGGCGAGGGCGGCGCTGGCCGCGGGGGCGGCGGGGGTGATGATCGAGACCCACGATGATCCGTCGCAGGCGCTGAGCGACGGGCCGCAGGCGCTGCTTCCCTGGCAGCTCCGCGAGCTTGCGCCCCTGGGAGAGAAGCGATGATCACCTCTCGAATCAGCGGATTTTATCGGCGCTCGGTGCGAGAACGGCTGGAGGAGCTGACCCACGCGGGGGAGCTGGACGCCGAGACGGTCGGGTTCTTCCGGCGCGGGGGCGGGCTGGACGTGGCGGTGGCGGACCGGATGAGCGAGAACGTGGTGGCGACCCACGGGCTGCCGCTTTCGGTGGCGCTCAACTTCGTGGTCAACGGCCGGGACGTGCTGGTGCCGATGGCGGTGGAGGAGCCGAGCGTGGTGGCGGCGGCATCCAACGCGGCGCGGATGGTGCGCGGTTCCGGGGGGTTCCGGGGGGAGGCGGATCCATCGGTGATGACGGCGCAGGTGCAGCTCGACGACGTACCGGACCCGGCGGGAGCGGCAGAGCGTATCCGGGAGGCGAAGACGATCATCCTCGCCGCCGGGGACGAGGCGATCCCGAGGGTGGTGGCCCGGGGGTTCGGCTGCCGGGACCTGGAGGTCCGGGTGCTCGACCCGCAGGCCGGGATCCTCGTCTGCGACCTCTTCGTCGACGTGGGCGACGCCATGGGGGCCAACATCGTCGACACGGTGGCGGAGGCGGTCGCGCCGCGCATCCTGGAGCTCTCGGGGGGGCGCATGGGGCTCCGCATCCTGAGCAACCTGCCGCTGCGGCGCGTGGTACGGGTCCGCTGCCGGGCCCTCGACGAGGCCCTCGGCGGCGAGCACGTCGCCGAGGGGATCGCCCGCGCCAGCCGCTTCGCCGAGCTGGATCCGCTCCGGGCGGTCACCCACAACAAGGGCCTCATGAACGGCCTGGACGCCGCCGCCGTGGCCCTGGGCCAGGACTGGCGCTCCATCGAGGCCGCCGCCCACGCCTTCGCCTCCCTCTCGGGGCGCTACTCGCCGCTGAGCACCTGGCGCCGCGTCCCTGGCGGCCTCGAAGGCCAGGTGACCCTGCCGCTGGCGGTGGGGACCGTGGGCGGCGCCACCGGGGCGCACCCCGGGGTCCAGGCGGCCTTCCGGCTGCTGCGCGCCGGGGGCGCCCGGGAGCTGGCGCTCATCCTGGCCTCCGTGGGGCTGGCCTCCAACCTGGCGGCGCTCCGTGCCCTGGCCACCGACGGCATCCAGAAGGGCCACATGAGGCTCCACCACCGGAAGTTCTCCACGCCGGAGGGCGCATGACCCAGCAGCCAGCCCGCCCCGGTAGCGGGGCCATGTTCGACGCCATCGCGGGCCGCTACGACCTGCTCAACCGGATCATCTCCCTCGGGCTCGACCAGCGGTGGCGTGCCCGGCTCATCGCGGCCATCGACCCTCGCCCCGGCCACCGGATCCTCGACCTGGCCACGGGCACCGGCGACGTCGCCCTGATGCTCGCCAGGCAGCACCCACAGGTCGCCGTGCTCGGCCTCGATCCGTCAGGGAAGATGCTCGACGTCGCCCGGGACAAGGCAGCACGCTTCGGGGCGGCGGGGCGCGTCGAACTGGTGCAGGGCGAGGCGGAGCACCTCCCCTTCGAGGACGACTCGTTTGATGGTTGCATGATGGCCTTCGGCATCCGCAACGTCGCCGATCGCCCCGCCGCCCTCCGGGAGATGGCCCGCGTGGTGCGCCCCGGCGGGCGCGTCGCCATCCTGGAGCTGAGCGAGCCTCGCTCCGGGCTCCTCGGGCCCCTCGCTCGCTTCCACGTCCACCGGGTCGTCCCCGCGGTCGGCGCCGCCCTCTCCGGAGCCCGCGAGTACGGCTACCTCCAGGCCTCCATCGCTGCCTTCCCTCCTCCCGAGGAGTTCTCCGCCCTGATGAACGCCTCGGGCCTCGACGTCCTCTCCGTCCTCCCGATGACCTTCGGCGCCGCCTGCCTCTACGTCGCTTCTCCCTCTCCCGCCGGGTGACCCCGTGGACGCGGACCTCGCTTCCCTCCTCGCTGCTCCCCTCCCGGACGCCCCCCTCTCCCTCGGGATCGAGGCGCCCCTGGTCGACCCCGTCGCCTTCCTCCGCCTCCCGCTCCCGGGGGAGCCCCTGCTCTGGGATGCCTCCTGCTGGGGCGATCGCTCCGTCGCCGCCCGCGGCTCCGTCGCCCGGTGGACCCCGCAGCACGGTGATCTCGCCTCCCTGGCGAGGGAAGCTGGCTCCTTCCTGGCCTCCGTCGAGCAGCGCTCCGCGGTCCCGGATGCCCCCGACGAGCTGCGCTGTCACGGTGGTGTCTCTTTTGACCCTTCTCGGCGCGGTGGGGACTGGGCGGGGTTCGGGGCGGGGAGCTTTGTCCTCCCGAGGTTCCTCTACGAGCGGCGGGCCGGGCGGGCCTTGCTGCGTCTCCGTGTTCTCCCGGGGGAGCCCCTGGCACCGCTCCTCGACGCGCTCCAGAGCGCCAGGCGGCACCTGGCCTCCCTGGGGCCGGCGGCGCCCGGGCGTGCTCCGGAGGGGATCCGCCTCGCGGAGGATGCCGAGGGTTACCGCCAGGTGGTCACCGCGGCACTCACGGCCATCGACACAGGGCGCTTCGAGAAGGTGGTGGCAGCCCGCGCTCTGACCCTCGATGGGGTCGCCCTGGACCCCTTGTGGGCCCTGGACAGGCTGGGCGGCGATCACCTGGTTCGCTTCGCCTTCGGGCGCGGAGACGGGCTCTTCTTCGGGGCCACCCCGGAGCGGCTGGTCTCCTTCGACGGGAGGTTCCTGGAGACGGAGGCGCTCGCGGGGTCCATCGCGGCGTCCCCTGGCGCGTCGGACATGCTCCTCGCTTCCGACAAGGATCGGCGGGAACATCGGGTCGTGGTCGACGCCATCCTCCAGTCCCTCGCCCCCCTCTGCGCTCGCCTCGACGCCCCGCAGGCCCCGGAGATCCGAGCGCTGCGCCACCTGCTCCACCTGCGGACGCCCATCCACGGCGAGGTACGGGGGGGGCTCCACGCGCTCGATCTTGTCGGCGCGCTCCACCCGACGCCGGCGGTCTGCGGGCTCCCGAGGGAGGCGGCCGCCGCCTGGCTCCGGGAGCACGAGGGGCTCGACCGGGGCTGGTACGCCGCTCCTGTCGGCTGGTTCGACGCGCGGGGCCGGGGAGCCTTCGCGGTGGCGCTCCGTTCGGCGCTGCTCCGAGGCGCGTCGGCGCGCCTCTTCGTCGGCGCCGGGCTGGTGCGCGGCTCCACCCCCGAGGGGGAGCTCCGCGAGACCGCCCTCAAGGCGCGCCCCCTCCTGGAGGCTCTGGGGGTGCACCCGTGAGCGGCAACCTCCACCTCGCCTGGTGCCGCCTGCTCGCCCGCGGCCTGGCCCTGGCCGGCGTCTCCGACGTGGTGATCAGCCCTGGGTCGAGGTCGACCCCGCTCGTGCTCGGCTTCGAGGACGAGGCGGAGATTCGCAAGCACACGATCCTGGACGAGCGCGCGGCGGCCTTTTTTGCCCTGGGGATGGCGCGGGCCAGCGGGGCGCTGGTGGCGCTGGTGTGCACCTCGGGGACCGCCGGAGCGCACTATTTCCCGGCGATCCTGGAGGCCTCCCAGGCGCGGGTGCCGCTCCTGGTGCTGACGGCGGATCGCCCCTGGGACGCCTACGACTGCGGAGCCTCCCAGACGGTGGACCAGGTCAAGCTGTTCGGGGAGCACGTGCGCCACCACGCGGAGCTGGGCCTGCCGGAGCAGGAGGCGCTCCGGGCGATCCCCCGGATCGCCGCCCAGGCGGTGTCTTCGGCGCTTCACCCGGATCCCGGTCCGGTGCACCTCAATATCCGCTTCCGTAAGCCCCTGGAGCCGGTGGACGCGCCGCGCCCGGAGCCGCACGAGGCGGAGGTGGGGCGGCTCTGGGCGAGGATCCCCGAGGTGTACCCGCCGGAGGTGCGCCCCTCGAACACGGGGATCGTCCAGCTCGCGCGGCTCTGCTCCGGGGTGCCGCGGGGGCTGGTGGTGGCGGGGCCCGCACCCTGGTCCCAGAGCCACCTGGTGCCGGAGGTGCTCCGGCTCGCCGTCGCGCTGGGGTACCCGGTCTGCGCCGAGAGCGCGAGCCAGCTCCGCCACGGACCCTGCCTCCCGCTCTGCGTGCCGTCCTTTGATCTGCTCTTCCGGAGTCCGGCGTTCCTGGAGCGCCACCGCCCGGAGCTGATCCTCGAGCTGGGGATGCCGCCGGTCTCCGGGGCCTACGGCGCCTGGCTGGCCTCGCGCCCCGGCGTTCGCCGGGTGGTCATCGCGCCCCACGGCTGGAACGACCCCCACAACGACGCGGAGAAGATGCTCTTTTCCCCGGTCGGCGAGGCGATCCGGGCCCTGCTCGCGTCGCTGGCGTCGCAGCGCCTCCCGGTCAATCCTGACCCCGGGTGGGTGGGGGCCTGGACCCGGGGACAGAAAGCCGTCGAGGAGCTGTTCACCCCGGAGCTGGAGGCGCCCCGGCTCACCGAGGCCGTCGCAGCCCGGATCGTGGCGGCCACGACGCCTCCAGGAGCGACGTTGCTGGTGGGCAACAGCGGTCCAATCCGCGATCTGGATCAGCACGGAGGCGTGCTGGCCCGGGACGTCCGCGTGGTGCACCAGCGAGGGGCCGCGGGGATCGACGGCTGGGTGGCGGCGGCGGCGGGAGCGCGGGCCGCCACGGAGGCGCCGGTGGTGCTGATGCTGGGCGACATCGCGCTGCTCCACGACATCGGGAGCCTCCAGCTCGCCCGGGGAGACGGCCCCCTGGTGATCGTCGTCGTCAACAACGACGGCGGGCGGATCTTCGAGCAGCTCCCCCTGGCGCGGCGCCCCGAGGTGGCGGATGCCTTCCGCGAGCATTTCCTGACGCCCCACGGGCTCACCTTCGAGGCCGCCGCTGGGGCGTGGGGGCTGCGCTACGCCCGCGCCGCCTCCCCCGGCGAGCTGCGGGCCTCGATGGCCGCCGCCCTCGCCCACCCGGG
>CAZSDX010000027.1:0-23584 GCA_964605685.1 uncultured Polyangiaceae bacterium
ATGAAACGTGTACGATTCAGTTTTCAAGGATCGAGGGGGAGGGATTCTCCGCCGGAGCGCCGGTGAGTTGCCGTCGCCGTTTCGATGATCTGGAGTCTACTCACAGCTTCGAGCTTGTCCAGAGATTTTTTCGCCGCCGCATCGTTTTTTTTCGATGCCCTGCGCGCTCTATTCTCACTCATCAAGATACACGTATCCCGTGAATGAAAAGAAAAGTGCGCAGGTTGGCAGAGAACATGGGGAGAATTGCCCGGAGGCACCTCCTCACCCTCGGGGGACGCAGAACCTGCACCCCTTGGGGCCCCACCCCGAAAGAGGGGCAGGTTGGTGAGTCACTCCATAGAGGGTCAGCATCAGCTGTGAAGGCTGGTGCGATGTGGCACCTCGACCGGAAGGACTTGTATGTCTAGCTTCCGTCGCCCGACCTGTCCAGATTTTTTTTCGGGACGTTAGAGATCGTCGTTTTCCGGGGGCGGGGCGGGTTCGGGCGGGGGCTCGGGGGTGGAGCTCGGACGAGGGCGGCGGGGGCCGTCGAGGGCGTCCCGGGGCAGCGGATCGCTGCCGATGAACTGGGGATTTACCGCCGCCGGAGCGAGGGTCGCGGAGGTCGCCCCCGCAGGCGCCCCGGAGCCAGACAGACGCACCCCGCAGCCCACGAGCAGCGCGGCGGCCAGCAGCAGGACGCCGCGGCTCACCACCACCGCCCCTCCTCCACCGCGAAGGCGGTCTCCTCGATGCTCCGCAGCGGGGTGTAGCCGAGCTGCTCCCGGGCCCGGCTGTCGTCGACCATGCAGACGTAGCGGATGTGGTCCAGCTCCGGCGCGGGGAACGAGGTGAGGTGCAGGCGGAACATCTGCTCGATGGCCGGCTTGAGCATGGAGTACGGCACCGGCAGCCGGGTACGCCCGAGCAGCTTGAGCAGGTGGGAGAGGGGCAGCGGCGAGGGGCCTGCGACGTTGAAGATCCCGCGGACGCCGGGGCGGAGCGCCCGCTCGATGGCCTGCACCACGTCGTCCTCGTGGACCACCTGCACCATGGGATCGAAGCCCATCACCGTGGGGACCATCCCGAGCCGCAGGTAGTTGGAGGCCGCGTTGCGCACGGACCCCAGGATGTGCACCGGCCTCAGGATCACCGTCTCGGTCTCCGGGTGCCGCCAGAAGAAGCTCTGCGCCAGCATGTCGACCTCGATGAGATCCCGGATCTCGCTGAAGGCAACGCCGCCCAGCAGCGGGTTCTCCTCGGTGAGAAACTGGGGGTTGTCAGGCCGCGGCCCGTAGACGTTCGCGCTCGACAGCACCACCACCTTCGGCACCCGGAAGGCCGCGGCGTACTCGAGCAATTTCTGGAAGCCCACCACGTTCCACTCGTGGTGCATCTCGACGGAGTCCCGCGGGTTGTGGAGCACGCCCAAATGCACCACCGCCTGGATGTTCTCCGCGCGGAAGACGTCCCGGGTCTTCTTCCGCCTCATGTCGAACTGGAGCAGCTTCACGTCCCGGGGGCGATCCGGGAACGGACGCCGGTCGATGCCGACGACCCGGCGCTCCCGGTGGAGCCTCCGGACCACCCGCTTGCCCAGGCGCCCGCACAGCCCCGTCACCAGCACCGAGGGCTCCGCCTGCTCCCCGCCTCGCCGCGAAGGGATCACCGAGTCGTGTCGCATCGTTCCTCCTAAAGAAATACGCCTTTTCGTGCCTTCAGCCCCTGGTTGAGCATCTCCTGGATGGTCGTCTTCACCACCCACACCTTCTCCTCGATCACCGCGTCGTCGTCGTCCGGATCCCCCTCGAAGCGGAGCGGCTTCCCGAAGTGGATGTGGTACCGCGTCGGCAGCGGCAATTGAAGCCCGGGGATGAACCACTGGGGCACCAGCGGGAAGGTGGGCATCCCCACCAGCTTCGCCACCGAGGTCAGGTTCGCCAGGTTGACGTACTGCTCCTCGGCCCCCACCACCGCCACCGGCACGATGGGCGTGTCCGTCTCCAGCGCCAGCCGCAGGAACCCCAGCCCGAACTCCGTCAGCCGGTAGCGCTGGGAGAACGGCTTGGAGATGCCCCGGGCCCCCTCCGGGAACACCAGCACCGCCTCCCCGTTGAACAGCAGCCGCCTCGCGTTCTCCGGCACGCCCACCACCTGCCCCACCCGCTGGAACAGCACGGACACGAAGGGCAAGGTCTGCGTCCACTTCTCCACCATGCTCCGGATGATCCGCGGAGGCTCCCGATCGAAGAACAGGGAGGCCCCGATCATCGCCCCGTCGATGGGGACCTGGCCCGAGTGGTTCGAGATCAGGAGCACGCGCCCGTCCGGCACGTTCTCCAGCCCGTAGGTCCGGGTGCGGAAGTAGCGCCGATGCAGGAACGCCACCGCCGTCAGCGCGTACTTCCCCCACGCGAGATCCAGCCCGAAGGGGTCCACCTGACCCTTGGAAGCCAGCGCCACCCGCGTCAGGCGCTCCTCGATCTCGTGGCCCACCACCGAGCGCCACGACGCCTCGATCCGCTCCTCCGCCGAGGACAGCACGCGGCGGGCGAAGGGCAGTGCGTCTCGGTTCGCCACCCGCGCCAGGGTGGCCAGGGCCTCGGTCGTTCGCATGATCCGTGATGCTACCCTACCGGCAACCGTCCGGGCTACCGTGCCCCGGTGCGCTTCCCCCCTCCCCTGCGCCCCGGCGACGTCGTCGCGGTCTTCGCCGGCTCCAGCCCCTTCGACCCCACCCTCGCCTGGCGCGGCCTGGGGTGGCTCGCCTCTCGCTACCGGCTCCGCTTCGACCGCTCCCTCTTCGCTCGCCGAGGCTACCTTGCCGGCTCCGACGAGCGGCGCTGCGGCGAGCTCGCTGCGTACCTCGCCGACCCCGAGATCCGCGCCCTGATCGCGGTGCGCGGCGGCTACGGTCTCTCGCGTATCGTCCACCTGCTCGACGGGTCCTCGCTGCAGGATAACCCCCGGTGGATCGTCGGCTTCAGCGACGTGACCGCCCTCCACGTCGAGGCCGCCCGCCTCGGCGTCGCCAGCGTCCACGGGCCCATGGTCGCCGCTCTGGGGCGCGCCGACGCCTGGGCGCGGAGCCGCCTCCTCTCTGCCCTCGAAGCGCCCCTCGCTCCTTTTCGCCTCCCTGGCCTCCGCGTACTCCACCCTGGCGCGGCGGAGGGCCCCCTCGCCGGAGGGAACCTCACCGTGCTCCACGCCTGCGCCGCCGCCGGTCGTCTGGCCCTCCCGCCGGGGTGCATCCTGCTCCTGGAGGACGTGACGGAGCGCCCGTACCGGCTGGACCGCATGCTGACGACGCTGCTGGTCGGCGGCCATTTTTCCCGGGTGAGCGGCGTGCTCCTGGGCGACTTCTCCGACTGCGGCCCGGGCCCCGACGGGGTGACCGCGGAGGAGGTGCTGCGGGAGCGGCTGGGGGCGCTGGGCGTCCCGGTGCTCGCGGGGGCCCCGGTGGGCCACGGGGCGAGGAACCTCCCGGTGGTGCTGGGGCGCCGGCTTCGCCTCGACGGAGCGCGGGGCGAGGCGGTCAGCGAAGCGGGACGGTGACCTTGGCGGGCCAGCTCCCCGGCGAGGGGAACTTCAGCCCCTGGACCGCCTTCACCGCGCAGGCCGCGGCCTCGGGTTTCTCCGGATCGGGCCGGGAAGCCCCCGCGGAGATCACCTTGCCGTCGGTATCGACGTAGAGGGTCAGCTCGATGGTCCCCTGGACCCCCGCCTTGCACGGCTGGAGCGCGGCGCTCGCCAGGGCCGAAGCGACCTTGTCGGGCGTCCACGGGGTCGCCTCCCGATCGCCCTTCATCGGCAGGTGGAACTCGTTGCTAGCGATGCCGGTGACGCCGCCCTCCGGCCGCGGCCAGGAGGCCGCCCGGGCGGCGTCGAGGGCGCAGGATTCCAGCTTGAGATCGCCCACCGTGGACAGGGGCAAGAAAGCCGACTTCACGCGGCCATCTTCCCCCACGCGGACCTCCAGCTTCAGGTCCCCGGCGAGGAAGTCGAGGCGCCCCTCTTCCTTGCGTCGCTCTTCCTGGCAGCGCTCGATCTTCTGGAGGATCGCCTCGAAGTTCTTCTTCACCGCCTTCGCGTCGAGCGCGCCGACCTCCGCCTTCACGTCGGGGACCGACGGCTTCTTCGCCCCAGGCCCCCCGCCCCCCGCCGCAGAGGAGCCGGGAGGCGCGGTGGTCGCGGGATCCGCCGCAGGTTTACCGGGCGTCGAGGAGGAGCAACCCGCGAGGAGCACGAGAAACAAATGCGGGAAAAGTCGTTCCACGGCGCCACGGTAGCGATCCGGCTCAGGCAGGGCAAGCGCCTCAGGGAGAGCGCTCGATCTGGTAGCGTGCCGGATCGTTGCCTCGCACCCGTACCACCAGCCGACGCTCGTCGATCAGCGCGGTGGCGTAGGCGGCGGCGGGGCGCCCGGGGGCGTCGTCGTCCAGGTTCTCGACGAGGCTCTGGACGGTGATGTACGGGATGCCGTCGATCACGTCGAGGTGGTTGCGGTGCAGGTGGCCGTTGAAGACCGCCCGCACGACGCCGCTCTCCCGCAGGATGGACCGGAGCGCGGCTCGCTCCTGCACCAGCGCCAGGTGCGGCGCGGCGTGGAACCATCGGGTATCACTCAGGTCCTGCTCAGTGGCGCTGTGGTGCATCAACACGATGGTGTCGCGCCCCGCCCTGGCCAGATCCTCCCGGAGCCAGGCGAGCTGGCCGGCGTCGATGCGAACGTCCACGTCCTTGCGCTCGACGGTGTGGAGGACGACCAGGTGCAGTTCTTCCAGATCCACCGCGTAGTGGAGCGGCCCCTCGCGCCCCCAGGCGCCGTTGAGATCCGCCAGGTTCAGGTGGATGGTGTCGTGGTTGCCCGCGACGTTGACCAGGGGGCAGCCCGCGCCGCGGAGGATCTCCTGGCAGGCGCGGTAGCGGGCCAGATCCTGCGATCGCTCCTCGTCCTCGATGTCGTCGCCGAGGTTGACCAGCAGGTCCGGCTGCTCCCGGCGCAGCGCCTCGATCGCCCCCCGGAGGAGCGCCGGAGCCTCGTGGGACATCTTCCGCAGCTTGCCCTCGAAGTACGCCAGCGGGCCGAAGTGCATGTCGGTGACGAAGGCCAGCTTCTTCATGCGGCAGAGGGTTCCACGGCGCCTGACCGGCGAGAAGAGGCCTCCGGGTGCGTCCCGGTGGCAGGGTCACGGGAAAAATCGTATAGCGCCACACCTCCGGGTATCCTGGGTCTTCGTCCCTCTCGCTCATGCGATCCTTGCGTTTGGCCTTCTTTCTTCTGCTCCTTGGCGGCTGCGGCCCGCAGGAAGACCCTCTCCATTGCCCGGGTCGTCCCGCCTTCCGGGTGCTGATCTCGACGGAAGAAGGGGGCAAGCTCCCGGAGGACACGGAGGTGAGCATCCGCTACGGAGGCAACGGCGAGGAGACCTTCGCCCTCAGGAACCCCTCCCCTTCCCCGCAGGTGCTCTTCTGCTCGCCCTCCGAGGAGGGGAAGACCCTGGCGTGCGAGCTCTGGACCGACGGCGCGGCCAACGTGAAGATCACCGGGAGCAACCTGGAGACCTACGACGAGAAACTGGCGGCGGTGACCGACGACTGCGGCATCACGACCACGCTGATGGAGATCAAGCTGAAACCCGCGAAGACTACCGCCGCCGGAGAGGCCCCGTGAGCGAAGTGTCCCCGGCGACGGGCGTGGAGCGCACGCCGCTGACGGTGCGCTTCTGCGAGACGGACCTGATGGGCATCGTCCACCACGGAAATTACCTCCAGTACTTCGAGGTCGGGCGGGTCGCCTGGTTCAAGTCCCGGGGGGCGACCTTCGACCGGTGGGAGGGCGTCCAGCTCCCCGTGGTGGAGGCCAGGCTCCGCTACCGGAAGCCCGCTCGCTTTGACGACGACCTGGTGATCGAGACCTGGGTCTCCGAGCGCAGGAACGCGAGCGTCCGGTTCTCCTACCGCATCGTCCGGGGCCAGGAGGCCCTCTGCGAGGGAGACACGCTGCTGGCTTGCGTGGGGCCCGGGCTCCAACCACGGCGATTTCCCGATTTTTTGCGCAGGGTCTTTGAAGACCCTCCCGGGGGCTGATTGTCAGGGGGCCCGGGGTGGACGGGAGGTGATGCGGTTGGAGCTGGCGCGTCCCGTGGGGGTGCGGGCCAGGCGGAAGCCGAGGCGGCTGGCGCGCTCGATGGCGAGGTACTGGCGCCGCGACGAGAGGCGGCAGTCGTAGCGAGGATCGCAGAAGGCGCCACCGCGGCTCACCAGGCTGGCCTGCTCGTCGTCCTGGTCGGGGTTGTGGCGGGGCAGCGTCCAGTCGGCGACGCCGCCGGCCATGTCGTGGATCCCGTAAGGGGAGACATCGGTGGGGAAGGTTCCGCTGAGTTCCGGGGCCGGGAGCCGGGGTCGAGACTCGCGCATCTTGCAGAAGGAGGCGTCGAAGTGGTCGCCCCAGGGGTAGATGCGGCCGTCGACCCCGCGGGCGGCTTTTTCCCACTCATCCTCCGTGGGGAGGCGGTACTGACGGCCAGTGCGACGGGTACGCCAGGTGGCGTAGGCCTTGGCGCCCCATGCGTCGACCCCGACCGCCGGGAGCCGGAGCAGCCGCTGGGGATCGTCGCCCCACTGGAGCACCTTGCCGGGACGGAACTTCTGTCCGGTCCAGATCCAGTAGGGATTGCCCTCGTCGGAGAGCGGTAGGTACCCCTCCGCCAGTTCCGGGTGGAGCCTGTACACCTCGGCGACGAACTGGAGGTACTGGCCGAAGGAGATCGGCTCGCGCATCAGCACGAAGGTGGGGACGTCCACCAGGCGAGGGGGGTGCCCCTCGTCGCCCCCGAGGAGGGCGGGACCTCCGGGGATCAGCGCCTCGCCGTCCGCCAGCTCGGTCGTCGCCAGCAGATCGACGAGCACCTCCAGCTCCTCGTCGGAGCGAAGCAGGATGGGGGAATCGACCGTCGGGAAGGACGAACGGCGGAGGCGCAGCAGGTAGCTCCCGGCCTCCAGCTCGATCCCCTCCAGGGGCGTCCGGCCCAGGGGCTGCTCCTCGCCGAGCACCAACCGGTGCTGCCGCTCGACGTAGCGGAAGAGGGTGACGTCGGCCACCATCTCGCCGGTGTCGACGCGGAGGCGAGCCCGGGGCCGGGCCTCGTCACCGAGAAGCCGCAATTTTTCCGAGAAGTAGGCGCGACCGAAGTTATCCCGGCGCTCCTCGGCGCGGTGCAACTCCGAGAGGAAGAGGCGCGCCAAACCTCGACGGGCCCCCGGGTGCTCCGGGACCTCATCGAGGATCTGCTCGTAGGTGCTGATGACTTCCTGCATCGTCCGGACGCTCAACCCCTCCATCACCATGTGCTGCTCCTCCGCGTCCCAGAGAGGTTGCTTGCGTTCCTCGCTCTCCCAGGGAGCGATCCGGTCGCGGAGTTCCAGGTACGCTTCGAGGCGAGCGGGGCGCCCGGCGCAGAGGTCGTCGTAGCTCCCGTGGAGGAGGGCGGCGGTCTCCAGGAGATCCTCGGCGCGGCGGCGCCTGCGCTCCTGCTCCTGGGTGCCGGCGAGGAACTCCTCGACCGCGCGCCCCAGGGCCCCCGCGGAGTCGTACCGCTCCTCCAGGGAGACGGCGAGGGCGCGGGAGCAGATCTCGTCGAGGGCCTCGTCCAGGGGCCAGGGGGTCTCGCGATCGCGGAGGGGCCGGTAGCGGAAGCCCTCTGCGGGGTTGACGGTGGCGACGGCGACGTCCTCGCCGTTCTGGTGGGGGAAGGGAGGACGCTGGCAGAGGATCTCGTAGAGGATGGCGCCGAGGGAGAAGACGTCGCTGCGCCGGTCGACGGGGCGCTCCATGGAGAACTGCTCGGGGGGCATGTAGCCCGGGGTGCCGCCAAAGAGGGTGGGCGGGTGCCCGAGGGGGGAGGCGAGCCCCCAGTCGACGACGAGCACCTCACCGTAGGCGCCCAGCAGGACGTTGGGGCTCTTGAGGTCCCGGTGGGCGTAGCCCCGGCTGTGAGCGAAGTCGACCGCCTGGCAGATCTGGAGGAAGCAGCGCAGCAGGCGGTGGAGCGGGTAGTCGACGAGGGTGGAAGGATCCTGCTGGGCGATGCGGTCGATGACGTCCGCCAGGGAAGCCTCCCGGGCGATGCGCATCACGTAGAAGGGGCGCCCGTCGCCGTCGACGCCCATGTCGTAGACGGGGATGATGCCCGGATGCTCCAGGAGGCCGGTGACGCGGGCCTCCTGCTCCAGGAGCTGGCAGGCCACCTCGTCGAGGTGCCCGGCCCGGACGACCTTGTAGGCGACCTTGCGATCCAGCACCGTGTCGAGGCGCTCCTCGACGTCGCCCATGCCGCCCTGGCCCAGCATCCCGACGGGACGGTAGCGCCCGAGGAAGCGAGGGGGCGAGGACCAGGTGCGGGCGGCGGCGATGTTCACCAGGACCTCGGCCAGGTGCTGGGGCTCGATCCAGCCGGAGGTGAGCCAGATCTCCTCGCCGGGGGCCTCGGCGGAGCGCGCCCCGATCTCGGCCATGGCGCGGCCGAAGGTGGTGAGGTCGATGTATCCTCGGGCCAGGGCTTCCTGGCCGATGGCGATGTGGCGCCGCAGGGCCTTGCTCGCCGTTGTCGGTTGCTCGTCTGCCATGGCGGGACCGGGGGTGGGGCGAGCTAGCGGCGGAGGAACTGGTTGAGGTCGACGCGGTTGTAGCGCTCCCAGTCGATGTAGAAGGGGCAGAGCTCCAGGGCCCCCCCCCGGGCGTGGATGGTGAGGGCCACCGGCTTGACCTCCCGGTAGTTGCTGGTGGGAGGGAGGTCGCTGTTGGTGGTGCCGCCGGCGGAGAAGAGGGTGTAGAGGGAGGCGTCCTGGTCCTGGTAGACCCGGCGGATCCCCTCCGGGACACGCTCGTGGCCGCGGACCATCAGGGTGCAGCCGGTGCGGGCCATGAAGCTCTTGAACTGGCGCTTTCCGAAGGGGAAGCGGGCGTTGGCCTTCTGGAGATCCAGGGGGATGTACTCCGCCTCCGACGGGTCGCTCCAGAGCATCTGGAAGCGGATCTCGCTGTCGTTGAGGGACTCCAGGCCCCGCCACCGCGTCGCCAGGGTGTCGTCCCGGGGGATGCCCGCGTGGGTGAAGAGGGCGCGACCGAAGAGCAGCGTGCTCGGCAGCGCCTCGAACAGCCGCTTGTAGGCGCGGAACACGTCCTCGGTGGCGATCCCCTGGAGGTGATCGATGGCCTCCGAGGGCTTGACACCGCCGAAGACCCGCCCCTTCAGCTCCACGTAGAACTCGTGGTTACCCCGGAGCACGTACACGTGCTTCGGCGCCAGCAGCAGGAGCTGGAGCACCGTGCGGAGCACTCCGTCGAAGCTGTAGAGCCCCCGGTCGATGTAGTCGCCCAACAGCACCAGCTTCATCGCGGGCTTCGAAGGGTCCAGGTGGTGAGCGTCCACCTTGGCGAAGAAATCCGCCTGGAGCAGCGCCGCCTTCAGGCACGAGTAGCACCCGTGCAGATCCCCCAGCACCAGCAGCTCGCAGGGGCGCGCCGGGTCGGGCCAGTGACCGTAGACGTAGCCGTCCAGGAAGGATCCCTTCCCCTCCAGCTCCGACACGTCCTGGAGCCCGCTCAGCTTCCCCTTCCCCTGATTCCTCTGCTCCTGCAGCGTGGCGATGGCGCGCTCGATCACCGCCTGCTCCCGCTCGAACTGGGCGGCGAACGCCCCACGATCCCGCGGGAACGGCCGCTCGAACGCCTGGAAGATGTCGTAATTCTCCACCCGCGGCGCCAGCGAGGCGATGTCTCGCACCACCAGCATGCGGCGCACCGTGGCGGGCTCCTCCTCGTCCGCCTCGATCAGCTCGAAGTCTTCCCCGTAGGCAAGCAGCTCCGCCAGCTCCGCCCGGAACTTCGCCTCGTTCGGGTGGACCTGGCCGTCCGCCTGCATCAGCTCGTCGGCCAGCTGGAGCAGCTTCTGCTGATCCTCCCGGGAGAAGCGCCGGAACAGCTCGTAGCACCGGAGCTTCAGCCGGGAAAAGACGAACTCGTGAGCGTTCTCGCCGTCCGCCACCGACTCGGTGAAATGGGAGGCGATCTCCAGCTCGATGGAGGCAAACACATGCTGGAAGTACCGCGTCCAGCGGGCGACCTGGGCCTCTCTTACCTCGGGACTCGCGTCCCGGAGCGCCAGCCGCGTCCGGTAGCCCACCAGCTTGTTGATGAACTGCTCGATGAACCGCTTCTCTTCCTGGTCGTAGCTTCCGTCGATGTGGGCGAACGCGGTCAGGTAGTAGATGATCGCGTCCATCTCCTGGTCGATGATGCGGGTGGTCGTCTGCCCCATGGTCCGCCGGAGACCTTAGCATTTCGCCCCGCCCGGAGGTTCCCTCATGCCTCGTCGCCCTGTCTTGTCGTCGATCCTGGCCGCCCTGACCCTGGCGCTGGCCTCCTGCTCGGGGGAGGATCCCCCCCCGCCTTCTGCCCCCCCCGCCGTCGACCGGGAGGCGGAGGCCAGGCGTCTGCTCTCCGGGCCCGACTGGTACCGCCACGCGGTCTTCTACGAGCTGTACGTCCGCTCGTTCCAGGACTCCGACGGGGACGGGATCGGCGACTTCCGCGGCGCCACCTCCCGCCTCGACTACCTCAAGAGCCTCGGCGTGGATGCCCTCTGGCTGATGCCCATCATGCCCACCCCCTTCAAGGACTCGGGCTACGATATCGCCGACTACCGCGGCATCAACCCGGACTACGGCACCCTCGCTGACTTCGACGAGTTCCTGGCCGAGGCCAGGAAGCGCGGCATCCGGGTGGTGATCGATCTGGTGCTCAACCACACCTCGGACCAGCACGCGTGGTTCCAGGAGTCCAGGTCAAGCAAGGACAACCCCAAGGCCGACTGGTACGTCTGGTCCGACGCGCCGGACCCTCCGGACAACCCCTGCGGCCTCCAGCAGCCCATCTTCGGCACCACCCCCTGGGCCTTCGACGCGACCCGCAACCAGTACTATTTCCACCGCTTTTACGCCGAGCAGCCGGACCTCAACTACCGCAACCCGGAGGTGGTCAAGGCCACCCTCGACGTCGCTCGCTTCTGGCTCGACCGGGGCGTGGACGGGTTCCGCTGCGACGTGATCGCGCTCCTCCACGAGTCCAAGGACGGCTGCGACCTCCTCCCGGAGACCAAGGACTACATCCGTGATCTCCGCAAGATCGTCGACGGCTACCCGGGCGCCGTCCTGGTGGCCGAATCCACCGACTTCGACGACGCCAGCGCCTACTTCGGCAACGGCTCGGACATGTTCCACATGGCGTTCAACTTCGCCTACGGCTACCTCTGGGGCTTCGACTTCACCGGCGGCAAATCCAAGCGCCTCTACGAGGTCTTCACCAAGGTCCTCGCCAACTACCCCCCGGGCTCCCAGGACGCCCTCGTCATCGGCTCCCACGATGTCGTCCGCTCCTCCACCGCCGTCAAGAAATACCCCTGGAGCACCCGCCGCGCCGCCGAGATCCAGATGTTCCTCCGCGGCACCCCCTTCGTCTACTACGGCGAGGAACTGGGCCTCCTGCCGGGGCAAGCCACCGTGGTCGACCTCCGCGACGCCGCCCGCACCCCCATGCCCTGGGAGACCGGCCCCGGCCAGGGCTTCACCACCGGCTCCCCCTGGATCCCCTTCGGCCCCGACGCCGACCGCCTCAGCGTCGCCTCCCAGCAGGCGGACCCCTCCTCCACCCTCGCCTTCTACCGCGGCATGCTCGCCCTGCGCCGCGGCCACGCTGTCTGGGGCACCGGCGCCCTCAAGCTCCTCCCCCTCGACAACGAGCGCGTCTTCGCCTTCGCCCGCGAGAACGACGAGGAAGCCTACCTCGTCGCCATCAACCTCACCGACGAACCCCAGCTAGCCACCACCTCCGCCGCTTCCCTCCCTTCCCCTGGCGTCCGGGTCTGGGGTACTGGCCAGGCCCAGGCCCAGGGACAAGGTGTCTCCTTTGACCTCCCCGGCGAGGGCTCGGTGGTCTGGAAGGTCCGGTGAGGCTGCGTTCTCGTGGGGGGTTCCTCCGGGGGGCTCTCAGGTCTCCACGACGAAGGTGACCAGGCCGGCCAGCTCGCCGCAGCGGGTTCTTCCCACCAGCAGCAGGTAGGCATCACTGCGGCCGACCTGGTAGATGGCGGGTTGCTCCAGGTTCTCCCGCAGGACTGCGGCCAGCGCCCGGAAGCGCTCCGCCTCGGCTCTTTCCTCCGGGGTCATCCAGGAGCGCTCGACGCCCAGCGCGTCCAGCTCTGCCAGGGTGCGGACCTCCACAGGGGTATCCGGCTCCACGCCGAGCAGCGCCCGCAGGAGCTGGGTATCCGCCGGGTCCGCCTCCGGGACCAGCAGCGGGATCAGGGGTGCGTCGGTCTCGCTGGGCCAGAGCAGATCCCTGGAGGCGACGGACAGGGAGCTGACCAGCGCCTCGCCGCAGAGGGTCGGCGCTGGCTTCAGCGGAGGAGCGCTGGCGGTGAGAGGTTCGTCGGAGGCGACGGGCTCCGGCGTGATCAGGACAAAGGGGTCGCCCGTGCAGGCGGAGGCGGCGAGGGCCGCCATCATCAGGAGGAGGTGCATCATGCCCGGCGGACAAAGCCAGGAGCGTGCCGCGGAAGGAGGGGCCTGATTTCCCGGGAATTTTGCCGGTGGCGGGTGGCGAGTGGCGGCGAAAGGGGTGGCGGAGGGGTGGCGAGCCGCCACCGGATAGCTGTGGTAGGTGGGGACACCATGAGCCAGGATCTTCCTCCCCAGGCCCCCGATGCCTACGCGCAGGCCCTCGCCCGCTGGCGGCGCGACGTGCTCGCCCGGGCCCAAGGACAGGCCCGCCCCCGGCCATCCCCCGGGCACTACGCGGGCAACCGCGACGTGGGCGACCTTTACGGCCCCGAGGCCCTGGAGGCCGCGGGCTTCGATCCGCTCAAGGATCTCGGGTTCCCCGGGGAGCCCCCCTTTACCCGGGGCGTGCAGCCCACCATGTACCGGGGACGCCACTGGACCATGCGCCAGTACGCCGGGTTCGGCACCGCCGACGAGTCCAACCGCCGCTACCGCTACCTCCTGGAGAAGGGGCAGACCGGCCTGTCCGTGGCCTTCGACCTGCCGACGCAGATGGGCCGCGACAGCGACCACCCGATGGCGCTCGGCGAGGTCGGCAAGGTCGGCGTCGCCATCGCCTCCATCCACGACATGCGGCGCCTCTTCGCCCAGATCCCCCTGGACAAGGTCTCCACCTCCATGACCATCAACGCCACCGCGAGCGTCCTGCTGGCCATGTACATCGCCGTCGCCGAGGAGCAGGGCGTCGATCGCAAGCAGCTCCGGGGTACCATCCAGAACGACATCCTCAAGGAGTACATCGCCCGGGGCACCTACATCTTCCCTCCCCGGCCCAGCCTCCGCCTCATCCGGGACATCTTCGCCTTCGCCGAGACCGAGGTCCCCTCCTTCAACACCATCTCCATCAGCGGCTACCACATGCGCGAGGCCGGCTGCGACGCCGCCCAGGAGATCGCCTTCACCCTCGCCAACGGCCTCACCTACGCCCGGACCGCCGTCGAATCCGGCCTCGACGTCAACCGCTTCGGCCAGCAGCTCTCCTTCTTCTTCAACGGCCACAACAACCTCGTCGAGGAGGTCGCCAAGTTCCGCGCCGCCCGCCGCCTCTGGTGCCGCCTCCTCGCCGAGCGCCTCGGCGCCACCAACCCGAAGGCCCTTGCCCTGAAGTTCCATACCCAGACCGCGGGGATGACCCTCCAGGCGCAGCAGCCGCTCAACAACGTGGTGCGGGTGACGATCCAGGCGCTGGCGGCGGTGCTCGGCGGCACCCAGTCGCTCCACACCAACAGCTACGACGAGGCGCTGGGGCTCCCCACGGAGCAGTCGGCGACGCTGGCGCTCCGCACCCAGCAGATCATCGCCTACGAGTCGGGGCTGGCCGATTTCGTCGACCCGCTGGCGGGGAGCTACGCGGTCGAGGCGCTCACCTCCAGCCTGGAGGCGCAGGCGATGGGGTACATCCAGCGGATCGACGAGCTGGGCGGGGTGGTGGCGGCCATCGAGGCGGGGTACATCCAGCGGGAGATCCAGGCGGCGGCCTACCAGTACCAGCTCGACATCGAGGAGAAGCGGCGCATCATCGTCGGGCTCAACGGGTTCACCGGCGAGAGCAGCCCGGTGCCGGTGATGCGGGTGGATCCGGCGCTGGAGCGGGGCCAGGTGGAGCGGCTCCAGGCAGTACGGGCGGCGCGGGACGCGGCGAGGCACCAGGCCGCCCTGGCCCGGCTGGAGCAGGCGGCCCAAGGAGAAGAGAACCTGATGCCTCCCATCCTCGACGCGGTGAAGGCGGAGGCCACCGTCGGGGAGATCAGCGACGTGCTCCGCCGCGTCTTCGGCGAGCACCAGGAGACCCTCACGATCTGAAGCCGCGCCGCGGGGAGCTTTCCAGGTGGCGGTCCCCTTGGGTAAGCTGCGCCCCATGAGCGACGCGCGGACTTCGGTCCCCTTCCCCGCGAACCAGGGCATCGAGATCGAGCTGATCGAGGAGACCCGCACCGCCCCCTTCCACGACCCGACCTGGCGTCTCCTGGAGGTCTGGACCCAGAACAGCCTCTACGCCATCGACTCCTCCATGCGCTGCTTCGACGTGATCGATCGGAGCTCTCTCCGGCCGCTCTCGGATCACCCCCTGCTGGGCGCCAAGCTGGTCGGCGGTCAGCTCCAGACCGACAAGGGCACCGAGCTGGCCCATCCCTACCCACTCCCCGGCATGGAGGCCGTCTTCGAGCGGGTCCTCCGGGGCGGCGCTGCGAGTTTTTCCTACTCCTCGGCGGTGAAGCGGGTGGTCCTGCGCCTCCGTCGGGTTCACATCGAGGGCGCGACCTCCCAGCTCTGGGGCGAGCTGACCGGAGACGCGACCTCCGGAGCCCCGTCCCCCACCGCCACGGCCATCCCTCCCCCCGACCCGACGGCCTCTGTCGCCTTGCCCATCCCTGCCCTCGTCGCGGATCCAGACCGATTTGGTCAGGAGTGACCCACCCGCGCCGGACCCGGTGGGTTCAGGGGTTGTTGAGGCAGAGCGGCAGTCCCTCGGTGGTGCAGGCGGGGCACCGCTTGGAGGGCTCCTCCAGGCTGGCGACGCAGTCCTCCCACGCCTTGGCCGCCGGGTACGGATCGCACCCCTGGGCGGAGCAGGAGAGCATCGGCGCAAGCGCCCCGAGGAAGCAGGAGCGCACGCCTTCGCACTCGTCGAGGGTGGAGTACGCGCCGTCGTAAGGGCAGGCGAAGGCGGCGTCGAAGAGGGGCTTGGAGGCGGCCTCGGCGCGGGCCAGCGCGAGGGCTTCCTTGCACTCCGGGGGGGCGTAGGCGCAGGTGTGGCAGTCGCTGGCCTCGAAGGTTTTTTCGGGCTCCGGGGTGTCCGGTCGGCAGGAGGGCACCGAGAGCATCTTGGTGGGGCAGGCGAAGTTGTAGGCTACCCGGAAGATCCGGCCGCTGCGGATCTGGTCGCAGAGCCCCTTGGCGAGGCGAGCGACGGTGGGTTTCTCCGGGAGGAAGGACCAGCCTTCCTGCGGGTCCTGATCGAGCACCACCGGGTGCCCCTGGTTGCCCTGCGCGGACCAGAAGGCGAAGACGTTGAGCTGCCCCTGCTTGTAGCCTTCCACGGTCGCGGCGTCGAAGGAGCAATCGGCCTGGGTGAAGGCGTCGAGATCCTGGATGGTCGTCCGGCTGGCGGCGCATTTGTCATCGCTCCCGTCGAAGCAGCCCCCCTGGGATCGGGTCGGGAAGACCTGCTCCTCCGGCGGCGCGTCCGGGAGCGTGATGGGATCGACGACGTCCTTGGTGCAGACCCCGCCGAGGCAGGTCTCGCCCTCGCCGCAGACCTGGGGGAAGTCGAGGCACGAGTAGCGGATCACCAGCCGGAGCAGCTTATTTTTCCCCTCGGCGAAGCTCGTCGCCGCCGAGCGTAGAAGGATCTGTTCCCCCTTCTGCTCGGCACGGAGCAGCACCCTTACCGCGTCCTTGGCCTCCTCGTCCGGGTGGAGCTTCAGGACCAGGGATCCAGGGATCTTCGCCTGTCCGGTCTCCGGGTCCACCGCGTAGGAGCGGGAGAACGACACCTTGCCTCCCCGGCGCACCTCCAGCGAGATGGCGTCGACCTCCCTGGGCACCGATACCTCGCTGGCGATTGCCAAGGTGACGGCGGTCGCAGGCCGATCCTCGCAGGAAGGGACCGCGAGCAGGATAGGCAAGGGGGTCAAGGATAGAGCGACCCGGCGAAGCGCAGAAAACATGGTCATGAGCGCCGATTTCTCCTGGTGAAAAGCAAGCCTAGCAACGAAAGCAGCGGCAACGGGGACGACGACGGAGCCGGCGTCCCTGCGGTCCGGCAGCTACACCCCTCCGGCTCCTCCTCCCTCACGACCTCCTGGAGGGCGCTGGCCTTGGGCCGCTGGTAGGCGCCCGCCCCGCCTACGGTTCCGCCGTTCCCTCCGGAGGTTCCTCCGGCTCCTGGTCCCCCCGGGATTCCTGCGGCTCCGGCCTGGTCGTCCTTCCAGAGATCCGGCAGCCCCTTCTTCCCTGCCGCTCCGGAGCCCGCCTCGCCACCCTGCCCTGCCCCGCCGTCGCCCGCGGCTCCGCCATCCCCTGCGGCCCCGCCGTCCCCGCCCGCTCCGCCCTGGGGCTGGCAGGTGTTGTCGGCGCAGGTCGCTCCGGGGACGCACTGCGCGTCGGTCTCGCAGGTGGAGGGGCAGCCCGCGTTGGCTCCTTCCCCGGCGCAGAGGTAGAACCCGCAGGAGATCGGTTCGCTGGATTCGCAGGTTCCCTGGCCGTTGCAGGCCGACAGGATCCAGAAGGCCGCCTCGCAGGTCGATCCGCAGGACGCGCCGGAGGGCACGAACGCGCAGGCCCCCTGCTCGCCGCAAAGGCCCGTGAGGCCGCAGGGGTTGTTTCCGTCCGGATCGACGCAGAGCGGATCGGGGGTGTCCGCCGGGGCGTCGCCGCAGACGCCATCGACGGCGCCGCCCGCCTGGACCGAGCAGGCCTGGCACGGCCCGTCGCAGGCCGCGTTGCAGCAGACGCCATCGGCGCAGAAGCCGGAGACGCACTCGTCCGCGAGCGAGCAGGCGTCTCCATCCACGCGCAGCAGCTTCCCCACGACCACGGAGCCCGCCTGGTCCTGCGGGAAATTCCCGTGAGCGCCCACGAGGAAGGAGTTTCCGTCGAGGGCGATGGTGCGCCCGGAACCTGGAGCAATGCCGTCGTACTGGCCCGCCAGTTCCCAGGAGCCCTTCGGATCCTTTTGGTAGAAGAAGACGCGGCCCTTGCCGTTGTTGCTCGAGGTGGAGCTGACCGCCAGCGTGTCGTCCCGGAAGGTCAGGGTTGTCCCGAAGAACAGGGTGTCATCGGGGTTGCTGAGCGTCTGGAGCAGCGTCCAGGTCTTGGTATCGTAGACGTAGACGCGCGAAGGGCCAGCCACCCCGGAGGACGAGTTGGCGTTGATGAAGGCCACCTCGTGGGCGGGATCCACGGCCAGTCCCAGGCCAAAATAGCGCTGCTGTTTGGGGAACCCCAGCACCGAATCGGGAGGCTCGGTGAGGGTCGTTTTGAGTTCCCAGGAGTTGATCTGCTTCTCGTAGACGTGGACGCGCCCGGCGTAGCTTTCGAAGGCGGGCGCCGAGACCAGCAGCAGGTTACCACGGAGCGCCAGTTGCGCTCCGAAGCGCTCACCGCAGCCCGCGTTGTTGGTGAAGCAATCGGGCGGGAGGAGCGTCTTTTCGACCATCCACTCTTTGTAGAAGGAGTCGTAGGAATAGATCTTGACGAGGCCCGAGCTGGAGAAGCCACTGATGATCGAGTGGGGGGCGCCGACCGCAAGGAGATTGCCATCGGAGCTCATCACCGCCCCGGCAGCCTCCTCCTGGTATCCGGAACCAGGCAGGTAATTCTGCGCCACCCACGAGTTCCCCTCGTTGCGGAACGGGAGCACCTGGCCAGCCGCTCCGGACGTCCCGGGAAGCCCGACGAAAGCCCAGCGGGTTTTGGTCGTGGGCTCCTCTGCAAAGGCCACCGAGGCCCCGTAGAACTGATCGTAGCTGGCCGCGGGTTGCCCCGCCACGCTGTGCTCCAGGCGCTGGTGCATCACCCACACGCCGTTGTCCTTGCGGTAGAGCGTCGCGGCCCCCTGGTGCTTGGCGGTGTCGGTCTCGCGAGGCGCTCCGACCAGCAGCCACTCGCCGTCGAGGGCCATGCTCGCCCCGTAGAAATCGCCCCGCGTTCCTGGCGAGGGTCCGGTGGCCTTCTCCTCCTGGAACCCGGAGGCCAGATCCTCGAAGAAGCGCACGTGTCCCGTCGGAAACACCCCCGGAGCCGGCAACCCCGCGAGCAGGTGCCCGGAGGACATCGCCAGCGCCACCGGAGGGAGCGCCGCCACGTTCGCCCCTCCCGGCAGCGGGAGCGTCGTGGCGTCCAACCCCCAGGAACCTCCCTGGAAGCGATAGCCGTGGAGCTGGCGATCCTTACCGTTCGCGCTCACCACCGCCAGGCGCCCCTCCGTCGCTGCCAGCGAGGAACCAAAGCCGGTGGTCTCCGCCGGGATCCCGTTCTTGTTCAGCTTGGTGGGCTTCCAGCTCCCTGCCTGCTCGGAGGCGGCGTAGACGTTCCCTTTCCCGCTGTCCTCCCCCGGCGCACCGACGAGGAGCGAGGTGCCGCTGACCGCGAGGGACGCGCCGAACATCAGCGGCCCCGAGGGCTCGGGAGAGGTGAGGGTTTTCGTCTCCTGGAAGGTGCTCCCGGACTGCTCCCAGATCTGCACGGAGCCCTGCGCAAAGACGTCGTTGTAAGGGACACCGAAGACCAGCCGGCCGCCGAGGAGCACCACCGACGAAGGGAACCCCTGCCCGGCCACGCCGACGAGGGGGGAGCCCACCATGGACCAGCTCGCGAGGCTCTGCTTGTCGTACACGAAGAACGCGCCGGTCTCCCAGTACCCAGGCGCGTAGGTGGCGGCCCGCTGCCCGTCGAAGGCGAGCAGCCAGCCGAGCCCCCCCGAGGCGTCCTCCGGGAAGCTCGCCACCTGCGCAGAGCCGCTTTCCTTGAGCTGCCAGACCCGTATCTGGTAGGCCCCCGGGCAGCCGACGAGCAGCGTATCCCCGACCAGAGCCACCGAGGAGCCGCACTCCTCCGAGGGATCGCTGGGAGGATCCGGCGAGATCAGCTTGTCCTTCACCTGCCAGGTGCCGCCCTGCCGAGCGTACACGTACACCGCCCCGGCGTTCAGGTTCCCGTCGTCGTCGTCCGGATCCCCCACGACGGCAAGATCCCCCGAGACGGCGACGGACCGACCGAATTGTTGCTCCGTGGGGGGACCGTTGAGGACCTGCCCGGCCACGCCGACCAGCGGCGCCGCACGCGCCGCCGGGGACCAGAGAGCGAACAGACCGAGACCGGCAAGCAACCCGACCGAAGAAAAGCGTCGCACGTTGCTATCTTAGCCACGGTACAAAAGCGAACAAAGAACTCATGAGCATCGCAAGCAACCTCGCGACCGTCCTCGACCGTATCCGTCAGGCAGAACGCGCCGCCGGCCGCCCCGAGGGGTCCGCCCGGCTCCTCGCGGTCTCGAAACTGCACCCACCGGAGGCCATCCGGGAGGCGTACGCCGCCGGTCAGCGCGACTTCGGCGAGAATTACCCCCAGGAGCTGGCCAGCAAGGCCGAGGCCCTGGCCGACCTGCCGGGGCTGCGTCTGCACCTGATCGGCCACCTCCAGTCCAACAAGGCCAAGCTGGCGGCGCGCTTCGCCGCCTCGGTGCACACCGTCGACAGCCCCCACCTCGCCGCCGAGTTGGGCAAGCGCGTCGCCGACCGCCGGTCGCCCCTCCCGGTGCTGATCGAGGTCAACATCGGCGGGGAGGCCCAGAAGCATGGGTGCTCCCCGGATCAGCTTGGCCTGGTCATCGAGGCGATCCAGGCGCAGCCCTCGCTGCGGCTGCGGGGCCTGATGACCGTGCCTCCCCACACCGAGGATCCAGAGGGCGCCCGCCCCTTCTTCCGCCAGCTCCGGGCGCTCCGCGACCGCCACGGGATCGACCTGCTCCCGGAGCTGAGCATGGGCATGAGCCACGACCTGGAGGTCGCCGTCTCCGAGGGGGCCACCCTGGTCCGCATCGGCACCGCCCTCTTCGGGGAGCGTCCTCCCCAGGGGGCCTTATCCGACAGGATAAATCGCGATACGGAAGGATAAAAAACGACCTTGTACCCCGGGAGAAAGCCCAGAAAAGCCGCGATCCTGCGGGATGGCACGGCTTCCGCATCCACCGTGGGGTCATGACGACGAAGAGCTACCGCGTGATCGACACCAGGGGGGTTCCCATCAAGGCGTGGGTCCACGGCGTGGCCGTGGAGGAGGATGCGGAGGCACAGCTCCGGAACCTGGCGGAGATGCCGTTCATCCACCGGTGGGTGGCGGTGATGCCAGACGTACACAAGGGGATGGGGGCGACGGTGGGGAGCGTGATCCCGACGAAGGGGGCGGTGATCCCGGCGGCGGTGGGCGTGGACATCGGCTGCGGGATGATGGCGGTGCGCACCAGCCTGGGGGCCTCCCAGCTCCCGGACACGCTGCGCCCGCTGCGGGACGCCATCGAGGAGGCGGTGCCCCACGGCCGCACCCACAACGGCGGCCCCGGCGACCGCGGCGCCTGGAAGGATCCGCCCGCGCCGGTGGTCGAGGCGTGGAAGGAGCTGTCGCCTCGTTTTCAGGCGATCTGCGACCGGCACCCGAGGGTGGCCCGGGGCTGGTCCCACGAGCACCTCGGGACGCTCGGGACCGGGAACCACTTCATCGAGGTCTGCCTCGACGAGGAGGATCGGGTCTGGTTCATGCTGCACTCCGGCTCTCGCGGGGTGGGCAACCGGATCGGGTCCTACTTCATCGAGCGCGCCAAGGAGGAGATGCGTCGCTACTTCATCCACCTCCCGGACATGGACCTGGCGTACCTCGCGGAGGGGACCCAGTCCTTCGACGACTACGTGGAGGCAGTGGGCTGGGCGCAGGATTTCGCCGCCCGCAACCGGGAGCTGATGATGGAGGCGGTGATCGGTGCGGTCCGATCCACCGGGCTGCTGCCGCCCTTCGAGGCCCGCCTGGAGGCGGTCAACTGCCACCACAACTACATCAACCGAGAGCATCACTACGGCGACAACGTATGGGTGACCCGCAAGGGCGCGGTGCGGGCTCGCCTGGGCGACCTCGGCATCATCCCCGGCAGCATGGGGGCGCGCTCCTACATCGTCCGCGGCCTCGGCAACGACGAGGCGTTCCACTCGTGCAGCCACGGCGCGGGGCGCCTCATGTCCCGTACCGCGGCCAGGAAGCGCTTCACCCTCGCGGATCACAAGGCGGCCACCGCCGGCATCGAGTGCCGCAAGGACGACGACGTGATCGACGAGACCCCCATGGCCTACAAGCCCATCGACGCGGTGATGAAGGCCCAGGAAGACCTCGTGGAGATCGTCCATACGCTCCGCCAGGTCGTCTGCGTGAAGGGGTAAACCGCATGCTCCAGCTCGACGGACGCTCCGGCGAGGGCGGTGGGCAGATCCTCCGCACCGCCCTCTCCCTGGCGCTGGTCACCGGCCAGCCCTTCCGCCTCACCTCCATCCGGGCCCGGCGGCGCACCCCGGGGCTGCTGCGCCAGCACCTGACCTCCGTCCAGGCCGCCGCCCGCATCGGCAATGCCTCCGTCGAGGGCGCCGAGATCGGCTCCACCGAGCTGACCTTCCGCCCTGGCGCCCTCCAGGGCGGCGAGCATCGCTTCGCCGTCGGCACCGCCGGCAGCGCCACCCTGGTCTTCCAGACGGCGCTCCCGGCGCTGCTCCGGGCCTCGACCCCCTCGACGATCCTCCTGGAGGGAGGCACCCACAACCCGATGGCCCCCTCCTTCGATTTCCTGGAGCGCGCGTTCCTGCCGCTGCTCCGGCGGATCGGCGCCGACGTGCGGGCCGAGCTGCGGAGCTGGGGCTTCTACCCGGCGGGCGGCGGCCACCTGGCCTTCCACGTCGAGCCATGGGTCAACACATACCCTCTGGCACTCCTGGAGCGAGGTGAGCACCGCGCCACCTGGGCGGTCGCCGCCTACGCGGGTCTTCCCTTCGCCGTGGCGGAGCGGGAGCTGGAGGCCGTCGGGCGCGCCCTGGGGATCGCCGCCGCCGACCGCCGACCGCTGGTGGTCCGGAACTCCCGGGGGCCCGGCAACGCGCTGCTGGTGGGGATCGAGCACGAGCACGTCACCGAGCTGATCGCCGCCCTGGGGGAGAAGGGAAAATCCGCCGAGCAGGTCGCCGCGGAGGCCGCGGAGGAGGCCCGCGCCTACCTGGCCCACGGCGCCCCGGTGGGCGAGCACCTGGCGGATCAGCTCCTGCTGCCGCTGGCGCTGGGTCGCGGTGGGGTGTTCCGCACCGGTCCCCTGAGCCTCCATACCAAGACCCAGATCGAGACGGTGCAGCGGTTCCTCGGGGTAGCCATCCGGGTGAGCGAGGTGAGCGAGGTGGTGCGGGAGATCGAGGTCAGGCCGGGGTGACGTCCAGCTCCGCGAGGAAGCGCTCGATGGCGGCGGTGACGGCGGCGGGTTGCTCCACGGAAGAGGAGTGCCCGGCCCTGGGGATCTCCACCAGTTGGGCGCCCTGGATACGCTCGCGGATGCGCCGCGCCTTGGCCGGGGTGGTGGCCACATCCTCGTCGCCCACCAGCACCAGGGTGGGCACCGCGATGCGGCGCAGCTCGTCGAGCACCCCGGCGCGGTCGATCACGCCGTTGACGGCCTTCCAGATGTCACGCCTCGCCCGGAGGAGCTCGACGAAGCGCGCGCGCTCCTGGGCCCGGGCGGGATCGTTGACGAAGGTCTTTCCGAAGAGGATGGGCAGCACCCTGGACGCCACCGCGCCGGGGCCCAGGAGGCGGGTGGCGCGGGTGAGGAGCCGGTAGCGCGGAAGGTTCTCCTCCGGCTCCGGGTCGGCGGAGGTCTCCAGGAGCATCAGCGAGCGGAGCAGCTCCGGGCGGCGTGCGGCGATCCGCATGCCGACGAAGCCGCCCATGGAGAGGCCGCAGAAATGGACCGCCCCCGGGTCGAGCTTCTCCAGCAGCGCCACCGCGTCTTGCCAGACCAGCTCCATGCCGATGCAATGGCGGTGATCCGCGGCGCTGCGGCCCTGGCCGCGGTGGTCCCAGGCGACGCACCGGTAGCGCCCCCGGAGCGCCGCGATCTGGGGGGAGAACAGCTCGGTGTTCCACAGCAATCCGTGGCTGAAGACCACCGTCTGCCCGGTGGAGCCAGGGCCCGTGTCCTCGTAGTACAGGTGCGTTCCGTTCACGGAGATCGTCGGCATGACGGGGGAGCATAGATCAGCTCTCCTTCCACCGACGATGGAGCCAGAGCCACTGGTCCGGGTAGGCGCGGATGAAGGTCTCCAGGGCGGCGAGAAGCTGGCGGGTAGCCTCCTCGGCCCAGGGGCGCCCGGCTCGCTCCGGTGGTTCGAGGAGCAAGGGGACGTCGACCTCGTGGGTGCCGTCATAGAGCAGGGGCGCCCACTGGTTGGTCTCGCCG
>CAZSDX010000028.1:0-23489 GCA_964605685.1 uncultured Polyangiaceae bacterium
GAAGGCGGCTCCGGCGGCGCGGCGGCGGGTAGCGGCCAGGCCGGCGGCGGCTTAGCACCAGCCTGACGCGGCGGCGCGGGGTTCCTGTGGAACCTCGCGCCGTTTTGCTTTTTGTCTGCTAGAGCAGGTCCGGTATGCGCTCCTTCTTTCCTCTCGTCGTGCTTGTCCTGGCGGCCATCATCCCGGCCTGCACCTGCTCCTCCCGGGAGGAGTCCCCGGCGGCGACCCCCGCGCCGGAGACCTCCACGGCCCCGCTGGCCCGGCAGGTCTCCTCGATCCACCTGCAGCCCAACCTGAGGATCCCCGCCGGACGCCTCCACCTCAACCCCGCGGGGGTGAGGCCGCTTCGGTCGGCGCCTGGCGCGGTCCCTTCCGGCGCGGCGCCTGCACCTGCGTCGGCGTCGGCGACCTCCTCGGCGCGGTGAGGTGAGGGGTGGCTTTCCAGGCGAGGTCGGGGGAGGTAGGCTCCGCGCCCCATGACGACCTCGCCGCTCTCCCTGTCGGATACCGGACTCTTCCGGGTGCTAGACGACGACCTGCAGGCCGACCCGAACGCCGCGCCCGCGCTCCCCGAGGCGCTGCTGCTGCGCATGCACCGGGAGATGCTGCGGCTGCGGCTGCTGGAGGCCCGGATGGTGGTGCTCCAGCGGCAGGGGCGGGTCGGGTTTTACGGGTCGTGCACGGGGCAGGAGGCGGTGGCGATCGCGGCGGGGTGCGCGCTGGAGGAAGCGGACTGGGTGTTCCCGGCGCTGCGGGAGAGCGCGATCATGCTGGTGCGAGGGTTCCCGCTGGCGAGGTACCTGGCGCAGGTTTTTGGCAACGCGCTGGACGTGCTCAAGGGGAGGCAGATGCCGTCGCACATGAGCGGTCGCGCGGTGAACCAGGTGGCGTGGTCGAGCTGCATCGGGCCGCAGGTCCCGCAGGCGGTGGGGGCGGCGATGGCGATGCGGCTGCGGGGGGATCGCGGCGTGGCGGTGGGGTTCTGCGGCGACGGGGCGACGAGCCAGCCGGACGTGCACAACGCGCTGCTGTTCGCGGGGAAGTTCCGCCCGCCGTGCGTGGTGGTGTGCCAGAATAACCACTGGTCGATCAGCGTACCGACGTCCCGGCAGACGGCGAGCGCCACCATCGCGATCAAGGCGCGAGCGTATGGAATCCCCGGATACCGGGTGGACGGGAACGACGCGTTGGCGGTGTACGCGGCGCTGCGGCATGCGTTCGAGCGGGCGAGGGGAGGGGAGGGGCCGTCGTTCGTGGAGTGCGTGACCTACCGGATCGGAGCGCACTCGACGAGCGACGATCCGACGAGGTACCGCTCGCAGGAGGAGGTGGAGGCGTGGCAGCGGAAGGATCCGCTGGCGAGGCTGGAGGGGCACCTGCGGCGGCGAGGTCTCCTGGACGAGGGGAAGGTGGAGGCGATGAAGGGGGAGCTGACGGCGGAGATCGAGGCGGCGATCCTGGAGGTGGAGCGGGCGCCGGCGCCGGCGAGGGCGACGGTGTTCGAGGACGTGTACGCGGAGCTGCCGTGGCACCTGCGAGAGCAGCGGGAAGAGCTGCTGAGGCTCCCGGCGGCGGCGGGGCACGGCGGGGGGCCTTGAGGGAGCGAGGTCGGGGCGGGGTGGTATCCGGCGGAGAACGCTGCTAGGCCAGAGCCGCACCGAGGGGCCCGCGGTGGCCCCCGAGAAGGTTCACACCATGGCCAAGTCCTACGATGCGATTGTGATCGGGGGCGGACCGGGCGGCTATCCTGCCGCCATCCGCCTGGCGCAGCTCAAGCAGAAGGTGCTTTGCGTCGAGAAGGAAGAGTGGGGAGGCGTCTGCCTGAACTGGGGCTGCATCCCGTCGAAGGCGCTGATCTCGGCGTCGCACCAGTACGAGCATGCGAAGACCGGGGCGGCCATCGGCATCAAGGTGAGCGGGGTCGATCTGGACCCCAACCAGCTCCAGGAGTGGAAGAACGGGATCGTCAAGAAGCTGACCGGCGGGGTGCGGGGGCTGCTCCGGGCCAACGGGGCCGAGGCGATGAACGGGCAGGCGACGATCACGGGGCCGAACACCGTGGAGGTCGCGACGCCCGACGGGAAGCGAGAGACCTTCGAGGCGAGGAACATCGTGATCGCCACCGGAGCCTCGACCATCGAGATCCCGGCGTTCAAGTTCGATGGCAAGCAGATCATCGGGGCAAAGGAGGCGGTGAGCCTGCGGGAGATCCCGAGGCGCCTGCTGGTGATCGGTGGGGGGATCATCGGCCTGGAGCTGGGCGGGGTGTACCAGAAGTTCGGCAGCGAGCTGACGGTGCTGGAGGCGGCGCCGCAGCTTCTGGGCGGCATCGACCCGGACGTGGTGGCGGTGGTGGAGAAGCGCTACGTCAAGCACGGGGCGAAGATCCACAAGAACGCCAAGGCGCTGGGCTACGAGCGGGCGGCGGATGGGTCGCTGCACGTGCGCGCCGAGGTGAACGGCAAGGCGGAGACCTTCGTCTGCGACGTGGTGCTGGTGGCGGTGGGGATGCGCCCCAACTCCCGGGGGATAGGCTGCGAGCAGGTGGGGGTCCAGATCAGCGACCGGGGCTTCATCGTCACCGACAAGGTGGGCCGCACCAGCGTCCCGTCGATCTTCGCGGTGGGCGACGTGTCCGGGGGGCCGCTGCTGGCCCACAAGGCCACCAAGGAGGGCGAGGTCGCCGCCGAGGTGATCGCCGGGCACAAGGCGGAGAAGGACTGGGTGTCCATGCCCGGGGCGATCTTCACCGACCCGGAGGTCGCCACCGCCGGGATGAGCGAGACCGAGGCCCGCGCCAAGGGCATCGACCTGCTGGTGGGCAAGATGCCGCTCGCCGCCAGCGGGCGCGCCATGGCGGTGCGCGACACCGACGGGTTCATCAAGGTCATCGCGGATAAGAAGACCCACCTGATCCTCGGCTGGAGCATCGTCGGCCCCAGCGCCACCGACCTGATCTCGGAGGCCCAGCTCAGCATCGAGATGGCTGCGGTCCTGGAGGACGTGGCCCTCACCGTCCACCCCCACCCCACCCTCGGCGAGGCCATGATGATCGCCGCCCAGCATGCCCTCGGTCAGGCCATCGACATCCTGAACCGCTGAGGCCAGGCAACGGCGCACGGCGGGCGGCATCCATGCTAGACGCTGCCTCATGGCGATCTCCCTCGAAGCCGCCCAGTCCGCCCTCGCCCCTGTCCTCGCCCCTGACCTGGGGCAACCGCTCTCCGACCTGGGTATGATCCGCGACCTCCAGGTCCAGGACGGCGCCGCCACGCTGACCGTGGTGATTCCCATGTCCGATTACCCCCAGAAGGAGGCCGTCGGCCGCTCCGTGCGGGAGGCGCTCCTTGGGGCCGGGGCGGCGTCCGTTCACCTCAACTGGGACATCAACCCGCTGCCGCTGGTGCAGAACATCGTGCTGGTGATGAGCGGCAAGGGTGGCGTCGGCAAGAGCACCGTCGCCACCAACCTGACCATGGCGCTCCAGCGGGCGGGGCACCGGGTGGGGATCCTCGACGCGGACATCTACGGCCCGAGCATCCCCACGATGATGGGCGTCGCTGGCCGCCCCATCTCCCAGGATGGCAAGAAGATCGAGCCGCTCCAGCGCTTCGGCGTCAAGCTGATGAGCATCGGCTTCCTCCTGGAAGATCCCCGCTCTGCGGTGATCTGGCGCGGTCCCATGCTCCACGGGGCGCTCCTCCAGTTCCTCAAGGACGTGAACTGGGGTCCCCTGGATTTCCTCCTTCTCGACCTTCCCCCCGGCACCGGCGACGTGGCGCTCACGCTGTCGCAGCGGGCCAAGGTGACCGGCGCCGTGGTGGTCACCACCCCCCAGGAGGTCGCCCTCCAGGATGTCTACAAGTCGGTGGCCATGTGCAAGAAGGTCGAGATCCCCATCCTGGGGGTCGTCGAGAACATGAGCTATTTCGAGGATCCCTCGGGGCAGCAGCACCGCCTCTTCGGCGAGGGCGGCGGCGCCAAGATCGCCGAGTTCGCCGAGGCGCCGCTGCTGGGTCAGCTCCCCCTCGACCCCCGCGCTCGGGAGTGGGGCGACGCGGGGACCCCAGTGGTCCAGGCGGCCCCTCAGCTCCCCGTCTCCCAGGCCTTCGCTTCCATCGCCGAGCGCCTGGTCGAGCGCGTGGCCTCTCACCGGGGGGCCTCCCCCGAGGCGGGGCTGCTCATCGATCGCTCCGGCGGTCAGGGGCGCGTCAAGCTCCCCGTGATGCGCTGAGGCCCTCGCCTTGCATCTTCGCTCCGGGGTCGTCCCTGCGCTGTCGTGGCTCCTGGCCGGGCTGCTCCCGGGGGGGCCTGCCCTCGCCGCCGACCCTCCTTCCGGCTTCCTCCCTCGCTTCGACCTCGACCCGGGGCGCTCCGAGGTGCGGCCTCCCGAGGTCGATCTGATCCGCCTCGCCTTCCACGGGGAGTACCAGCTCCGGGGGCAGCTCCAGAGCGATCCGCCGCTCCTCGCTCCTCCCTCGGACCCGGGCGCCGACTCCCTGGGGCAGCGGGGCAAGATCCTCCAGTGGTTCCGCGTCACCCCGCGCCTGCAGATCACCACCCACGCGGAGATCGTCGGCCAGATCGACCTGCTCCGGGGCCTCGCTGCGGGGGCCACCACCCGCCACGTCGACGCGGCGGCCAACCCCGAGTCCAGGGCCAACCCCCTCACCGTCGATCCTCGCTGGCTCTACGTCGAGCTCCCCTCCAAGGTATGGAGGATCCGGCTAGGTGCCCAGCCGCTCCACCAGGGGATCGGGCTCCTGTTCAACGATGGCGACCGCCCGACTCTCTTCGGCGACTACCAGCGAGGCGACAGCGCCGTGCAGGCGCAGCTCACCCTGCGGCCTGGCGGGCGAACCGGGCGCCTGTCTCTCTGGGCCTCCGGCGGGGTGATCCTCCGGGACGCCTGGGCGAGGCTGATCGACGGGGATCTCGCCCGGCAGGGGATGGCTGGGCTCACGGCGGGGTCTGATCTGAACCATGTGGGCGCCTTCGGGGCGATCCGGAGCCAGCGTCGACAGGAGGACGCGCGGGCCGCCGAGCGGCCTTTTCTGGAGCGGCTGGGGGCGCAAATGGTTGGTCTGTACGGGCGCTTTGCGACGAGGGCGCCGGGGGCGAGCGCGTACCTTTTTGGGGAGGGAGAGGCGGCGCTGGTGCGTGGGCAGATCGAGGAGAGCGGAGGGGCGCCGAGGAGGTTGCTGGCCTGGGGGGGGGCGCTGCGGCTCGGGGTGGCCCACGAGGCGACGGCGCGGGGGGAGCGCTTTGCGGACGCGGTGGTGTCGGTCGCCTGGGGAAATGCGAGCGGAGACAACAACCCCGGGGACGGCGTGGAGCGCCGCTTCGGGATGAACCCGAACCACAACGTGGGGCTGGTGCTGTTCGATCACCTGCTGCATGCGCAGACGGCGCGGTCGGCGACGCTGGCGAGGGGGATCCCGTCGGGAGAGCGCCCGGCAGGGGTCGTCCTTCACCCGAGCAACGGGGGCGTCGCGGGGGCGTCCTACGTTAACCCGACGGTGGTGCTACGCCCCGGGCCGCGCCTCGATCTGAAGGTCGGGGTGGTGGTTGCCCAGGCGACCGCGGACGTGGTGGATCCGTACCGGCTCGCCCGCACGGGGCAGCGGGCGAGCCACTCCGGGGGCCCTGCGTCCAGCCGGGATCTCGGGATCGAGCTGGACGGTGGGGTGGAGTGGAGGCACCCGCTGTCCTTCGGGATGTCGCTCCAGCTTGGGGTCCAGGCGGGGGTGTTGTTCCCCGGGGGGGCCTTCGAGGACGCGAGCGGGGCGGAGCTGGGGCCGCAGGGGCTCGCGGTGTCGAGGGTGGGGTTCCAGTACTGAGTCAGAAGCCGAGGAGGACCGGCTGAGCCTTGGCGACGCGGGTGGAGCCGGAGGCGCCGGGGCCGCCGTCGGAGTCGGAGCCGAGGAAGCGGCGGTAGAGGGCGTCGATCCCGACGGTGGCGGTGAGGGAGAAGCGGGCGCTTTCGGGGGCGTAGAACATGCTCTGCCGTCGGCCACTCGGCCCGATGGTGTTGCCGAAGTTGTAGTAGTTGAAGGAGAGGTTGAGCTCCTCGGTGAGCTGGTAATCGACGGAGGTGAAGAGGAAGATGAAGAGGCCGTAGTTCTGCGGGTCGTTGGAGGCGCTCCGGAGGTCCTCCTCGGTGACGCGGCCGTTCATGATCTGCATCCCGTTGCCGTTGACCGGGGTAGGTTTGTAGGTCCAGCGCTGGATGAAGATGGTGTCGAAGGTGAGGCCGAGGTTGGGGGTCACCTGGAGCCCGGTGTCGACGACGGACAGGAGCTGGTGGTTGACCAGGAGGCGCCCGCTGAGCTGGTTATCGACGGTGCTGAGGGTGGGGCTGGCGCTGGTGGTGCGGGGGTAGTTCCCGGCGATGTCGTCGCTGAGCGTGGGGGTGGTGTTCCGGACGAAGGCGTGGGTGTAGTACATCGACCCGAAGATCCGGGCCGAGGAGAACCACTCCCCCCCCCGGTTGAGGGGGATCATCTGCATCAGACCGCCGCCGCCGCCCACCGCCGCGTAGTTGCCGTTGGCCCGGGAGGCCAGCGAGGTGGGGAAGAGCACGCGAGGGCCGGTGAGCAGCATGGTCATCCAGCCGTTCTTGCGCACCAGGGGCCGCGAGTAGACAGCGTTGAACCAGAGGTCGCCCAGCATGGTCTGCCGGTACTGGGCGGTGGAGTCGTCGTTGGCGAACTCCTTGGTGGCGTCGATACGGAAGTTGATGTTGACCTTGTTCTTGGGGTCATCGGTCCCGAAGATCCCGCCCGCGCCGTAGAGGTTGACGCGAGGGCGGAACGACGCCCAGGTCTGTACCGAGGGGTTCCGGCTTTGGTAGTCGCGGCCCACCCCGACGGTCTCCGAGCTCACGGACTGGTCGACGAAGATCGTGGACCCCGCCCACACCACCGGCTTCGGACCCTTGCCGGGAGGGGTCTTGGGAGGCAGCTTGAGGGTTTGCTTGGAGGCTTCGTCCTGCTCCGGGTCATCCCCCGACGCGGGCGGATCGGTCGGCGTCGACTGCGCCCAGGCCGACGATGCCCCCAGCACCGCCGCCAACCCCACCGCCAACCGCAACGACCACATCTTGCTCGCTCTCTTCATGGGCGTATCGCTTCGCTCCGGGCCTCCGGGGCCACCGCCGGCACGGTGCCGACTTCCGGTCCCCCCAGCAAGAGCAAAAAACGTACCGCCTCCTTTCCCCCGGCTTTCCCTGGAAAGTGTCCCCCTCCCTGGTGCCGTCAGCCCCCTGACGGGCAGGCCGCGACAGGCCCGTAACGGGCCCTTGCCCTCGCCCTTGTCGACGGCGCCGCTGGGCATCGGGTTCTGCTCCTTCTCCAGGTAGCGGAAGATGGTGCGAGGGTCGACGCCGAGGTCGCGGGCGGTCTGGGTGCGGTTGCCGTGGTTGCGCTCCAGGGCCTCGAGGACGTAGCGCCGCTGGAACTCTTCCTTGGCTTTTTCCAGGGGGAGGATGGGGGCAAGCTGGGCATCGCCGAGGCCCAGGTCTTCGGGGTTGAGGAGGGCGCCTTCGCAGAGGACCAGGGCCTTCTTGATGCGGTTTTCCAGCTCGCGGATGTTGCCTGGCCAGGAGTACTTGCGGAGCGCCGCGAGGGTGGCGGGGGCGAAGCCGCGCACGGGGCTCTTGAGCTCGTCGGCAAAGCGGGAGAGGAGGGTCTTGGCGATGATGATCACGTCATCGCCTCGCTCCCGCAGGGGAGGGCTGAACAGGTTGACGACGTTGAGGCGGTAGTAGAGGTCTTCCCGGAAGCGACCGGCCTTGATCTCGTCTTCCAGGTTCCGGTTGGTGGCGGCGAGCACCCGGATGTCGATCTTCTCGGGCTTGCTCTCGCCGACGCGCACCACCATTCGATCCTGGAGGGCGCGCAGCAGCTTGACCTGGAGGTTGGTGGGCAGCTCGCCGATCTCGTCGAGGAAGAGGGTGCCGCCGTCGGCGGCCTGGAACTTCCCCGGGCGGTTGGCGACGGCGCCGGTGAAGGCGCCGCGGACGTGGCCGAAGAGCTCGCTCTCGATGAGGTTCTCGGGGATGGCGCCGCAGTTGACGGCGACGAAGGGGCCCGCGGCGCGGTTGCTGCGCCGGTGGATCTCCCGGGCCAGGAGCTCCTTGCCGGTGCCGGTCTCGCCGGTGATCAGCACGTTGATGTCGGTGGTGGCCACCCGCTGGAGCTTGCGGAAGATCTCCAGCATCGACGGGCAGGAGCCGATGATCTCGCCGAAGCGCTTGTCGCTGAGCTCCTGGGAGAGCTTCTCCTTGTCGGCCCGGAGCGCCGAAAGCAGCATGGCGTTCTCCAGGATGAGCGCCGCCTGTGCCGCGAACACGGTGAGCAGGTCCAGGTGGGAGCGCTCGAAGAGGTGCTTGATGCGGTTGCTCCCGACGTAGATGGCCCCCACCGCCTCGCCCTTGCTCAGCAGCGGCACGCACATCACGCTCGAGAGCTGGAGGGCCACCACGCTCTCGCTCTTGCCGAAGAGGGTATCGGAGAGCGCGTCGCTGACGATGATCGGCTTCCCGGTGGCGAGCACCTGGCGCACGATGCTGTCGGAGATGGCGCCCTCCGGGTTGGTGATGGCCTCGCGCCGCACGTTGCGGGCCACCCGCACGGAGAAGAGGCGCCCTTCCCCCCCGCGGGAGGACTCGTCCACCAGCAGGAGCGCGCCCTTGTCGCCGCTGGTCAGCTCCAGGATGTCGTCGAGCATGGCCTCCAGCAGCTCGTCGATGGAGCCGCGGGCCATGAGCTTCTGGCTGAAGGCCAGCAGCTTGCGGAGCCCGCCGAGGTCCGGCGAGAGCCCCGGGGTCGGGCGCTCGCTGGCCTGGGCGCGGGCGGGCAGCTCGGAGAACATGCTGAAGGCGACCTCGGCGCCCTCCCCCAGCTCGATCCGGTCGCCGTGGACCAGCCGCGCCCGGCGCTTGCGCTTGCCATTGATCTTGATGTCCGCCTGCCGGTCCACCTCCGCCAGGTTGTAGTCGCGGCCGTCGAAGACCACCTGGATGTGGTGCTCGGCCACCCCGCTCCCCTGGACCACCAGGTCGTTGCTCGGCGCGCGGCCGATGGATGTGATCTGCTTGTGGACCCCGTAGACAACCGGAGCGCCGACGGAGGGTAGGTATTTGAGGGTCGCCATGGATTCAGAACAGAAGGCCCGTCATCTGCATCCCCAGCCCCCCCGGCAGCGCCATCGGCGCCACCGACTCGAGGGAGGCGAAGCGCCGCTTGCTCGGGTCCTGGTTGTTGGCGATGTCCCAGTCCCGGTCGTAGAAGGTGAAGATCCCGCCGGCGGCGATGCCCAGGGTGGTGCCGATGCCCTGGGCGATCAACCCCCGCCTCGCCGGGTTGTCGCCCCCCGCGTAGAGCAGGTAGATGGGCAGCGTCACCGCGAAGCCCAGCCCAGCCCCCGCCCACATGTAGGTCATCTGCTTGTACCCCGGGAGCCACGCGGCGCTGAGCGCCCCGGTGGCGGCGATGCCGACGTTGAAGCCGATCAGGTTGCCCAGGGTGAGGGCGTCGTTGCGGTCGCCGTAGGTCTCGCCGGAGGAGGCCCCGTAGCCGATCATCGAGCCGATGGCCGAGCCCCAGAGCCCGCCGGAGCCCACGAAGAGGCTGAGCTTGGGGGAGGGCTCCTCCAGGAAGCCGACCACCGCCCCCGCCGCCCCGCCCACCGTCGAGCCGAGGAACACGCTCCGCGCGAAGCCGAGGCCCCCCCAGGCGTCCGCGTCCTTGGCGCTGGTGAACTGGTAGAGCCAGAGGTTGGTCCCTTCGAGGGCGCCCAGGGTGAGCCCCAGGGAGATGGCCCCCGGGACCCCCCGAGGCAGCTTGGGCTCGTCGAGGAAGTAGACCCCCACCGGCCCCGCGACCCCCAGCACCGCCGGAGTGATAAAGGCCAACGCCGGATCCTTGATGCCCAGCTCCGCGTCGATCCAGAGGCCAGTCCCCACGCCGTAGGCCGCTGACGCCACGTAGAGCGTGCCGACCTCCAGGTTGGAGGAGGTCTGGCGGCGGTTGCTCGAGGGCGGGACGTACCCGGGCTGGGGGGCAGGCGTGCCCCAGCCTCCCGTGGAAGGATTCCAGCCCCCGGACCACCCTTGGGCCAGCGCCGGGGAGGTGGCCAGCAAGGCCAGCACCGAGGCGGACAGAGCGAGGAGCGAGGCAAACGAGGTACGGGCCATGGTTGGGGGATCTTCGTAGCGGGACACTCAGCGGAAGTCGAGTTCCGGCAGGAGAGGGCGGCGCATCAGATCGGCCAGGGCGTCGCTGACCGACTTGTCGTGGTAGAGCACCTGGTAGACCTGCTCGGTGATGGGCATCTCGACCTGGAGGGAGCGCGCAAGATCATACGCGCTCCGGGCGGTCTTCACCCCCTCGGCCACGTGCCCCAGCGCCTGGAGGATGTCGTCCAGCTTCTTGCCGCGGCCCAGCTCGATCCCCACGGTGCGGTTGCGGGACAGCTCCCCGGTGCAGGTGAGCACCAGGTCGCCCATCCCCGCCAGCCCCGCCACCGTCAGCGGGTTGGCCCCCTTGATGACCGCCAGCCTGGCCAGCTCGTTGAGCCCCCGGGTGATGACCGCCGCCCGGCTGTTGTGCCCGAACCCCATGCCGTCGCCGGCCCCCGCCGCGATGGCGATCACGTTCTTCAGCGCCCCGCCCAGCTCGACCCCCACCAGGTCGTCGGACCAGTACACCCGGAACACCTCGCTGGAGAACCGGGACTGGACCTCCTGGGCCACCTCCCGCCGGCTCCCCGCCACCGCCACCACCGTCGGGTGCCTCAGCGCCACCTCCTTGGCGAAGCTGGGCCCCGAGAGCGTGGTGTACATCGCCAGGTACTCCGGCCCCAGCGTGTCCAGCGTCACCTGGTGCATCAGCATCAGCGACTCGTTCTCGATCCCCTTGGTCGCGCTCACCAGCGGTACCCCCCTGGGGATGTAACGGCTCAGCTCCTTGAGCACCCCCCGGGTCGCATGCGACGGGATCCCCAGCAGCACCAGGTCCGCCCCGTGCAGCGCGCGCTCCGGATCCTCCGTCGCATGCAGGTTCGCCGGCAGCTCGAACCCGGGCAGATACCGGCTGTTCCGGCGGTTTTTCTCGATGTCCTCGATCACCTCCGGGGGGCGCCCCCAGATCCACACCTCGTTGGATTTCTCCGCCAGCAGCTTCGCGAGCGCCGTTCCCCACGCGCCCGCTCCCAGTACCGCAACGTGTCCCATGGCCCCTTGAGCCTACCGCTCCGGGCGCCCTTCGCCTAGGCTCCTCCCCCATGGCCTCCCTTGCCGCGCTGCGCTACCGCTCGCTGGCCCTCCTCGCCTTCTGCCTCCTCGCCCCGGGGACGCTCTCCTGCCAGAGCGCCGGCGTCGCCTTGGTCAAGCTCATGCCCGGCGTGACCAATGACCCCCGTAACCGCACCATGCGCCGGGAGATCATGAGCTTCGGTAGCAAGGAATTCTGCAAGGAGCTCATGAAGCGCGGCGCCCCCCTCAAGAACCGCGACGACGCCCCCGCCATGGGCCGCTTCTTCGCCGACCAGTGCTTCCACCAGGACATGGACAACGACGACGTGTTCGTCCAGTTCTCCGGCCGCGGCTACACCTGGACCCAGCCCTCCGGCCGCATCGGCTTCAAGATCCAGGGCAGCATCCTCTACAACCCCGACTTCCTGCTGCACGGCAAGACCATGTACGTCTACTTCCGGCCACGCACGGTCCAGTCCTCCAAGTTCGAGACCGTCATGATCGAGCGGGTCAATTCTACCCCGCTCGGGGGGCTCTTCGGGAGCAACGCCCAGGAGACCGCCAACCGCATGGGCAACCAGATCATCGCCCAGGAGCTCCAGCGGGGGTTCACGGTGCTCCGGGACGACGACGGCTCGGTGGATTTCGGCGTGGGGATCATCGAGCAAGGGCAGAGGCCGTTTCACCCCTACCAGGTCCACGGCTCGGACAAGGCGCTGCTCGGGTCGGACTGGACGGAGATCCACGAGCAGCAGCGGGATTTCCTCGGCCCCTTCGAGATCGAGGGGAAGAACCGCGCGCTTTTCCTGACGATGAACCTGGACGGGACGCCGGCGGTGGACGTGATGCTCTTCCAGAAGACCCCGGGGGATGGCTGGCTCCAGACCTACATCCAGCAGGCGCAGGTGGGCCCGCCGGCGATGCCGCCGATGCTCAGCGACGTGCTGCCCCAGGGGCGGGAGTGGCGCCGGACGGTCCCGCTCAAGCCGGGGCTCTATTACCTGGTGATCGACCACACCTCGGCGGCGGGGCCGGTGTCGCCGCCCCCGGCGCAGCCGGGCCTCCTGGGGACAAGCGACGTGGCGGCGGTGGTACGCTACGTTGCCCAGGTGGGCGACGCGCCCTAAAGTGACGCTCCCGTTGCCGTCGTACGCCCCATCCTGATGCTGGCCCCCGTGAACCTCGCCCCTCGCCTGCTCCGCTCGCTCTACCTGACCGGGATCTTCGTGGTACTGCCGCTGCTGGGGGCCGCCTTCCTGGTGTGGGCCATCGCCCCGTCCGACAGCTACATCGCGGTGACCTCCCACGGCTGGGTCCGCACGCTCTTCCGCGACCAGCGGGTGCCGGTGCTGATCGTGCTGTTCACCGTCCTCGAGGTGGCCCTCTGGAACCAGCGCCACCGGCTGCCCTTCTCCGAGCTGCTGGCGACGCCCGGGCGCAGCGACATCCCGGCGCGCTACCGGGCCGACTTCGAGCGGGCGCTCGGGCTGCTCGACGAGGCCGAGCGGATCATGGACCGGGTGGGCCGCCGCCTGGAGCGCGAGCTGCGCAGCGACGAGCGCGACGACCTCCAGGGCGCCCTCGAAGAGCTCCAGTCCACGATGAGCGCCCGCCCCTTCGACGGCGCCCGCTTCGAGCATGCGATCGACCGCGCCGAGGCCAAGATCGACCTGCACCTGGGCCGCTTCCGCAAGGGCGAGCTGCGGGAGTACGCCGAGTCCATCGGCGTCGCCGTCGCCGTCGCGCTGCTGCTCCGGGTCTTCCTGGTCGAGGCGTTCAAGATCCCCAGCGGGTCGATGATCCCGACGCTCCAGGTGGGCGACCACATCTTCGTCAACAAGCTCGCCTACGGCCCCCTGGTCCCCTGGGCCCGCGCCCGCCTCTTCCCCCGCCTCCCTCCCCGCCGCGGCGACGTCATCGTCTTCGAGTTCCCCGAGAACCGCGAGCAGGACTTCATCAAGCGCACCATCGCCATCCCCGGCGACCGCCTCGAAGTCCGCGACAGCCACCCTTACCTCAACGGCTGGCGCGTCCCCTCCTGCCCCGTCGGCACCTACGCCTACCGCGAGAGCGACACCGCCATCCCCCGCAAGGCCGACCTCGCCGTCGAGTACCTCGAGGACAAGGCTTACCTCACCCTCTACGAGCGCACCTTCCTCACCGGCTCCGGCGAGGTCCAGGGGCCCTACACCGTGGCCCCCGGCGAGGTCTGGGTCCTCGGCGACAACCGCAACAACAGCCACGACTCCCGCGGGTGGTTCGAGGGCAAGGGCGGCGGCGTCCCCTTCGCCAACATCAAGGGCCGCGCCCTCTTCGTCTGGCTCAGCTTCGACGGCACCGGCAAGGTCGCCTGGGAGCGCCTCCTGGTCAACGTCATGGGCACGCCCCGCCTCCCCCCGGAGCAGGCCACCCAGCTCGCCGCGGGCGTCGAGAAATGCTTCGCCCAGCGCCCTCCGCTGAGCGAGACCACCCCCCCCGCTCCGCCCCCACGCTGAGCCGTGGACGACCGTCGCGACGTCTTCCAGCGGGCCCTCGCCTGGAGCGCCGAGGGGCGGCGCTTCGCCCTGGTCACCGTGGTCCGCACCGCCGGCAGCACCCCCCGCAAGGCCGGGGCCCGCATGCTGGTCCGCGACGACGGGAGCGCCCACGGGACCGTCGGCGGCGGCGCCGTCGAGCAGGCCTTCCTCCAGGAGGCCCTCGCCTGCCTCCAGGAGCGGCGCCCCCGGCTGGTGCGGCGCCACCTCACCCACGACCTCGCCATGTGCTGCGGAGGTGAAATGGAAGCCTTCATCGAGCCCTTCGGGCTGACCGAGACGCTGGTGCTGGTGGGCGCCGGGCACATCCACGCGGCGCTGGCCCCGGTGGGGCTCGCCCTCGGCTTCTCCGTGGTGGCGGTCGATGACCTGGAGGAGCTGGCCAGCCCCGACCGCTTCCCCGGGGCGCGGCTGGTCACCTCCTTCGACCCTCGCGCCTGGCGGGTGCCCTTCGACGAGGGCGCCTACGTCGTCGTCGCCACCCGCGACCACGCCGTCGATCAGGAGGTCCTCGAACAGCTCGCCCGCCTCGACGCTCGCCCCGCGTACCTCGGCGTCATCGGCAGCCAGGGCAAGCTCCTGAAGTTCAAGAGGCGCTTGGAGCACCGGGGCGTCGACCCCGCCTGGATCGCCCGGATCCGCGGCCCCATCGGCGTCGATGTCGGCGCCGAGACCCCCGCCGAGATCGCCGTCGCCGTCGCCGCCGAGTTGATTGCTGTCCGTCGCCGGGGGCAGGACACACGGGTACGCTGAGCCCAGGCCCGATGACCCCCCGTACCCCCCAGGAGCTGCTGATCCGACCCGGGCGGCGCTTCTCGCCGGAGGAGCTACGGGAAATCTGGGCGCACCGCGGGCTGCTCTGGGCGCTGGCCTGGCGCGACGTGACCGTCCGCTACAGGCATACGGCGCTGGGGATCCTGTGGGCGCTGCTCCAGCCGGCGGCCCAGG
The DNA here is from genome assembly GCA_964605685.1 of uncultured Polyangiaceae bacterium. GTDB lineage: Bacteria > Myxococcota_A > Polyangia > Polyangiales > Polyangiaceae > JANWXX01. Next base: position 14,740 of record CAZSDX010000028.1, read on the forward strand.
CGGCCCTGTTCACCGCCCTCTTCCACCGCCTCGCCGGCCTCGACTCCGGCCTCGGCGTCCCCTTCGTCCCCTTCGTCCTCTCGGGCCTCGTCCTCTGGAACGTCTTCAGCGCCGGCGTGAACGCTGCCAGCGACAGCCTCGTTCGGGACGCGAGCCTGCTCGCCAGGGTCTACTTCCCCCGGGTGATCTTGCCGCTCTCGTCCCTGCTGGCGCCGCTCCTGGACGGCTGCGTGGCCGCCGCCCTGCTGCTCGCCGCGCTGGCCTACCACGGGCGGCTGACGGGCCCCGGGGCGCTGCTGGTGCTCCCCCTGGCGGCGCTCTCGGCGCTCGCGGCGGCGGGCCCCGGGCTGGCCCTCTCGGCGCTCACGGTCCGCTTCCGCGATCTGCGCCACGTGTTGCCCTTCCTTCAGCAGCTCCTCCTCTATGGAGCCCCGGTCTTCTACCCCCGCAGCGCGGTGCCGGAGCGGGCGAGGATCTACCTCGACCTCAACCCGATGATCCCGATCATCGACGCCTTCCGGGCCGCGCTCTTCGGTGCACCCTTCGAGGGGCGGAGGCTGGCGCTGGCCACCGCGGAGATCCTGCTGCTGCTGGCGCTCGGGTACGGCTACTTCCGCCGGGTCGAGCGCACCCTCGCGGATGAGCTGTGAGCGGGAGCTCGGCTTGGGGGAGCTGTGGCTGCTGGTTCCTTCGTGGAAACGGTGGGGAACGCCGAGGGCTGACGCCGCCCTCGGGCTCCGGCGGCAGGGGCTAACCCCGCCCCTGCACCCGGGGGCAAGGGGGGCGGGGGCCGGGGATTTAAGTCGCACCCCCGTCCCGCCCCCCTTGCATCCCCCCACCCCGGCCCCCGCTCTTTGTACGACGTATCCGGAGGATCCCTACGGTGCTCTGGGGGATCACCGCCTCCGCCCCTCGCCCACGCCTTCGGCGCGGGGCCCTCGGGGCTCGCCACGGTAGGGAGGTTCTGTGTACGCCGCTTCGTCTCCTGCGAGCTGCGCCGCCAGGTCGAGATCGCGGAATTGCCCCGGCGCCCAGGCGGTCACCGCGTCGACGAAGGCGCGGACCTGGGGGGGGATGAACTCGCGCTCCGGGTAGACGATGGCGAGGCGGCTCTCGGCGGAGATCAGGTCGGTCAGCACGGGGACCAGGAGGCCGCCCTCCAGCAGAGGCGCGGCGAAGAGCGCCGGGAGCAGCGCGATCCCCTGCCCCTGGAGCGCGGCGTCCCGGAGCATCTCCAGGTTGTTGGAGAAGAAGACCCCGTTGACCTGGATCTTCCCCCCGCGGGCCAGGGGCCAGCGGGTCTGGGGCAGCTCGCCCCGGGCGAAATCCATGAGAAACCGGTGGCTCCGGAGGTCCTTGCGGGTACGGGGGGTACCGTGGGCGGCGAGGTACGAGGGCGCCGCGACCGGGACGAGGCGGGTGCGGAACAGCGTGCGGGCGATGAGGCCAGGCTCCAGCTCGGTGCTGGCCCGGAGCGCCACGTCGTAGCCATCCCGCCGGAGGTCCACGTGGCGCGAGGAGAAATGCACCTGGAGCCGCACCTCCGGGTAGCGCCGCATGAACGCGCAGATCATCGCCGGGAAGCTGGTGGCGGCCATCGGCGGCACCGACACCCGCAGGTCCCCCCGGATCGCGTCGTCCCGGCGCACGCTGGCCTCCGCCTGCTCCACCGCGTCGAGGACGATGCGCGCGTGGCGGTAGAGCGCCTCCCCCGCGTCGGTCAGCGCCAGGCTCCGGGTGGTGCGCCGGAGCAGCCGGACCCCCAGCCGCTCCTCCAGCCGGGCCAGGCGTCGGCTGATGGTCGCCCGTGGCACCCCCAGCTCGGCGGCGGCCCGGGAGAGCGAGCGGGCGTCGACGGTGCGGGTGAAGGCCAGCAGCTCGGCGGTCTCCAGAGGGTCGCTCATTGGATACAAAAATGAGCAGATCCTTCCCATTGTCAACGCGTTGTCCCGGATTAGGCCGGGCCTCATACTGGGCCTCGTTCTCGACAAATCAAGGAGTTTTCCCATGAAAACCAGGACGATTGCCTACTGGATCACCACCGCGCTCGTGTCCCTCGCCTTCGCCGCGGGGGGGCTCGCCGACCTGAGCGGCGCCCCGGAGGTGATGGCGGGGATGAAGCACCTGGGGTACCCGGCCTACGTGGCGGCGATCCTGGGGGTATGGAAGGTGCTGGCGCCGGTGGCGCTGCTGGCGCCGAGGTTCCCCCGGCTCAAGGAGTGGGCCTACGCGGGGATCGTCTTCGACCTGACGGGGGCGGCGGCCTCCCACGCGGCGGTGGGGGACGACGCCGGCAAGATCGTCGCGCCGCTGATCCTGGCGGCGCTGGCGGCGGCGTCCTGGGCGCTGCGCCCCGAGGATCGCAGGCTGAAGGCTCCGGAAGCGGAGGTCCCGCGGCAGTCCGTCGCGGGGGCGCCGCAGCCCGCCTGAGCGCGGCGGGTCACGGCGGGCGTTTTCTGCAACAATCGTCCGGTGATCTTCGAGCGCGAGGAAGGCGAGCGATGAGCGCGGCGGTGCAGGTCCGCGGGCTCTCCAAGGCGTACACGCTGGGGAGGCGGGGGCCCGGGGATCTACGGGCGACGCTGGCGCGGGCGGCGGGGGCGCCGCTCCGGTGGCTGCGGGGCGAGGAGGAACCCCGGCCGGAGCCCTTCTTCGCCGTGAAGGACGTGAGCTTCGACGCGGCGCCGGGGGAGGTGCTGGGGGTCATCGGACCCAACGGGGCGGGGAAATCCACGGTGCTCAAGCTGCTGGCCCGGATCACCGCGCCGACGGCGGGGGAGATCCGGCTGCGGGGGCGGGTGGCGTCGCTGCTGGAGGTGGGGACCGGCTTCCACCCGGAGCTGACCGGGCGAGAGAACATCTTCCTCAACGGGGTGCTCCTGGGGATGACCCGGGGCGAGGTGCGGGCCAGCCTGGACGAGATCGTGGCCTTCGCCGGGGTGGAGCGCTTCCTGGATACCCCGGTGAAGCGCTACTCCAGCGGGATGTACGTGCGGCTGGCCTTCGCGGTGGCGGCGCACCTGCGGTCCGACATCCTGATCGTCGACGAGGTGCTGGCGGTGGGGGACGCCGCCTTCCAGAAGAAGGGCCTCGGCAAGCTCCGGGCGGACGCGGACCAGGGGCGCACGGTGATCTTCGTCAGCCACGACCTGAACGCGGTGGCCCGGTTGTGCTCCCGGGCGCTGCTGCTCCAGGGAGGCGCGCTCGCGGCGGAAGGCCCGGTGACCTCGGTGCTCCGGGGGTACCTGAGCGGCGCCCTGGGCGAGAGCCCTCACGCCGTCGATTTCGAGCGCCGGGGGGCCTGCCCGGGGGACAACGTGGCCCGGCTGCTCCGGGTGGCGGTGGTCGACGCCGAGGGCCACCCCGGGGCCCCCGATCCGCGCCGTCCCTTCTCCGTCGAGGTGGACTACGCGCTGCTCCGCCCCGCCCCGGTGACGCCGCTGATCTCCCTGCTGGACGCGGAAGGGTACTGCCTGCTCTCCTCCGCTCCGGGGTCGCCGCCGGAGGCTCCCGGGCGCTACCGCGCGTCGGTCACGTTCCCCGGAGGATGGCTTGCCGAGGGGCTTTTTTCCCTGGATCTACGGCTGCTCTCCGGGGGGCGCGAGCCGCACGTTCACGAGGCGGGGGTGCTGTCGTTTCACGTGCACGATCCTGTCGCGCAAGGAGACAGCGAGGGGTGGCCCGGGGCGCTGCGTCCTCGCCTTTCGTGGGAGGTGCGAGCCTGCCCTCCGGTCAGTGCCAGATCCCGGCGCTGAGCCCCCAGCTCAGGTAGCGCGCGCTGGTGTCGAGGAAGCCGCTGATGCGCCACCAGGTGTCGTCCTCCAGGAGGCCGAAGACCGACCAGGGGAATACCCGGGCCTCGACGCCGAGGGTGCCGTGGAGGCGGGCGGGCCGTCCCTGGTAGCGGCTCGGTTCGAGGTAGCTCCCGGCGCGGACCTGGAGCCACCCCTCCACCGGCTCTGCCTCGACGCCGAGGCGAGGCGTCGCCGTGGTTCGCTGCCCGGAGCGCTCGACCCGCTGCGCCAGGAACGCCTCGACCCCGATGGCGTTGCTGGCAGGTCCGCTCACCAGCAGCGAGGAGGTGAGGAGCACCTTCGATCGCGGGAGCGCCTTGTACTGCTCCCGGGGGAGGGGCCAGGGAGCGTTGAGCGGGCGAGGACCGAGCTGGTAAGCGAAGCCCAGCTCGAACTCCCAGGGGAGCTCGATGGTCGAGGGCAAATAGCGGCCATCCACGCGGAGATCGCCCTGCTCGTCGGGCTTGCCGGGTGAGTCTTCCTGGACACCGCCGCGGACACGGGTGCGCCCCGAGACGGCCACCCGGAGCGGAAGGTGGTGCGGCGTCCAGAGCAGGCCCAGCTCCGGGGAGCCGCCTTCGAGGTGGGCGACGGTGATCTCCTCCGCGTCCGGGGTGGTGATGCTCATGTCCAGGAGCACGCCGCGAAACCCCGCGCCGGCGATCAGCTCCCCTCCCAGGAAGGCGCGGGCCGCCTGGAGGTTCACCCGGCCCAGGGAGACATCAAGGGTCTGGTCAGGTCGGACGGCGTCCCCCGGTTGCCCGAGGACGTAGTGCTGCGAGGAAAGCGCCAGGCCAAACCCCCAGGAACCCGTCTGAACCAGCGCCCCGACCTCCGAGAAGAGGAAGCTGGTGTAGGTGAAGCCGGGGACTCCGTTGTTGTCAAAATCCGTGTTTTTCAGCGTCCCCGGGCTCGTGAAGCTCAGCGAGAGATCGTAGTCGGTACGCTTGTACGAGTGGAGCGGGCGCACCGCCGGGGCCGCGGTGTTGACCCGCATCCCCTCGACCCCCTCGGCGATGGGCGCGTAGGCCCCCGCCAGGCTGGTGACCCGCACCGAGTCCAGCACCGGCCCCTGGAAGAAATCGATGCTGTAGGCCGACGTGGCGATCGGTCGCCCCGGATCCGGCAGGGGGCCTGCGGCCAGGGCAGGCTCGGCGCAGTTCAGGGATGCCAGCACCAGGGCCCAGAAGATGCGAGGTCGCCGCGCCATGACCGATCGGTGATCGGGAGGGTAGCCCCGACGCCACCCGGAAGGCGAGGGGTCACCGGGCCGCCGCCTCGAACCGCAGCAGTTCCACTCGCAGCTCCACCCGGCGGCCGCTGCTCTGGGTGAAGCTCGCCTTCCCCTTGCCAGCTGCGTAGCCGAAGCTGAGGGCCGCGGGGCCGCCCTCCACGTCCTTCGGGACGTCGCTCAGCTCCGCGGAGAGACGCACCACCTGGCGCCCCGCCGTCGGCGTCGCCCCCCGGGCCGCAAAGAAGCCGCTCCGGAGCAGCGCGTGGGCCTGTTTCGCCAGCTTGACGAGGTGCGGAGGCGGATCCTTCCCCAGCGGCTCGATCTGCTTCAAGCGCCCCTCCCCGTCGATCTCCAGCGTCAGGTCGACGGAGCCCGCGGACCCCGTCGGGAGCGCCGCCCAGCCCCTGTCCGGCTGCCCCGCGGGCGCCAGCGCCCGGGTGAACGCCAGCCCCAGATCCCGCACGGTGGCGGGCCCCGCCATCCCCACCCCGGACGCCGCTGCGGAGCCCCCCGGTGCCGCGGCAGACCCCGCGGTCGGCGGTGCCTCCTGGGGGGAGGGCTTCGGGGACTCCGTCGAGGCCGAGAGCGCGGGGAGAGGCTTCTTCCTTCGCTTCCGGGGGGGAGGCTTCGGCTCCGGGCCCGGCTCCGCTCTCGGCTGCGACGGCGGCGGGTCAGGCCGGGGCTCCGCTCTCGGCGGAGGCTGGGGTTGCGGCTGGGTCTGGGGCGGAGGTTGCGAGGGGGGAGGGGCTTCCGCCAGCTCGATGGCGCCGTCGTTCCAGAGGTCCGGGGCCGCGGGGGGAGGAGGGGGGAGCGGCGCCGGAGAGGGGCGATGCTCCAGGGCCACGACGGCGCTCCCGTGGAGGAGGCACGACAGCAGCGAGGTCAGGAGCAGGCGTCGGTGGCGCATGCGGAGGAGGAGGGACAGTCAAGCACGGGCGATGTTCCCTGGAAACCGACGCCTCGCCGCACAAACCAGCCGCTCGCCCAGATCATCAGGCTGGCGAAGAGCACCAGCCCCAGTTCGCTCAGCGCCTCCTGCCCCGGGAGCGCCGTCAGGGGGCCGACCACGCCCCAGGTCGCCGCGAAGAGGGCCAGCGAAAGCGCCTTGAGGGTCGCCACCGGGAGCAGCCAGGGCTTCCCTCCGACCGAGGAGATCGCGAGGAGCCCCGGCCAGAAGATCGCCAGCGCCACCTTGGCCGCCAGCCCCAGCCCGATCAACCACCAGAAGGTCTCGTAGTGGCTCGCGGGGATCCAGCGGAACATGAAGGAGAAATCCAGGCCCGCCAGCCTCATCCCGACCGCAGGCCAGAGCGCCAGGTACCCGGTCACCAGGGCCACCCCCGCCCCCGCCAGGCCCCGCTGTTCCGGGGAGATCCGGGCATCCCGGAGGACCACGAGCACCCCGGCGATCCCCGCGAGCAGGGCCCCCAGCGCGGCCGCAGCGGGGGCAGGGTAGATGGAATCCATGGCAACCCAGCCGAGCGCCAGGGCCAGGCCCCGGGCCGGTGCGCCCAAGAGGAGCAGCGGAGGGAGGAGCAGCAGCAACTCCGGCGGGAAGAGCGTCCGATCAAGGGCAGCGGACAGGGCGCCCGCCGCGAGCAACCCGCGGGCGAGGTGCAGGGAAGCCGAGGGCGACAGGAGCCTCGGAAGGAGCAGGAAGCCGAGGAGCCTGGAGGCCACCAGGATCCGGGAGGCATGGCTCGCCAGGAGCGGGGAGCTCAGCTCGAAGAATCCCTGGTCCCCGGCGACATCCCCCACGCGACGCACCCCGAGGAAGAGCGCGAGGGCGAGGGGAGCCAGGGCGAGGCAGACCGCGCCGAGGAGCGGCGAAGAGGAACGGCGAAGGAGCCAGGGGGCGGCGAGCGCCAGGGCGAGCCAGGAGCCGTGGACGATGGCGCGCCCGGAGCCGTAGTAGTTCGCCGAAGGGAAGAGGAGCAGCAGCGGGACCAGCACGGCCAGGGAGGCCCCTCCTCGCCAGTGCCCGAGCAGCCAGCGACCGGCCAGCAGGCCGCCTCCCAGCGGGAGCAGCAGGAACGCCGCGCGCCAAGGAGCCTCCCCGTGGTCATGGATCCGCAGGCACAGCGGCTCGTACAGCAGCCCCCCGAGCAGGCGCAGGACGACCAGACCTGCCGCCGCGAGGAAGGCCACCCAGGGGCGCCGCGGGAAGAAGGCACGACCCGCCCCCCAGCATGCCAGCAACAACGCCAGCGAGAGCACCGCCGCCAGGGCCAGCCGCCCGGAGAGCCCGAGGGCTGCCCGTGGCTGCCCCCGGAGCTCCGGCAACGCCCCGAGGTGCTCCCGGAGCCAGCTCGGCTCCAGGAGATCCTCCAGCGGCGGCCCCCGGTAGAGCGCCGGTGTCGGGAGCCCAAGGAGCACCCCGAGCAGGATCCGGTGGTCGGTGATCTGGAGCTTCCCGGAGACCCCCGCGCGCACCGCAGGGCCCAGGTAGAGCGCCGCGGTGGTGGCTTCGCCCCCGGGGAGGTGGTGGCCCGCCTGGTCGTGCCCGTGGTCCCCGAAGATCACCAGGTGCGCCCCCGGAGGTGCTCGGGCGGCGAGCTCCCCGAGGATACGGTCGATCTCGCGGAAGGCCTCCCGGTACAAAGGTGAGCCCGGACCGGCCGCGTGGGCGGCCCGATCTCCCTGGGAGAGGCCGATCACCACCAGATCCGCGCCTGCGAAGGAGGGGAGGCGATCCAGGAGCTGTGCCTCCGGGGTCTCCGGCGAGGGAAAGTACCAGGCCGCACCGTAGGCGTCGCCGTAAGCCTCCAGGTCGTGAGCCCCCAGGGCGACCACGCGCCCCCGCCGGGAGGCCAGGTGCAGGAGCGTTCCTCCCTGCTGGGGGCGGTGATCGAAGTTGGCCCGCAGCGTCAGCCAGGAGGAGGCGTCTTCGCCGGAGAGCGCCGCGTGGAGGCAGCGGTAGGTGAGGCGATCCCGGCAGGCTTCCACGGTGAACTGGGCGCCTTTTTCCCTCATCCTGGCGAGGTTCGGCATCATCCCGGGATCAAAGGCAACCCGATCGCTGAGCGAGTCGACGAAGATCAGCCAGAGGGGAGGAGGGGCCTGGCGGGGCTCCAGGGAGAGCATCGGGGAGCCCTCGCCCGGGTTCTCCGCCTGGCTCAGCGCCACAAACGCCCCGAAGACGAGGAGCAGCAGCGAGCCCCAGACCCCGAGGTTCCTGTGCGCCTGCCACCACAGGTGTCCTCGGAGCGCCCACCTGTGGAGAAAATGTTCGCCGCGTTCTCGTGGAGGAAGCCGCCCCGGGGTCATGCCCCTCGCATGCTGCAAGGTCAGTGCCGCCCCGGTCCCCCTTGACATGCTGCCGGCGCTGGCGTTGGTACGATCCTGGGTACGAGGATGAGCGACGAACCTTCTCCGAGTCAGCAGATCTTGCTCAAGTACGCGATCCTGGTGGGGATGACTCCGCTCATCCCGCTGCCGTTCCTCGACGACATCGCCCAGAGCTACTTCGAGCGGCGCATGATCGAGCGGCTGGCGGGGGCCCATCGGCTCACGCTGACCTCGGCGCAGCTCGACGAGCTGAGCACGCAGCCCGACCCGGCCGGCTGCGTCAAGGGCTGCCTCGTGAACCTGCTGCTCTACCCGCTCAAGAAGCTGCTCCGTAAGATCTTCTTCTTCCTGGAGATCAAGCGCACCATCGACCTCGTGGCCACCACCTACGCCAAGGGGCACGTGCTGGATCGGGTGCTCGCCCGCGGCCTCTG
>CAZSDX010000029.1:0-23386 GCA_964605685.1 uncultured Polyangiaceae bacterium
CCCCGCGCCGAGGAGCAGGAGCGCCGCCGCGACGACCAGCGGGGCCAGAGGGCGCCGCGCCGGTGGCTCCCCGGGGGCCTGGGCCGCGAAGGGCGTGGGGTGGGAGGTGGGGACCGGCGTGGTGGCGATCTTCGGGACGGAGGGGTTGTCAAGGCGCGTGGGGAGCTCGGGCGCGGCCTCCGGCAGGGAGGAGCTCTCCACGCTGGAGACCAGCGCGTCGCGGGTGCGGAGCACCGACCCCGCCAGCCGCTCGACCCACTCACCGACCACGCTCTGGGGGGCCCCCCCGACGGAGCGCTCCAGATCGACGGCCATCTCCCGGGCGGTGGCGTAGCGCGCCTCGGGATCACGGGCGAGGCCCCGGAGCACGATGGCGTCCAGCGCCGGGGGGATCCCCTCGGTCATCTGCCCCGGAGCGGGCACCTCGCTGTGGAGGATCTTCCCCACCACGACCCCGTGGGAGTCTCCCGCGAAGAGGCGCTGGCCCACCAGCGCCTCCCAGAGCACCACGGCAGCCGCGTAGATGTCGGTGCGGCGATCGATCTGCCCGGCGCTGAGCTGCTCGGGAGGCATGTAGCCCAGCTTCCCCTTGATCTGCCCCTCCGAGGTCGTCTGCGCCCGCCCGATCGCCTTGGCGACGCCGAAGTCCAGGACCCTCGCCGTCCCGTCGGCGCCCACCATGATGTTCTGCGGACTCACGTCCCGGTGCACCAGGTTGAGCGGCTCGCCCCGCTCGTTCCGGGCCTCGTGGGCCGCATGCAGCCCGTGGAGCGCCCCGGCGATCACCGCCGCCGCGATCGCCGGCGGGATCCTCTCCCCGAGCTTCACCGACGCCTTCAGCAGCCGCGAGAGCGTCTCTCCCCGGACAAATTCCATCACCAGGAACAGCTCCCCCGACGTCTGCACCACGTCCAGGGTCTGGACCACGTTGGGGTGCTGGATACGCGCCGCCAGCCGCGCTTCATCCAGAAACATCGCCACCCCGTCCTCGTCCTTCGCAAGCTGCGGGTGGAGCCGCTTGATGGCCACCGTCCGGCTGAACCCTACCGGCCCCACCAGCCGCCCGAGGTGCACCGTCGCCATCCCTCCCGAGGCCAGCTCCTCGTAGAGCAAGTAGCGACCCACCTCTGCCACCGGCTTGGCCTGCATCCCGCCCATCGTACCAAGAACCTCCTGCGTCGCTCGCGTTTCCAGGAGATGACGCGCCTTTTGCGGCGCGTCATTCCCTGGCCGGCTGGACCTCGTAGCGGCGCAGCTCCCGGAACAGCAACGCCCAGAGCACCACCACGAAGCAGGTCCCGACGCCGCCCACCACGATGGCGGGCACCGTCCCCAGCCACGCTGCGGTCACCCCCGACTCGAACTCCCCCAGCTCGTTCGACGCGCCGATGAACACCTGGTTCACCGCGCTGACCCGGCCTCGCATCTCCTGGGGGGTCCGGAGCTGGATCAGCGTCTGCCGGATGGACACGCTCACCATGTCCGTGGCCCCGAGGATCGCCAGCATGACCAGCGACACCGGCAGCGACCGGGCCAGCCCGAACCCCACCGTGGCCAGCCCGAAGCCGAGGACGCAGGCGAGCATCACCACGCCGGCGCGGCGCCGCACCGGGAAGCGCGCCAGCCACAGCCCCACCAGCAGCGCGCCCACCGCCGGAGCGCTCCGGAGCGCCCCGAGGGCCGAGGTGTCCGCCCGCAGGACGTCCTGGGCCACCGCCGGGAGCAGCGCCACCGAGCCGCCCAGCAGCACCGCCAGGAGATCGAGGGAGATGGCCCCCAGCAGCACCTTGTTCTCCCGGATGTAGCTCAACCCCGCCAGCACCGTCGACCAGGAGACCGCCCGGGAAGGGGCAGGGAGCGCTTCCAGGCGGATCTGCAGCACAAACCCCACGGAGGCCAGCATCAGCAGCGCCACCAGGGCGTAGACCCAGGTCAGCGAAGGCGCCACCCGGTAGAGGAACCCCCCGAGCGCCGGACCCAGGATGGTGGCAAGCTGCCAGGCGGTAGCGCTCCTGGCGACCGCCCGGGGAAGCTCCGCCTCGGGGACGAGCTGGGAGATCATCGCCTGCCCTGCGGGTCCAGCAAAGGCCCGGGCACAGCCCACCAGGAGCAGCACCGCGTAGATCCACCGGACGCCCCCGCCGACCGCGGCGATCACCCCCAGCGCCCCCGCGCACACGACCATCAAAGCGTAACAACCCGCCAGGATACGGCTCCGATCATGGCGATCGGCCACGTGCCCGGTCACCAGCACCAGCCCCACGCTGGGCAGGAACTGGACGAGCCCCACGTACCCCAGCGCCAGGGTCGATCGGGTCATCTGATACACCTGCCAGCCCACCACCAGGAGCTGGATCTGCAGCGCCAGCGTCAGCGCCACCCGGGCCGCCAGGTAAAAGGAAAACTTACGCAAGGGTCACACCAGCTCCGGCGAGAGGTAGAGGGACTCGACGGTGATCTCGTCGCGCCCCAGCAGCGTCGCCTGCGTCGAGCGCCCGGCCTCCAGGTCCACCCTCACCAGCCCCAGCTCCTCCGGTAGCTCGCGCCCGTGCGACTTGCTCCCCGTCCTGCCGTCGAAGGAGATCGCGCACGGCACCCCCCGCCCCCGGAGCGCCTCCAGCGCACGGATGAACCGGTCAAGATCGAGTTTTTGGTGGTAGCGCGCGTCCCGACTCTTGCTCGTCCCCTGGTAGGGAGGATCCATATAAACCAGGTCACGCGGCGTCGCCCGGCGCAGGAGGTCCTCGTAGTCGGCGACCACCGCCGCCGTCCTCCCCCGGAGCAAGGCGGAGGCGGCGAGCACCTCCCGGAGCATCCTGTCCGGATGCACCCCGAGCCTGCGGTTGTCGGGCGACTGGTTGAAGTCGCCCTCGCCGTTGAAGCGCACGGCGTTCTTCACGCAGCGAGCCAGCAGGTAGAGCAGCGCCGCCGGATCCCTGTCCCGGTTGAAGCGGGCGCGTACCTCGTCGTAGTGCTCGCGCTCCCGCCCGAGCTGCGCTTCCCAGATCGCCCGGTAGCGCCCGGCGAAGGCCTCCGGTTCTTCGAGGATCGCTCGCCAGATCCCCACCAGCGGCGCCAGCGAGTCCCCCAGGACGTGGCGCTCCGCGAGCCCCCGGGAGGCCACCGCGAGGGTCATGGCAGCGGACCCGGCGAAGGGCTCGTAGAAGGTCGCGAACCGCCCGGGGAGAAAGCCGAGGATGCGCCTGGCGAGCTGCCGCTTGCTGCCCTGGTAAGGGATGGGATGGGGAACGACGGGCACCAGGAGGTTCGGGGTCGCGAGGTCAGCCCTTGAGGAGCCCCTCGGCCCCCAGAGCGGCCTGGACCGCAGGGCGGGCCGCGACGCGGCCCTGGAAGGCAAGCACGTTGGGGAACTCGGAGAGATCAACCTTCACGAAGTTGGCCCAGTTGGTCACGGTAAAGAGGTACGCGTCGGCGATGGAGAAGCGCTCCCCGAAGAGGTACGACTTGCCAGCCAGCAGGCCCTCGATGAAGGCATAGCGCCTGCGCAGGTACGCGATGCGATCCTCGCGGAGTTCGGGCGAGATCTTCGGGTTGAAGAGGGGGCTGTACGTCTTGTGGATCTCGGAGTTGATGTAGCCGAGCATCTCCTGGGCCCGGTGGCGGCCGAGGGGCCCGTCCGGGAACAGGCCGGCGTCGGGGGCCTTCTCCGCGAGGAACGGCATGATCGCGGTCCCCTCGGTGAGCAGCTCTCCGCTGTCGAGTTCGATGGCGGGGACGTACCCCTTGGGGTTGATGGCCAGGTAGTCGCGGTCCGTCTCGGTCTTCTTCGTGCCGAGGTTGACCTTCTCGAGGGAGAGGTCGAGGCCCGCCTCCCGGGCGACGATGTGGGAGGCGAGCGAGCAAGCACCAGGGGAGAAGTAGAGCTTCATGGTGTTGTCTTCCTGAAAGTCGTGCGTTCGTTGGATCGATGCGCGCCTCCTGTATAGACCAGCTACCCTGGAGATCGCCATGACGCAGCCCAGACTCCCCGACGGCCCCGGCCCCCGGCGGCCTGCCACGCTGGCGGATCTGGAGGCGGTCCCTTCGGATCGCACGGCCCACCTCATCGGAGGCAAGCTCTACACGTTTCCCCGGCCCCGCCATCGCCATGGGAAGGCCCACAGCCGGCTCGTGGTCCGTCTGGGCCCTTTCGATCCAGACGCAAGCGGACTTGCGGGACCTGGAGGCTGGCTTTTCCTCGTGAAACCCGAGCTTCGCCTGGGCAACGAACGTGTGGTCCCCGACCTTGCGGGGTGGCGGCGGGAGGGGCTCGACGAGAACCTGCTCGACCCCTATCCGACCCTCGCCCCAGCCTGGGTCTGCGAGGTGCTCTCCCCGTCGACCGAGGTCTTCGACCGGGGAGACAAGGCCACCTACTTCCAGCGGATCGGCGTCCCCTGGCTGTGGTTCGTGGATCCCGAGACGCAGACGCTGGAGGTCTACGAGAACGACGCCGGACAGTTCCGCCAGCGCCAGCGCTACCAGGACAACGTGGACGTGGCCGCCCTGCCCTTCGATGCCCTGACCTGGCCTCTCGGATCCCTGTGGGGATGAGCGGGTGCCGTTGCCCCCTCCCCCGGCCCTCGTTAGCCTCGGCGGGGAGGGTTCACGAGGGGATCGGCTTGGTACGGCTTTTTGGGTCTCGTCGAGGGCCATCCGAGGCGGGACGGTTATCCGCCGGAGGCGGATTTCGAGCTTCGCTTTGCGGCAGTCTTCATGCCCGGGAGTTCGCGCAACCGCTTGGGGTCGTTGGCGAGCAACTGGAGCAGCAGGCTCATGGGCACGCTCACGGCCTGGGTGCCTGCCTCGTACTTCTGGAAGGCCCTAGGCCCGCCCCCGAGCAGTTGCCCCGCCTTCCGCTGGCTCAGCCCGAGCTTCTCTCGGATCTCGGCGACCTTCTTCGGGCCGAGGACACCATCGACCTCGGCCTTCAGTTCGAGGAAGGCGACCTCACGCTCACGCAGAGCTTCACCCGAGAAGATGGCCTCGTCGCAGTTCGAGCACCACCAGCCGAGGATCTTCAGGGAACGCGTCTTCCCCTGGTACTCGACCTGGTCGGTGCGCTTCTCGAACCGCATCTCGCCCCCGCACTCGGGGCAGGGCTGGGTCTTGGTCTTGCTCATGGCTCACTTCTCCTTGAACGAGATCACGAAGTACCCCTCGTCGTCCGTGGTGAACTTCACGTACAGCACCAGGTCACCGAGCGGGACGTGGTAGACATCCTGCCAGATGCGGTGATCGCTCTCCGAGGTCATCGACTTGTAGAACTGCTCGCGGTGGATGCCCTGGATCACGGCCACGACCCTTTCGAGCGTGAGGCCGAGCCGGAAGGCATTGTTCTGTGAAGTCCGGGTCATCCGCAGAGACGCTACATCGCTCAAGGTCGCCTTGATGGAGTCGAGCGAGTAGTGGGGGAGCTTCTTACGGAACCAAGGTCATGGTGGCACCTCAAAGGTGCCGAGTCAAGCGGCCCGGGAGAAGTCGCTCGGCATCGCTTTGGATGACGGGCCAGCCCCCGCCCGAGGGCACTTCCAGGAGGGGTTATCGAACGTCGACCCGAAGGGCGGCGTGAACCACCAGAAGGCACTTCGACGGTGGGTGCCCCCGGGCCCCGTCGAGGTCATGCTTGTCGGCCAGGCCCTTGCGGAAGGCCAGCTCCGCCTCAGTGGCCTGAGCTTCTTTGATCCGGAGGGACAAGTTGGAGGCACGGGGTGGGGGCTTGAAAAGCTGCTCAACCTGCTCGGCCAGACGATCTTTCCTCCCGCTCCGGTGGTGCTGCCCAGCGGCATGACCGTACCCCGAAGCAGCCCGGGGTTCATCCGGCTGCTGAAGGGTGCTCTTCGATGACCCCACAGGATCTCATCGCGTCGATCCAGAAGACCCTGACTCCGGACCTGCTCAGGCCCGAGTACCGAGCAAAGAACAAGGGCAACCCGCTCTACGGCCACTGCTACACGGCCAGCGAAGCGTTGTTCCACTTGCTCAAGGAACACTTCCCCAAGCTCGAATTCAAGCCCTGCCGTGGCCGCGACGACGCGGGTGTCGTCCACGGGTGGCTCGTCAACGACAAGGGCGACATCCTCGATCCGACCGCCGAACAGTACCGTCGAAGGAATGATCGAAACGTCTTTTCGCGGGGGCTGACAGGCCGACGAGGGGGCCACGAAAGCCTCGTTTTTGTGGAGTGCCGAAGGTCGGGGTCGAACCGACACGCCTTGGGGGCGGCGGATTTTGAATCCGCTGCGTCTGCCATTCCGCCACTTCGGCCAGGTCAGGATGGAGGTGTACCCGCACCCTCCGGGGGCGGTCAAGGCCAACCGGCGCGCCCGTGGTAGAACGCCGCCATGCGCGCGGTGGAGTTCGATCGGTTCGGCGGGAGCGAGGTGCTTCGTGTGCGCGAGGTGCAGGTACCCACGCCGCGGGACAGGCAGGTGCTGGTGCAGGTCCGGGCCGCCTCGCTCAACCCGAAGGATATCCTGGCGCGCCTGGGGAAGTTCCGGCTGTTCTCCGGGGTGACGTTCCCCCGGCGGGTGGGCTACGACTGGGCCGGCGAGGTGGTGCAGGTGGGGACGGAGGTCAGGGCGCTCCGGGTGGGGGACGCCGTGCACGGGATGTTCCCGGCCTGGAGCGGCGGCGGGGCCTGCGCCGAGTACATCGCGGTCGACGCCGAGCACGGGGCGAAGATCCCGGAGGGGCTGAGCTTCGAGCAGGCTGCCGCGATCCCGCTGGCAGGGCTGACCGCCTGGCAGGCGCTCCGGCGGCTGGGCCGGGTGGGGCCCGGGTCGCGGGTGCTGATCCACGGGGCCAGCGGGGGCGTGGGAACCTTCGCCGTGCAGATCGCCCGCGCGCTGGGCGCCCGAGTGGTGGCCGTGTGCGGCCCGGAGAACCAGGAATTTTGCAGGGAACTCGGGGCCGACCGGGTGCTGGATCACCGGCGCGAGGACCCCTGCCGCTGCGGCGAGATCTTCGATCTGTTCTTCGATGTCTTCGGCAACCGCTCCCTGGGCGAGGCAAGGTCCGCCCTCGCCCCGGAGGGGCTCTACGTCTCCACGATCCCCTCCCCGAGAACCCTGGCGGACGCGGCCTTGACGGCGCTCTCCCGGCAGAGAGCCCGGTTGATCCTGGTGCAGCCGAGCGCGGCCGACCTCGCAGACCTGGACGCGCTGGTGGCGCGAGGAGAAGTCCGGGTGGTGCTGGACCGGGTCTTTCCCCTGGACGAGATCGCCTCGGCCCAGGACCGGGTGGCCACCAAGCACGCTCGCGGCAAGGTGATCGTGCGGGTGCCCTAGGCCCGACGCGAGGGCCTTGACAAGGAGGAGGGGGTCCGCCATAACGCGCCCCCTGCTTCCCTGGGGCTTCAACGGCCAGATCGTCCCCACGATCCCCCCGGCCGGCCTGACAGGGAGCAAGCCGGAGACGCCCATGCCCAAGATGAAAACCAACCGCGCCGCCAAGAAGCGCCTGCGCGTGACCGGGTCCGGCCGTGTGCGCCGCCCCAAGCAGGGGGGCAACCACTGCCTGAGCAACAAGTCCCGCAAGCGGCTCCGCCGCCTGCGCGCCAACGACATGGTCGACAGCACCATGGAGAAGCGCATCAAGCTCCTCCTGCCTTACGGCTGAACGAAGAAAGGGTTCGACCATGCCTCGCGCAAAACGTGGATTCAAAGCTCGTCGCCGCCGTAACCGCTGGCTCAAGCACGCCGAGGGCTTCTACAGCGCCCGCAGCCGCATCTTCGGCGATGCCGTCGAGGCCGTGCGGAACGCCTGGCAGTACCAGTACATCGGCCGCCGCCTCCGCCGCCGTGACTTCCGCCGCCTCTGGATCGCCCGGATCAACGCCGCCGCTCGCCAGGTCGGCACCACCTACTCCAAGCTGATCCCCGCCCTCAAGGGCGCCTCGATCGTGATCGATCGCAAGATCCTCGCGGATCTCGCCGTCGCCGATCCGGGGGCCTTCAGCGCCGTCGCCAAGCTCGCGGGCGCCACCAAGTAAACGTGCTCCCCCTGGAGTGCCTCTGGCGCCCCGGGGAGACAGGCTCCCCGCAGGAGGTGGCCTGAAATTCGCAAGGTTCTTCCGGGTCTGTGTCACACTCGGGAACCACCATGCGACACCTCCCCTTGCTCTTGCTCCTCGGCCTGCTCTCGACCCTGGAGGGGTGCGCGTCGATGGGCGACACGAACGATGCAGCCGAAGGCTCCCCCTCGTCCACAAAGGGAGGGGGAGGAGGCGCCAACCAGTCCGCCGGAGCGGCGGGCTCCTCACAAAATCCGGGAGCCGGCGGGAGCAGCGCAGGCTCCGGCGGAACCGACATCCTGGGGGGTGCAGGCACCGCCGGGAGCGGAGGGGCCTCGCCCCCTGTCGGCCCCAAGGCCAGCGAGGCTTGCCTGGCCTGCGCCCGGGCCCTCTGCCTGGACTGTCCACCGGGCGATCCCTCCTGCGATCCCTGCACGGTTCAGCCGTGGCTTTGCGGGGAGGTCCCTGGAGACCCCTCCGGAGCGATCTATACCTGCGTCTGCGCCGAGAGCTGCGCTCAGGAGTGCGGAGCGAGCATCATCTGCGGCAACGCCTTGAGCGGCGCCGGAGGCCACGAGAACGGAGGAGGTGGCGGGCACGACAACGGCGGCGGGATGGGGAACACCGCCGGCAGCGGCGGGAACTCGCCCATGGAGGACTGCTTCAACGGCGTGGACGACAACGGCAACGCGCAGATCGACTGCGAGGAGGAGAGCTGCGCCGTGGCCTGCGCGGACCCCTGCGCAGCGCCGGTCCAGCTGGTGCTGAGCGAGAAGGAGCCGGTGAAGACCCACACCGGCTCCTGGAAGGGCCACGCCAACGTGTTCACCCAGGACTGCGCCCCGAGCGTGAAGACCGGCCCAGACATCGTCCACACGATCCGGAACAGCAGCCAGAAGGATGCCTTCGTGCGGGTATCCGCCGTGTCGACGACCGGAGACGTGGTGCTGGCGAGGAAGCAATCCTGCTCGGGAGGGAGCCAGGATATCCCCTGCCGGAACGCGGTGGGCACGGGAGGCACCGAGTCCCTGGAGGTGCTGGTGGCCGCAGACTCTGCCCTCACCGTGGTGGTGGGGGCCGCAGCCGCCGGAGCAGCGGACGCCTTCTCCCTCAAGGCAGAGCTGGTGGTGCCGGTGTGCGGCGACGGGGTCGTCACGCCGGACGAAGGATGCGATGATCCCAAAGATCCCGGGTGCAGCAAGGCCTGCCAGATCATCGCCTGCGACGACGCTGCCCCCATCAGCGACGGAGAGACCAGCTCCGTCAGCCAGAAGGACGGCAAGGTTTCCTCCTCGCTCCAGGCGAGCTGCTCCAAGCTGGGAGCGACGGCAGGCGAGTACATCCACTCGATCCGGGCGAAGCACAGCGGGTGGCTCCAGGCGGTGCTTCGCTCTGGGGACACGGCGGACCTCACCCTCTCGCTCTGGGGCTCCTGCCAAGCGGGGGCCGAGCGGGCCTGCTCCGACGCGGCGCCGGGGTCGATCGGTGCCCTGGAGCGGCTGGTGATCCCGGTCTCCTCGGGGGAGCTCTCCTTCGCCGTGGTCGACAGCTACGACGGAGGTCCGGTGGCCGACTATGAGCTCTTCGCCCGGACCTACCCGGCCGAGTGCGGCGACGGGATCGTCTCCCCGGTCGAGCAGTGCGACGGAGGAGAGACCTGCGGCGGCGACTGCACCACCAAGCTCGCCAAGATCGACGAGGTCGAGCCAAACGAGAGCGTCGCCCAGGCGACCTCGATCCCGCCCGGTGCCTTCGCCCAGAAGAAGGCCTCCCTCGGCGGAAAGATCGCCCACGCCGGCGACAGCGATCTCTTCCTGCTCACCGTCGAACAGGAGGGCATGCTGGCGATCTCCACCGAGGAGCCCGGCGACGGGAGCTGCAAGCGCCAGGGCTTCTCCGAGCCACCAGTCGGCCTGCTCGACAGCGAGCTCCGCCTGCTCACCCCCGAGGGCAACCTGATCGCCAGCAACGACAACAGCCCCGGCGACGGCTTCTGCTCCCGGATCCAGGCCAAGGTGACCCCCGGGACCTATCTGGTCCAGGTGCGCGCCTCCCGGTCCGCGCCCGCCCAGATCTTCTCGTACCTCCTCCAGATCGACCTCCCCTGAGCCCGCCCGCCATGCGAACCAGCGCCTTCCTTCCGTCCTGCCTGCTCCTCGGTACCCTGCTCGCTTGCGGCGATATGGCCGGTGGCCTCAGCTCCAGCGACTCCGCCCGCTGCGCGGAGGATCCCTGCTCTCCCGCAGGACTGGGAGGGCAGCCATCGACCGGAGGCTCGGGAGGAGGAGAGTTCAACAGTGCAGGGAGCGGCGGGAGCACAAGCGGCGGGCAGAGCGGCAGCGGAGCCAACGACGCCGGGACCGCAGGCTCCGGAGGAGCCACCGGAGGGGCCACCGGCGGCTCCGCGGGCTCCGGGGTCGGCGCCGAGGCTGCCCCCGTGGAAGGAGCCTGTGCGGCTTGCTACCGGGCCCTCTGCGAACCCACCGGGATCCCCGGCTGCGCCTGCGCCGCCAACCTCTGCGTCGCTCACTGCAGCGAGTACGCCTCGCAGACCTGCAACGCCGGCGCCGGAGGG
The DNA here is from genome assembly GCA_964605685.1 of uncultured Polyangiaceae bacterium. Lineage (GTDB taxonomy): Bacteria > Myxococcota_A > Polyangia > Polyangiales > Polyangiaceae > JANWXX01. Next base: position 10,590 of record CAZSDX010000029.1, read on the forward strand.
AGCGGGAACCCCCAGGGAGGACAGAGTGGCGCCGGGGGAAGCTCGGATCCGGCCACCGAGAAAGACTGCACCGACGGCGCGGACGACAACAACAACAACACGACCGACTGCGAGGACACGAGCTGCTCGGAGGCTTGCGGAAACATGTGCCTGGCTCCTCCCACGCTGGAGAGCGGGCAGGATCGAGGAGGCTCGCTCCAGGGGCACACGACCCTCTTCCAGGCCAATTGCGTCGCGGTGGCGGACCTCGGGCCGTCGCTGGCCTACCAGTACAAGGCGCCGGCCGCCGGGTGGCTCACCCTGGAGCTGGTCTCGCAGGGAGACCTGGCCCTCTCGGCGCACAAGGGTTCCTGCCAGAACACCGGCTACTCCTACTGCAAGAACGTGGTCGGCGCCGGAGGGACCGAGACCCTGGTCGTGGAGGTTGCCCAGGGCGAGTCGTGGTTCGCGGTCGTGACCGCGGCCAAGAAGAACCAACCCAAGAGCTTCGTGATCCGGGCGACCTTCGAGGCCCAGGTGTGCGGGGATGGCAAGGTCTCCCCTGGCGAACAGTGCGACGACGGGAACACCCTCGACGGCGACGGCTGCTCCGCGGACTGCAAGAACGACTCCTGCGACAACGCGCCGGCCCTGGAGGACAAGCTGGTGACCGGCAAGGGCCAGACCCCATCCCCCACGGTGACCAACGGCGAGTTCACCGCGGGGGTATCGTTGCTCCAGGCAAGCTGCTCCAAGCTGGGGGTGACCACCCCCGAGCGCATCCACTCGTTCCGGGCGGCGAACCCCGGCCGCCTGGAGGTGAGCGTCGTCCCCAAGAACCCGGGGGATGACCTGATCCTTTCGGTGCGATCCTCCTGCGCGCCCCAGGGCGAGCTGAGCTGCGCCGACGCCGCGCAGGCGGGAGGGGCCGAGCGGCTCAGCCTCCCCGCGGAAGCAGGCCAGCCGTTCTACTTCGTGGTCGAGGGTGCCGATCCCTCGGCGCAGGGAGGCTACGAGCTGAGGGCGCAGACGCTGCCGGTCTCCTGCGGCGACGGGCTGCTGGTCCGGAGCGTCGAGCAGTGCGACCCCAACGCCGAGGAGAAGAACTGCGCCGACGGCTGCACCCGGCTCCCCGACGATGGGGATTCGAGCGGCTCGGCGGCGGTGGCGAAGTTTCCCGCCTCCGGCTCCGCCCTCGGCCGGATCTTCCCGGAGGGCGACGCGGATACGTTCTCCATCGAGGTCGGCCCCGGAGAAAAAATGCGGCTCACGGTGACCGACCCCACCGCCGCCCCCGACTGCGCCGACAGACGGCTCGACAGCCAGATCGAGGTCTTCGACGCGGAGGGGCTCCTGGTCGCCTTCAACGACGATCCCTCCCCGGGTGCCTCCGCCAAGGGGTACTGCTCCGAGGTGCTCCTGCCGTCGGCTGGAACCTACACGGTGCGGGTGCGCGCCTCGCAGCGCTCGGCCCCGGCGCAGGTCTTCAGCTACCGCCTGCTCGCCACGCCCCTGTAACGCGGATACCGCAAGGCACCGCGAGCCTGCGGCCCCCTCGCGTCCTGCGCTACACTCGCGCGCCTTGCCCATCCTCCCCACCCCGCTCCAGCTCGTGATCGTCCACCGGGACGGGACGAAAGATCTCCGGACGCTCCCCGATCAAAAAGAGATCCTCCTCGGTCGGGCCGCGGAGTGCCCGGTGAGCCTCGAAGATCCCTCGATCTCGCGGCGCCACGCTATCCTGCGCCTCGGTCCTCCGATCACCATCGAGGACCTCGGGAGCGCCAACGGAACGCTGCTCTACGAGTCCCCTCCGGGAGAAAACGAGCTCCCCAAGGCGAGCACCGACCACCTGCGCACCCGGCGGATACGCCCCCGCGAGCCTGCTCCCATCGAGCTGGGGGACACGGTGTTGCTGGGGGCCGTGGTGGTGTACCTGCAACAAGCGCCTCCCACCAACGACGCCCAGGCCAGGGGTTCTCCCCCGGGGACACCCTCCCAGCAGGGGCGCTCCCCGGTCATCGAGGATCCGGAAATGAAGCGCCTCTACCGGATGATCCACCGGGTGGCCGACAGCAACATCAGCGTGCTCCTGCTGGGGGAGACCGGGGTGGGAAAAGAGGTCGTCGCCGAGGCGATCCACCGGGCTTCTCCCCGCGCGGAGCGCCCCTACCTGCGGCTCAACTGCGCCGCCTTCTCCGAGCAGCTCCTGGAAAGCGAGCTGTTCGGCTACGAACGAGGCGCCTTCTCCGGGGCGACCCAGGCAAAACCAGGGCTCCTGGAGACCGCCAACGGGGGCACCGTGCTCCTCGACGAGGTGGGGGAGCTGCCGCTCTCGACCCAGGCCAAGCTGCTCCGCGTGCTCGAAGACCGGCAGGTGCTCCACCTGGGGGGGCTCAAGCCCAGACCCATCGACGTGCGCTTCCTGGCGGCCACCAACCGGGACCTGGAGGCCGCCGCCGCCCGGGGGACGTTCCGGGAAGACCTCTTCTTCCGGCTCAACGGGGTGACGCTGGTGATCCCCCCGCTCCGGGAGCGCCGCGCGGAGATCCTGCCCATCGCGCAGGCGATCCTCGAGGACGCTTGCAGCAAGACGCGGCGCCGGGTGCCAGGCATCGACGCGGAAGCCCGGCAGATGCTCCTCACCTACCGGTGGCCCGGGAACGTCCGGGAGCTACGCAACGTCATCGAGCGAGCCTTGCTGCTGAGCAGCGGAGGGGCCATCACCCCCGCTCACCTGCCGGTGGAGAAGATGGCCTCGATCCCTCCCCCGGCGCCCACGGAGCAGACCCTCCCTCCGCCGCCTCCCCTCTCCTCTCCCGAGGAGCTGCGTGCCCGCCTCGACGACCTGGAGCGGGCCCGGATCACGGCGGCACTGGAGCAGTGCGGCGGCAACCAGACCCAGGCCGCCAAGCTCCTCGGGATCTCTCGCCGCACGCTGGTCACACGCATCGCGGAGTTCGGCCTCCCCCGGCCGCGCAAACCCTGGTAAGCCCTTGCTCAAGTCGGGCGCCGGAGGCTGCGCAAGTTGCGCAACCGCCTGCGCAACTCGTCCAGCAGGGCTGCGCGAATTCTCTTCCACCTGGAAGGGACGAACGATCCCGGAGCGGTACGCGGGTTGCTCAGGAAGGGAGGCATGAGCAAGCCAAGCCACGGTTCCTGGTTCCGGTATTCCAAGATCGCCTCGCTCTCGCTGCTGCCCGCGCTGATCGCCTGCGGCGACGCCGGTAGCGTGGACCCCGAGAGCTTCCAGGAGTTCGATCCGACGGAGGTCTCTGCCGAGCCGATCATCGGCGGCTCCAAGGCGTCGGCGTACCCGTCGGCGGCGTTGATCGACATGTACCAGGGGGGATACCAGGCGTCCGCCTGCTCGGGGGCGCTCATCGCTCCCCGGGTGGTGCTGACCGCAGGGCACTGCATCGAGGGGATGAACGGCTGGAAGGTGACGCTCCCCTACGCGGGCAAGCAGTCGGGCTACACGACCAAGGCGTGGACCCAGTACAAGGGCTGGGGGAGCGCGGTGAACCCGAATTCGCAGGACGTCGGGCTGATCTTCCTGGAGAAACCGATGACGCTCCCGAGCTTCCCGGTGCTCCAGAAGACCAAGGTCCCGGACGGGACCAAGGCGGTGAACATCGGTCGGATCAACAACGGCCAGTTCTCCTCCTCCGATCTCTTCGTCAGCAAGCCCCTGGGCATGAAGGACGCCACCGGCTACGGCTTCCCTTACGACTACATCTCCCAGGAGGTCATCCAGTCCGGCGACTCGGGCGGACCGGTGGTGCTCTTCGGCAGCAAGCCTCACACCATCCTCGCGGTGAACTCCGGCGGCGGCGGAGGTACCCAGGTCCTCGCCCGCGTCGACCTCCTCTACAGCGTGATCCAGCAGCAGATCGAGAAGCACGGAGGCCCGGGGAACACGGATCCGCCGGACGACGGCGGCTCCGGAGGGGCCGGTGGCTCGGATGGCTCCGGTGGCTCGGGTAGCTCCGGTGGCCCCGGTGGTCCCGGGGGCTCCGGAAGCTCCGGAGGTCCCGGAGGAAACCCGCCCCCCGCCTGCGCCGGAGGTTCCCCGGAGAGTGAGCCCAACGACAGCGTGCACGAGGCGAGCAAGATCGAGGAGCTGATCTGCGGACAGATCAACCACGCCGCCGACGAGGACTGGTATACCTGGTCCGTGGCGGGGGCGGGGACCAAGTACGCCGTCGAGGTCGTCGGCTCCGACGCGCAGGTGAAGATGTGGAAGCGCGTCAACGGCCAGTACCACCCGATCCCCAACCAGAACGGGCAGTTCATCGCCAACCTCTCCAACGGCGCGGGGGAGTACTTCATCGCCGTCTGGAGCCCGTCCGGCGTCTCCCAGGACTACAAGCTCTCCCTCAAGCGCTGGTGAACCCCGGCCTCACCCCTGCATCGAGCGCCGGACCAGGGCGCCGACCAGGGCGCCGAAGCGCCGCACCGCCTCGTCCTGGTTGCTCTCGTTCAGCAGCACGTAGTGCGGGAAGCAGGGCTCCGTGATCGGCGCCACCGCCACCTGGGCGCAGACCATCCGGGCCCGGCGCGTGAGCTGCTCCACCAGGTTCCTCAGCGCCGCCGCGGAGCACTCCGTCGGCAGCCCGTCGCTGATCATCACCAGCACCTGCGACCTCCGCTTGCTCTGCCGGGCCACCTGGGCCGCATGCCACAGCGCGGCGGCGTCGTTGTTCCCTCCCCCCGCCGCGAGCCGGTGCGCCGCGCAGGCGTTCGCGTCGCCCGCATCGTAGATCACCTGATCGGTGAAGCCGAACAGGCGCAGGTCGATGGTCTTCATCCCGCGCACCGCCTCGGCGATCAGCGCCGCGAAGAGCCGCGCCCGCTCGATGCGCCCCGAGCACTGCATCGACCCGGAGCAGTCGACCACCACCCCGAGGAACACGTCCGTGTGCACCTCCACGCGCCGAGCGATCAGCACCCGCGGATCGTTCCGGAGCAGCAGCGCCTGGACACGGCTCTCGTCGAAGCGGTGCCCCTGGATACGCCGCCGCTCCGGCACCCGCGCCAGCCCGAGATCCTCCAGGTAGCGTCGCAGGTGGAACCCCTGCCGACGCACCTGCACCGCCAGCGCCTCCGCCGCCGCGCGATCCAGCTCCAGCTTGTTCACCGAGGTGATCCGCGCAAAATCCGTGTCCGGGTTCACGTTGATCCAGAGGCGCCGCTTGCCGTTCTCCTCGTCGCCTGCGCCCCGGCGGGGGCCCTTCCTGGGGTCAAGGATCCGCTCCACCTCCTCGTCCACCTCCTGGGAGGAGATCCCGTCGCCGTTGCCGACGGCCTCGGCGCCGTCGCCCAGCGTCTCGTGGGAGCCGGTGCACTCCAGCAAGGTGCACTCGCCGCCAAAGATCTTCTTCAGGGCTCGGGCCACCTCCAGCAGCTCCTCCGGCCCCTTGTGGCGGAACCCTCCCTTGAACAGCGCGAGCGCCTCGTTGACACGAGGATCCTGGTGGCGGTTGCCCAGCCCCATCCGCAGCGCCCGGAGGAAGCGGGAAAAAGCCAGTCCGCGGCGCTCCATCGCCTGGAGGAGCCCTCCGCTCTCGACGGTGACCATCCCCGGATCGCGGGCCACCCGGAGGCGGATCCGGGGCAGCACCCGCGCCGCCTGGAGCCCCAGGGACACGAGCAACCCCTGCACCGGAACGTCCCGGTTCGAGTGCTGGAAGGCGTAGGACGCCAGCAGCTTGAGCCGGTCGCCAAAGCCCTCGTCGATGGCCCGCAAGTTCCGCTCCAGATGCTCGTCGAGCACCAGGTTGTAGAGCCGCTGGATCCCCTCCTGCTCCGAGAGCTTCCAGCAGCGATCCGCCGCGCTTCCCCGGTGGTAGCGGTGGTGCCCCAGCTCGTGGAGGATCAGCGCCTCCACCAGCTCGCGCCCGTTGCGCTCCCGGCGCAGGATCGGCAGCGGGCTGATGAAGATGCGCCGCTCCTGGAGCCGGGTGTAGCCGAGCGCGCTCCCCTCCACCATCTCGACCTTGTAGAAGCCTCCCAGCAGCTCCCGGCCCCGGTGGACGCCCCAGGCAAAGGTCTCCGCGATCTTGTCCAGCTTCTCCGCACGGTGGAGGAACTTCCCCAGCATCCGCACCGCCGCGCGCCGCGTGTCGTTGCTCTGGCACCGGGCGATGACCAGCTCCAGCGCCTCCCCCCGCGCCTCCGGGGAGGCCCGCTCCAGCGCCGCCAGTAGTCCGCGCTCCCGCTGCACCCCACCGAGCAACAGGATCGACCGGGCGAAGCTCTCCACCAGGAAGGAGGAGACCCCCCACAGCAGATCCGGCACCCCCGCCTCGCCTTGCTCCGTCGGCCCCCGCATCAGCACCGGGAGCGCCTGCCACACTCCCCGCTCATGGAGCCACTGCGCCGCGCGGAACCGCAGGGAAAACAGCCGGGCTGTCCCCGCCTCCAGGAACGACAGCAGCCCCGCCTTCACGGCCTCCTCGGTCGCCCTCCCGGTGTGGGTCAGAAGAAACTCCACCGCCTCCCGGTAAGCGTGGGGCTGGGGCGAAGCGGCGAGGCGGACGGCGATGGCGAGTTTTTCCGGGAAGCGCTCCGTGAGCGCCTTCCAGTCGTCCAGGGAGAACCACGACGTCCCCGGGGCGCAGGCCGCCAGCAGCGCCGCCTCCAGGGTCCGCCCGTCGCCGCGTGGCCCCAGGGCGAGCGCCAGGGCGAAGCGCAGCTCGTGCGGCAGGGAACCCTGGTCCGCGACGGCATCCCGCAGGCGAGCCAGGGCGGCGCCGTCGGGCCAGAGGTCCACCAGGGCCAGGAACGGCACGAGCTGGGCTCGTTCCCGGCCCGAGAGCAGCAGGTCAACGACCCGGTTCAACCCCGGCTCGGCGAGGTCCAGCAGGCGCAGGGCGATCTCTTCCAGCACCGGGAGCGAGACCCCCTGGGTCCAGGCGGCGAGCTGGTCCGGGTCGCGGCAGCCGCGCACCTGCTCGACGGTGACGGTGCTCGTCGCCTCCACCACCTTGCGCGCGGCTCGGGCAGGCGCCAGCCCGGTGGAGTCGATCCAGGCCGAGAGACGCGCGCGGACCTCCGCGGAGAGCTCCGGGAGCAGCGCCAGCACCCGGGGCCGCAGCGAGGCGACCAGCGGCTGGAGGGCGGGCACCCGGCGTACCTGCACCAGCGTCCCGGCGGCGGCCTCCCCGGCGCTCCCGGTCAGCTCGCGGATCAGCAGCTCCAGCAGACCCACGGTGCAGAGCAGCTCGGCCCGCTCCTTGTCCCGGTAAGCGAGGAGGTTGAGGATCTCGCTCACCGCCTCGATCAGCCGGGTCCGCGCCCAGGGGGTCCCCACCACGGACAGGTATGAGGAGAGGGCGCTCTCCAGCGAGGCGCCGCCGTCGGTGAGCAACCCCAGCAGGGCGAAGGCATGGCGCTCCCAGCGGTAGAGCCAGGCGTGGCCCAGGGCCGGGAGCGCAGGGAGCGCGTTCGCCGCCTCCACCACCGCCGCGTCCAACCGGTTCAGAAAGGATGGGTCTCCCGAGCCCCACACGGAGAGGGCCCGGTCGACGTCCCTCACCGGATCGTCGCAGCAGAGCAGGGCGACGCAGACCGGCAGGGAGACTGCGGGGGAGCGAGCGAGCAGGAGCGGCGCAAGCCCGGAGCGCCGCAGCCCCAGGGCCTGGACCGTGGCGGGGAGGTTGGCGTCGGAGGAGATGGAGAGCACCTCGCGCTCCTTGTCGGTGAGGGGTCGCCCTTCGGTGGGCGGGGGCGGGCGGACCTCCTCCACCGGGAGCCTCGACCGGGCCCAGGCGCGGATCGGCTCCGCGGGGTGATCGGCGAGGAGCTCCGCCAGCGCCCGCTCCTTGGCGAAGGGGAGCGAGGTGCAGAAGGAGAGGGCCGAGAGCGCAAGGAGGAGGCGTCGTGGATCGAGGGAGGCCAGCCAGGAGGCGAAGTCCGCCGCGGGTATGGGGTTCGCCAGCGCCACCAGGATCTGCACCCCCAGGGGAGGCGGTTCCTCCGCGCCTCCTCCCAGCCAGGCGTCGAGGAAGAGCCCCAGCCCGGCGGGCTCGGAGCCGATACGACCGCCCAGCAGCGCCGCCAGCCGCTCGGCGCGCTTCAGGGGCATCTCGTACCCCTGGCGGATCGCCTCCAGCAGCGCCCGGAAGATCTCGACCGCCTCGGCGGCGGAGATCAGCTCCGGCGTCGGGGTCTCTCCGGGGGCTGGACGGGGGGGAGCCTTCTTTGGGCCGCGCTTCTTCCTGGCGCCCTTCTCCTTCTTCTCTCCGTCCTCCTCGTCCTCGTGAATTTTGGTAGCGAGCACCAGGGCGTCGAGCTGCTCGACGGGGGTCGAGAGGGCCCACGACGCCGTGCACCAGGCCATCTTGCGGGGCATCCGGTGGCGCAGGCACTTGAGGAGGAAGGCGTTGCCCCGGTGAGAGGAGTCGCTCAGCGACAGGAAGGGCATGGACTCCGTAGGGCGGAGCACGAACGCATCCAGCACCGGATCGACCCGCACCCACCGGAAGAGGAGCTCGAAGGGCGAGCCCTGGGCGGCGTGGAGCATGGCGCCCAGGGCCCAGAGGTCGAGGCCGCCTTCCCGGTGCCGGACCAGATCGCCCTCGATCAGGGACTCGATGGTCTCCGGGGGTTCCTTCCGGGTGGCGTCCCCGCGGCGGTAGAACACCCGGAGCGCCTCGCGCCGCTGCTCCCGCGGGAGCCAGGCGAAGGTGAGGGCCAGCGGGTGCAGCTCGACCAGCAGCTCCAGGAAGAGCGCCGGACCCCCCCCTGAGAGGGCGATCTTCCGGGTGATCGCGGCAGCGCAACGCCTCCGAAATTCTTGCGACTGGCACAGCGAGGAGACGGCCAGATGCCCCAGGAAATCCCTGAGCGCTTTCCCCTGAGCTGGCGAGGGAGACTCGATCCAGAGCAGGTCAACGAGGCGCTCCAGCTCGTCCGGCTCGCCGTCAGAAGTTGGCGCCTCGATCGCCACCCGGGCCTGCTCCAGGTAGCGCTGCGCGGCCTCCTCCGTGCGGGCTCGCCCCTGCTCGAAGAGGGAACCAAGATCATCGGCCTTCAGGCCAAGGAACAGCGCGCGCCCGTCGTCTTCCGAGAGGATCCCCTCGGAGACCATCTCCAGGATCAACGCCGGAGCGTTCCTCGGGAGCGCCCATCGCTCGACCGGGTGCCCCGGAAGGAAGCGCTGCCGCGCCAGCTCGCCGCACGCCTCGTCCACCAGAAGGGGAAAGCCCATCGACGCGGCCTCCACGGCGACGCCATCCTCGAAGGCGGCTCGCCGGATCCGCGCGTCCGGGTGGTAAGCGACGTGGACCCAGCGCCACGGCTGGCTCCTGGAGATGTCCCGGAAAAAGTCCAGGGCCGCGCCACGGACCTCCGGGTCATCGTCCTCCAGGTACGCGGCGATCAGGCGCGTCGCCTCGGCGCCCTCGCAGCCCATGAGGCACCGGATCGCGGCAGCCTTGAGCCCCGGATTCCCCCCCTCCAGCAAGGGAACCAGCAACCCGAGGAAGGGCAGCCGGACCAGCGTCGACTGCCTGGCCAGCTCCTCCAGCAAGCCGCGCAGTCCATCGGCGTCGTGGGTACGTTCGCTCAGCAACCGGAAGAGGCGGAGATCGTCCATCGGGCGTACATCTTCTCCAAATGCAAGAAGCGCGCGGCCAGCTTACACCGATCGCGCGCTCAACTCCGGGCCTCCTCCCCGCCCTTCCGGAGCCCCTCGTGACCCTTGCCGAGCGCCGCCTGCACGGGATCGCAGCAGCGTCGAATGGGGCACGAACGTCTCGCGGCGGCGCGGCCCGCCCCCCATCGATCCCGGAGCGTCGCGGCGGCATCGCTGCCGGTCCAAAGGAGCCTCGTGGTGGTCTTGGTGAGGCTCCGGACGTCGCGCCCGGCCACTCCCACCTGAGGTGCCGCTCCGTGGCGCGACCCCGCCGGCTATCCACCGGCCTATCATCAGGGGTCAGGTTCCCCGCGCCTGTCGACCCAGGTCGACCGGGGGGCCTGCGTGAGCAGACCCAGGGAGAGATCCAGCTTGCAAAGAACACGTCAAGGAAGAATCCCCTCCACGGGGATGGCCCCCGGAGGGACGCCGCACCTTCCCCCAACCTGACAACCCTCCCCAGGTCCGCAACGTCGTACCCGGCCAAACAGGACATAATTTGTCCGCTCATGCGGAGGCGGGCGTTCTGGCGACAGGGAGCCTACAATCGGCGCATGTTTCAGCGAATCATCGAGGTGGCCACGCCGGGCGCGGGGCTCCACGACGTGACGGCGCGGGTGGCCGAGGTGGTGCGGGAGAGCGGCGTCGAGGGGGGGCTCTGCCACGTCTTCGTGCAGCACACCTCCGCGAGCCTGCTCATCCAGGAGAACGCGGATCCTTCGGTGCGTCGGGATCTGCTCCGGTGGTTCGCCGAGCTGGCCCCCGAGTCCCGCCGCTGGGAGCACGACGACGAGGGGCCCGACGACATGCCCGCCCACGCCCGCAGCGCGCTGACCCGGACCTCCGAGCTGATCCCGGTGCTCGGCGGGCGCCTCGCCCTTGGCACCTGGCAGGGGCTCTACCTGTGGGAGCACCGCAGCCGCTCCCACGCCCGCCGCCTCGTGGTGACGGTCTGGTTACGGGCGGAGGCGACCGGCGCGAGGAGCCTTCGGGTCCGGAGTGACGACCACCACCACGCGGCGGTCTGGCGGCAGGTGGGCGGCCACGGCGCGCTGGACCGCGGCGGGGGTGAGGCCCCGGTAGCGGGCGAGATCCTGGGAGAGGTAGCCGGGCTCGCCGGTGAAATGGTTGTAGAGGTTGAGGCCGTTAGCGCGGCTGCTGACTCGCTCGGCCGCGAAGATGACCCCCGTGGCCTGGCGAGCCTGGGCGCGCTGCACTTCCTCGAAGGAGGGAGCCTCCTTGCGGAGCGCTTCGATCTCCTGGTCGACGAGCTTGAGCGCCTCGGAGGGGGAAGCGCCTAGGCGCAGGGTGACCACCACCTCGAAGACGCTGGCCAGCTCGGAGGAGGCCTGCTGGACCCCGACGTGCTGGGCGACCCCCAGCTCGTGGACCAGGCGCTTCTGGAGCCGGCTGCTGCGCCCCACGCTCAGGATCTTGCTCGCGGCGTCCAGCTCCGCGTCCCCCGGGGCGAACAGCGGTGGCGTGGCCCAGCTCACGTAGAGGCGGGCGAACTCGACGTCCGCCTCCATGGCGAGGCGGACCTCCTTGCCGAGGGAGGAGGGGCGCGGCCCCCGCTGCACCGGCGGCGCTGGCCCCCGGACGATGGGACCGAAGTAGCGCTGCACCAGCGCCTTGGTGGCGGGGACATCGATGTCGCCAGCGACGACGAGGGTGGCGTTGTTGGGGACGTAGAAGGTCCGAAAGAAGGCGCGCACGTCGTCGAGGGTGGCGCGGTCCAGATCCTCGGGGGTGCCGATGGCGAGGTGGTGGTAGGGGTGCTCCTCGTCGAAGAGCGCGGCACGGAGGTGCTGGGCGACCAGGCCATACGGGACGTTCTCGTAGCGCTCGCGGCGCTCGTTCTTCACCACCTCCCGCTGCCGGTCGAAGGCGGCCTGGTTGAGCCGGTCGAGGAGGAAGGCCATGCGGTCGCTCTCCAGCCAGAGCGCAAGCTCCAGGCGCCCCCGGGAGACGGTCTCGAAGTACGAGGTTCGATCCGTGTTCGTCGTGCCGTTGCGCTCGGTGGCCCCGATGCTGTCGAGGTACCGGAGGAACATCCCCTCGCCCACGTGGCGTGACCCCTCGAACATCATGTGCTCGAACAGGTGCGCGAAGCCGCTCTTCCCCCTCGCCTCGTCCTTGGAGCCGACGTGGTACCAGAGGTTGACCGCGGCCACCGGCGTCCGATGATCCTCGTGGAGGATCACCTCCAGACCGTTGTCGAGGGTGTACTTCTCGTGGACCAGCTTGACCTCGACCGGAGCCGCCTGCGCCGCCCGCTCCGGAGCCACCCCGCCGCCCAGCACCGCCCCTGCGAACGTCACCCCCAGCAGCCCTGCCCAGAACGTGCGCCAGTGCATCCTCCAGAAATAACGCTCGGATACGGGCCCGCGCAAGGCGACTCGACCCCTTTTCCGGCCCTGGCCTTCCCCTCCTCCCAGGCCCCAGCGCCCCCCTGCGGACAAGCATCGTGCCTGCTCCCAAGAAAGCTCCAAGGCCCTGACCGGGCATCGCCCATGCTTTTCCAAGGCCCCGAGGCTCCGAGCCGGGCATCGCCCATGCTCCCTGGGAGGCTCCGAGGCCGGGTCCGGGCCTCCTGGAGGGGCTCTCCCCTGGTTCCCTTCCTCGGGCGAGCCTCCGGTGACCGGGGGGTAGCGCTCCCCTCGCCCTTGCGCTAGGAGCCCCCTCCCATGGGAACTCCTCAAGATCCTCGCGCTCGCGCAAAGCAGAAGGCCCGTCGTCGCCGCAAGGAGGCTCGCCTCCTGGAGAAGAAGAAGGCCGCCACCCAGACCACCTCGACCGACGAGAAGAAGTTACCCCCACCACCAGGGGGAGAAGACACCACCCCGAGCGCACCGCCCAGGGTCACTCCGGCAGGTCGTCGCCCTCGTGGTAGGCGGCGTCCCGTTTTTCATGGCCTTGGAACACGCTTGAGCGCGGCCAGATCACGGAGATCGCGCTCGCGACCTGCAGCTTGCTTCGCCACGATGAGATCGTCGAGGCAGATGATATGGACAGGTGTGCCGGACCACCAAACATCCACGCGCCGAGCATAAGCGTCGCGAAATTGGATCCCGGGAATGGTTCGGAGAAGATCGACGCGCGCGGGAGGAACCCCCAGGAAGAGGAAGTCAAACTACCCCCGGCAGAGCCGGGGGCTTGTTGAGGAGGACCGCTCAAA